>CAMAXG010000007.1 GCA_945862225.1 Thermoflexus hugenholtzii JAD2 | reverse complement strand
CGCCCCCCGTTGGAGCACGATTCTCGCACAGGTCCCCCCCTTGACACAGAACGGATGTTCTATGACACTACGAACAGATGTTCTAACGCAGGCCCCCACGAGGGGAGGAGGTTCAGGATGGCAATGCAACCGATCAGCCCAGTCGCGGTAGCCGTGACAGCCCATTGGCGCACCGGCGCCCCAACCGCGGTCGCCTTCGAGGGGATCAGCCGCAAGGTGACCCAGGTCCTCGCGCTCCGCCGTGAATACGGCGTCTTCAGCGCCAGCGAAGGTCCTCGCACCCTCTGGGAGATTGAGACCGAAGATGCTGCCCTCGTCCTGAGCTTCTCGCGTCGCACGGGCGCATGGTCCATTCAGGCCTTCGACGATGCATGGGCGACCCTGCCATTCGCTTCGGGGATCCCCGAGATGGAGCACGTGCTCGTTCACGCCTAGCCACCTGCCATACTGCGCGCCATGAAGCGACAGTCTGCGACCCGAAACTCAGCGTCTGGAGACCACGTCCTCGGCCCGCTCCTAACCAGTGTTGTTGGTCGCGCCCGTGGCGTACTGCACGGACTTGAGATCACCCTCGACATCGCCCTCGCTGGCGTGTTGGTCATCGCGATCGCCCTGATCGGCGCAGATACCGTTGGGCTCGTTGCCGAGGGGATTCACGAGGGCGGTATCGACGCAGCGCTCCTGATTCTTGATCGCGTGCTCCTCGTCTTCATTATCGCGGAGCTGCTCTATACGTTGCGACTCTCGCTGGCGCGCACACAGCTCATCCTTGAGCCGTTCCTGATCATCGGCCTCGTTGCCGTCGTTCGCCGCGTGCTGGTCGTGACCGCACAGGCTGAGCGCATCCTGAGCGAGGGCGGCAACCTTGAGCCAATCCTCTGGGAGCTCGGCGTTCTCGCTGGGCTCATCATCTCGCTCGCCGTTGCACTCTCGCTGGCCCGCCGACATGGCGATGGCCCGCGCGAACTTCAGGCTGACTAACTCCAATCTGACGCGCCCTCGCGCGCGGCGCTCGCGATAGGATGCGCAGATGACGTCATTCGCACAACAGACCCTCGCTGACTTCCTTGCAGCACTCGCTGCGCCAACACCCGCACCTGGCGGCGGCGCCGCCGCAGCGGTGAGTGGCGCAACGGCGGCCGCGCTCGTCGAGATGGTGGCCGGTCTCTCGCTGAAGAAGAGTCCCGATGGTGCCGACGCTGCACTACAGGAACGCACCGCTGCGCAGATGGCAACGATTCGTGGCGAGCTGCTCACACTTGCTGATGACGATGCAAAGGCGTACGACGCGTTCATTCAGGCGATGCGTCTCCCAAAGGGCGAAGAGCACGAACGTGAAGCACGCGGTCGTGCGATGTCTGCCGCAGCCGAACACGCCGCAGCTGTTCCACTACAAACGCTTCGCGCGATCTCTGCTGTTGCGGAGGCTGCGCGCCTACTCACCGGTCGAAGCTTGGTGAGCGCTGCAAGTGACCTGGATGTTGCGCTGCGATTCGCGCGCGCTGCCGGCTTGAGCGCAGCAGAGAATGTTGAGGCGAACCTCCCGTTCATTGATGACCCTGAAACGCGCGCGACGCTTGCAAATCAGACTGCTGCCTCTGTGGCAGCGCTTGAACGTTTGACGCAGGCGTAGTTCGCAATGACGCAACGACTTGCAGCGCAGCCGTTTGCAAAGCAGATCACGGCGCGCGCCACCGAAATCGCAGCGCGTGCAATTGCCGACGCACGCGAGGTGGCACCAGAGATTGCCGTGGTAATTGCAACGGGCGAGCCCGATTCGCTGTTGTATGTTGATCGACTCCTGAAGCAGGTCAGCGCAACCGGACTCGTCGGACGTCGTGTGGAACTTGGCGCAACAGCAACGGAGGCCGAGATCTTTGCCTCACTGACGTCACTCTCTGCAGACCAGAACGTGGCGGGGATCATCCTGCAGTCGCCACTGCCGAGCGGCGTGTCGCGAGAGATTGTTGCCGCGGCGATCGCGCCAAGCAAAGATATTGACGGCATTACCGTTGTGAACGCAGAGCGGCTCGCCGAGGGCACGCATGATGCGTCGCTCCTCCCCGCCACCGCGGCGGCGGTAATGGAGCTGCTGCGGGCGTATGAGATTCCACTGGAGGGGCGAGCCGCGGTTGTGGTGGGGCGCAGCGCCATCGTTGGCCGACCCGTGGCCCATCTCTTGGAGATCGCTGGGGCACACGTCGAGGTGGCGCACTCAAAGACCCCTGATCTTGGGGTGGTCACCCGCACCGCCGCCGTACTCGTGGTCGCCGCCGGCGTTCGCGGTTTGGTGCGCGGCGAGCACGTATCGCCGGGCACGGTCGTGATTGACGTCGGCATTCACCCGAGCGGCGACACGATCGTGGGTGACGTTGATGCCCCGAGCGTTGAAGCGAAGCTCGGCGACACGGGTGGCCTGAGCCCCGTGCCTGGTGGCGTGGGCCCAATGACCAGTGCGATCTTGGCGCTGCATGCAGCTGAAGCCGCCGAGCGCCTCGTGCGCGGGCGAGCGTAGACTCACGGCATGGGATTCCCTTCTGATCTGGAGATTGCACGTGGCGTAACGCCAAAGCCGATTGGCGAGGTGGCGGCCGCCCTCGGCTTTCACGACGATGAGGTTGAGCCGTACGGTCGCACCAAGGCGAAGCTCTCCATCGAAGGAATTGAACGGCTAGAGAAGAGTGGCGCACGCGGCAAGTACGTTGTTGTCACTGCGATCAGTCCAACACCACTCGGCGAAGGGAAGACCACCACCACCGTCGGTCTCGCGCAGGGGCTCAACAAGATTGGTCACCGCGCCGCCGTCGCGATTCGACAGCCAAGCCTTGGACCAGTATTTGGCATCAAGGGTGGTGCCGCGGGCGGCGGCTACAGCCAAGTCATTCCGATGGAGGAGTTCAACCTTCATCTCACCGGTGACGTGCACGCGATTGGCGCAGCGCACAATCTCGCAGCAGCGTTCCTCGACAATCACCTCCATCACGGCAACGCGCTCAACATTGACCTGCGCAGCATCACGTGGCCGCGCGTCGTCGACATTAGCGATCGCGCGATCCGTAAGACGATCATCGGCCTTGGCGGCCGTGAGAATGGCGTCGTTCGTGAATCCGAAACCGTGATCACGGTGGCAAGCGAAGTCATGGCAGTACTTGCGCTCGCATCTGATCTTGCCGATCTTCGCGCGCGCCTTGGCCGCATTGTCGTCGCCGAAACGGTTGACGGCAAGCCGGTCACCACTGAAGACTTGAAAGTTGCTGGCTCCATGGCCGCGCTCCTGCGCGATGCGATCAAGCCGAATCTCTTGCAAACACTTGAAGGCGGTCCTGCATTCGTACACGCCGGACCATTCGCAAACATTGCGCACGGGAATAACTCCATCATTGCTGACCGCGCTGCACTCGCGACAACCGACATCGTTGTGACCGAAGCGGGCTTCGGCGCGGACATGGGCGCCGAGAAGTTCTTCGACATCAAGTGCCGCGCCTCTGGTCTCGCCCCGGATGCGGCGGTGATTGTGGCAACCGTGCGCGCGCTCAAGATGCATGGTGGCGTCGGCAAGATCGTTGCTGGCAAGCCGCTCGATCCAGCGCTCAGCACCGAGAACGTTGCGGCAGTGACCGCCGGGGCACAGAACCTGGTGAAGCAGATTGAGAATGTCCTCGCGTTCGGCATTCCAGTGGTGGTCGCTGTGAATGCGTTCCCAACAGACACCGCTGCGGAACATGAGGCGATTCGCGCCGTCGCACTGGCCGCAGGGGCTCGCGCCGCTGTGGTCACGACGCACTTCACTGATGGCGGAGCTGGCGCGGCCACTCTCGCGGAGGCGGTGTGGGCTGCGGCAACCTCGGGCGAGGCAAAGTTTGCGCCGATCTATGCGGACGACATGCCTCTCGCCAAGAAGATCGAGACGATCGCCACACGCATCTACGGCGCAGATGGCGTAGATATTGCCCCTGCCGCGGCGAAGCGCCTCGCGCGCCTGGAGGAGCTCGGATACGGGCACCTGCCGATCTGCATGGCGAAGACGCAGTACTCGCTCTCGCACGATGCCAGCAAGCTCGGGCGACCAACCGGCTTCCGCGTACCAGTGAAGGCGGTCACCCTGGCCGCCGGCGCAGGTTTCATCACCGCTGTCTGCGGCGATATGCGACTAATGCCAGGCCTCAACAAATCGCCTGGTGGCGAGCGCATCGACCTCGACCTGGAACATGGCGGGGAGATCGTCGGCCTCTTCTAGACACGATCCGTGCCCAGGAACTTGCAGCGCCCAGAGAGCGTTAGGGTGATGAGGCGTTCCCTAGTGAGCGCGCAAGTTGAGGTGCACACCATGAAGATCGGATCACTCACCCTTCCGTCGTTTAGCACGCCTGCAAAGATTGGCGTGGTGGTTGCGCTCGTGCTGGCACTCTCCGCCAGTGGCGGCCTCAGCGCGCTTCTCTTCGGCGCGAGCGGCGGCTCCTCGGCTCCCATCGAGAAGGGCGACACCGGCGGCGTTCCAACCGCGACGCCAGGCGGCTCCATTGAGGGTGATCGCATTGATGTTGTGCGCAACGGCTCATTCAGCCTCGAAGTCGCGGACGTTGAGGCCAGCCTGACAAAGCTGACTGGCATCGTGAAGAGCCAGGGCGGCTATGTATCTGGCAGCTACCGCTACACCGACGCGTCAACGCCATACCTCACGGTGACGTTCCGGGTTCCCGCTGCATCGTTTGATGCAGCGGTGTTGGCCCTGCGCGCAGAGGGCACGGTCCTCTCCGAACAGATCAGCACCTACGAGGTGACGATGCAGCTCGTTGACCTTGAGGCTCGACTGCGCAACCTGCGCGCCTCTGAGTCGGCACTCCTCGAACTTATGACGCGAGCGACGACCGTCTCTGACGTGCTCGCCGTGCAAACGCAGCTCACCGCAGTGCGCAGCGACATTGAGTCGTACGACGCACAGCGCGCAGCACTTGCGGATCAGGTTGCCATGACCACTATCTCCGTGACGATCAGCCCAGTCGGCTCGTCGATCGGTAACGCAGCAAACGGCTTTGATCTCGGTAAAGAAGTTTCACTCGCTATCGCAAATCTGATCTCTGTTGGTCGAACCGTGATTGTTGCGGCGATCAACCTCGTCATCGTGGTCTTGCCGATCGCGTTGATCGGCGCGCTTGCCGGTGGCCTGCTCGGCCGAGTGGTCACGCCACTCGTCGCGCTGCTGCGCCGACTGATGGGCGTTGGGGTGGCGACGAAGCGAACGACGCGCCGCCGCTGACGGTGGAGTGAGGCGCGAACTAAGATCAGCCCTACGGTGCGGTAGAAAGGGTCTGTAGCCTCTCAATCTCGCTCAGCTGCACTGCAATGATTGCGGCAGTGAGCGTTTTAATCTCTGGATTGATCCCGTCTTTCGCGGCGGCGCTCGCCATGGCGATTGCGCCTTGATGGTGGAACGTCATCGCGGCGATCCACGCGGCATCAAACTCAGATCCAGTGAGGGAGGCAAGATCCATCATCTCTTGCTCGCTGAGCATCCCCTCCATTTCAGACCCATGCCCCATGGCGGCGTGACTATCTAGCGGCTGCTTCCACTGGACGAGCAGATCGTTCATCTGTTTGATCTCCGGCTCTTGCCCATCTCGAATCTGCTGAGCGAGCTGCAGGATCTCGGGGCCCGCTGAGGATGTCGATTTCAGCGCCAGATCTGCGAGCTCAACCGCTTGCTGATGGTGCGGGATCATCATCTGCGCGAACGTCACGTCACTCTCGTTGAAATCAGCACCGCTGGAAGTGCATGCAGATAAGAGCGCGATCGCAGAGAGCGCTAGAGCGAAGCGGGCCTTCAATCTCGCTGCCCCCTAGAGGGCGCCTGCGGCGATCGCGATGGCGGCGGCTGTTAGCAGGCCAATCGCAACACCGAGGGCACCGGCCCCCCACGCAGCAAGGTTGATGGCGCCCAGGGGGGCCTCTTCGGCCTCGCCGTGGGAATCGTGCCCAGGAGTCGCATGATCGCTCATGCGGCGTAGTATACCAGACGATGAGAATCAACATCGGTGACGGGTTCGAGCTAGTCGGCGTGGAGAGCGCCGAGGAGTTGTTGCTCGTGCCGCCGTGCGCCAACGCAAGCGCTGACCATGCCACCTGCACCTGGTGGGAGGACGCAGAGCGTGGCAGTAAGGCGGCGGCCAGTGGGAGCGCAACTCCAAACCCTGCGGCGCGTGCCAGCACACCTGCAGGAGGGAAGAGTGCCCTCGCCGCATTCCTCGGCGCCGATGAGGAGCAGGCGCCAGCGTTTAATCCATTCGCCCCCGAACCACCAACGCGCGAAGAGGCGCTACGCGATGCGGCTGCAGCGCCAGGGCAACCACCGAAGCTGCGCCTGCTGACGCGACAGCTCCCAGTGAGTGGGCCGATGGGCTGGGTCCTTCTGGCGAAAGGCGAATCCGTTGCCTACTGCCAAGCGGGGCCGCTCTCCGCATTCCCGCGCGCGCAACGCTTGCGCGATCGCTACCCCGACCTTCCCGACAGCCCGCCGCCAGCGATCATCGCCTGCATCTCTGTCGTGCCAGCAGCACGCGGGAGTGCGCTCGGAAGTGCGCTTGTGGCCGGTGTGCTCGCTCGGCTCGGTGCAGCTGGCTTTGCCGCTGCTGAGGCTTACCCAGAGGAACCAGAATCTGTTGCTGACCCAGAGCATACCTCCGCTGCTACACAACGCTTCTGGGAGCGGCTCGGCTTCACCGTTGCCGCAACCGGTCCCGATGGGCGCTGGCCCGTGATGCGCCGTACGCTCGACTGATGAACATGTCGACAGCAAATTTTGAAATCGTTGCGAACATCAGCGAGGGGCGCAACGCAGAAATCTTGCAGCGGGTTGCCGCAGCGATCCAGGCTGTTCCTGGCGTCACGCTGCGAGACGTTCACACCGACGCCGATCACGATCGCAGCGTCTTCACCTATGTCGCAGCTGGCGGCGTTGAACTTGTAGCGGCAACCCTCGCGCTCGCACGCATCGCCGTTGCGTCTATTGACCTCTCAAGCCTAGCGAAGTCTGGAGATCGTCGCGGCGTACACCCACGCATCGGTGCGCTCGACGTGGTGCCGGTGGTGCCGATCTCGCCAGAGGCAACGCTCGAGCAGGCTGCCGAGATCGCCCGCGTTGTAGGTGCTGCACTTGCGACCACGTTGAACCTTCCTGTGCACCTTTATGGCGCGGCAGCACGGAACCAAGAGCGACGGTCTCTTCCAACCTTGCGTCGCGGTGGATTTGAGCAGCTCGCGGCGCATCAGGCAGCCGAGGGCGGTGAACCAGATTTTGGTCCACGAGCGCCCCATCCAACCGCTGGCGCAACCGCCGTTGGTGCGCGCACGCTGATGGCGGCGTGGAACATTGCGCTTGCTGGCGCCAACGCCGACACGCTCCTAAAGGTTTCGAAAGAGATCGCGCGCGAGATTCGCGGCGCAACGCCTGGTGGGGTGCGTGGACTGCAGGCGCTCGGTTTCCCACTCGCAAGCAAGAACATCGCACAAGTATCGATGAACCTACATGACCTTCTTGAGGCCACTGATCGCGGCGATACGCTGCATGCGATTCGCGAGCGCATCCGCGCGGCAGCGAGTAGCCGCGGCGTTGAAATTGGTGAAACAGAGGTCGTCGGGCTACTCCCTGAACGTGCGTTGGTTGCCGGCGGCAACCCAGCGGCGCTGCAGATCAGCGGCGGTTGGGAGCGCGTTGTACTAGAGCGCTAGGAGCGCAAGAGCGAAGATCGCGATCGCTACCGCTGGAAGCAGACAGCCAGATTTCTTCGCCTGACCACCACCTGATGAGCGCTTTGCTCGTCCATTTTCGGTGAGCACAGCGAGTAGAACAAATTCATCAAGCGACGAGCCGTTGTTGTTCAGATCAAACGCGCCGCCGTCGCTTCCGCCGCCGTCTCCGCCACCACCATCACCACCGAAATCGCCATCACTCATTCTTGTCACCTCCAAACGGATTTCCCATCACTTGATAAAAGAGCATTGCCCGCTGCTTACTCTCGTTCTCCTTCTGCTGCTGGCACTGCTCAGAGCAGGCTACGCCGTTGGGCGGCTGCGGATCAAGAGAGGTTCGAATTTCGTACACCAGCTCATCGGGTCCAATGTCGCGCTGGCAGTTGATGCAGCGAAGGTCACTCATAGAGGGAGTAGAGCAGTTGGCTGTGCCAACAGTCTGTCGCAGGAATCAGCCGAGGCCAAGCGTTCCACTGGACGCTGTCTCAGCGCCGCCGAGCCCTTCGACGCGCGCCTCAATGATGACGGTCGTGGTCTCTTCTGGGAGTGCGGAGATGGTGATGGCGAGCTTCTGCTGTGCAGGTGGCGGCGTTGCCAGGCCCTGCTCCTTGCAGAATGCTTTGATGGCCGCGGCGGACTTGCCAGCGTCGTCGACCATAGACATTGGAATCACGATCTTCGGCTCCATCTGGCTGATGAGGCGCGATGCGGCCTGCGGCGAGAGTTCGCCGCCCACTGGAACGAGGACGATGTCACAACCCGGCAACTCACCGATCTGTTCGGCGGTGAGGCCATCGGCGTAATCGCCCAGGTGCACGACGTGCATGCCGTCAAGTTCGGCGGCGAAGACGGTGTTGTGGCGCGCGGCAGGACCGCGATGTTCGTCGCGGTAGCTGCGGATGCCGGTGATAAGGACGGACTTCACCTCATACTCGCCTGGCCCCTCAAGGATGACGGCGCTGTCAAGGCTGGTAGCAATGGGGGTGCGATTGTCGCGCGGGGCGAGGCGCCCCTTCACTCGCGAGAGTGGGGCGTCGTCGGGGTGGCTCAGCGTGACGATGTCGGCGCTCATGCCGCGCCCGGTTGGCCCCACGATCGAGGTGTATGGGTCGTAGGCGATGGTCGCCTCACGGCTGCGGATGCGGACACAGGTGCGACCGTAATAGGTGAGTTCCATGCCCCTATTCTCCCACGCGCCGCGGCACGCCGTCGCATCGTGGGGGTTATGAGGGGGAGGTATGCCAGGAGGGTCGATGCCCGTCGGCCCTCCTGGCTTGGAGGTCGGTTCACGGGAGGGAGGTCCAGTGAGCCGAAACCCATCATCCGCCCGCTAGGTGAATCTGCAAGGTGGGATCGGGTAAAGAGTTCGCAATGAATCCCTGCGCGGGGGCACATGCCCGCCAGGGCTCGGCTACATCTCCTCGGGGGCGGAGATGCCGAGGAGGCGGAGTGAAGCGGAGAGGCTCGCCGCCGCCGCCGCCACGAGTCGTAGTCGGCCAGCCGAGCGTTCAGGCGCCGCCGTGTCGATCACCTTCGCATCGCGGTAGAAGGCAGAGAAGGCGGTCGCAAGCTCCGTCGCGTAGGTCGTCACCCCTTGCGTCTCGTGATGCGTGGCGGAATCCTCAACCACCTCGGGAAGGCGCACGATCGCGCGCGCCAGTTTCGCCTCTGGTGAGGTGTGATCATCAAGCAGGCTCCCAATCGCATCAGCGGGCGTGAGTGACTCAGCGGCCGCCTTGCGCAGAATCGAACGCATGCGGGCATGCGCGTACTGCGCGTAGTAGACAGGGTTGTCGCTGCTCTTCGCCTTCGCCGCCTCAATGTCAAAGTCAATCGCCGTCGTCGCGCTGCGCGATGCAAAGTACCAACGCGCTGCATCAACACCGATCTCTTCAAGAAGCTCATCCAACGTAATGAATGTTCCGGCGCGCTTCGACATGCTCATCTCAACGCCATCGCGAACGAATCGCACCCAAGCGACAAGCAGCATCTCAACGGAATCTTTATTGAAGCCGAGCGCCTCGCCAGCGTTTCGCAGTCGCGCGACAGTGCCGTGGTGATCCTGTCCCCACACGTAGATCAGCCGATCATGGCCGCGTGAGAACTTTTCGACGATGTAGCCAAGGTCAGAACCGAAGTAGGTGTATGCGCCACTTGACTTACGAATCACACGATCTTTGTCATCGCCGAATGCGGTGCTCTTGAACCAGAGTGCGCCCTCGCGCTCTTCTAGCCAGTTCCCTTCACGCAACTTGCTAATCGCTCGATCAACAAATCCTTCGGTGTAAAGGCTCCCTTCGGAACGCCATACATCAAACTCAACGCCGAGCACCGCTAGTGATGATTCGATGCCGGCGCGAATACGCTCTGATGCCCAGCGACCAATCACCGCAATCTCATCATCGGCGACCGTGCCGTCGTATCCCTCTGCGTCAATTTCACCGCTGCGCTTCGGTGCCGCTAGAGCACGAGCGGCAACATCAGGCGGAATAGCTACTGCGAGATCTCCAACGTAGTCGCCCTTGTAGCCGTTCTCGGCAACGGCGACACCGTCGCGAAGAGCGATGACGCTCTCACCGAGTCGGCGAACCTGCTCACCGAAATCATTGAAGTAGTACTCACGAGTGACCTGCTGACCAGCGGCTTCAAGAACGCGTGAGAGCAAATCGCCAACGAATGCGCCGCGCGCATTCCCGACCGTGAGTGGTCCGGTTGGATTTGCGGAGACAAACTCAACGTTCACGCGGTACGCCGGCGTACCCGCGGCAACAGCAAGGTGACCCCATGCGAGTGGCGCGCGAACGATTGCATCGAGGTGGTCAGCGAGAAGACCGGCGCGGAGTCGCAAGTTCAAGAATCCTGGCCCCGCAACTTCAGCGTGCGCGATCGGCCCGAGTGCACCGCCGCCACCGTGCATGCGCTCCGACGCTTCGGCGGTGAGCTCTGCCGCGATCGCCGCGGCGATTTGCGCAGGGGCGCGCTTCAGGATCTTGCTCCCCTTCATCGCGATGTTGGAGGCGTAGTCGCCGTGCTCGCGGTTCCCTGGGATCTCGACCTCGATGCCAGCAACGAGTGTGTCGAGTGCGGCGGCGTCGTCCGGAGCCGGAAGGGCGCCGCTCGCTACGGCGCGTCGAAGGGCGCGTGCCACTGCATCGCGCACGGTATGGTGGAGCGGGAGCCCGAGCAGGGGGTCGCGCGGCAACGCGGCGGAACGAGAGGTTGGTGCAGACGGAGCGCTCATGGCTGAATCGTAGCCGCGAACTCTGGCACGATGGCGCCATGACATCTGAGACGGCTCCAGCAGGCACCCCACCAACACGCCCACCTGAGGGGGCGGTACTCGCGGCACCAGTCACCCGCGGGCAGATCGCGCGGGTCGGACTCCTCCTCGTCGTTACCTTCTTGGTGGGCGCGCTGCTGTTGCGCTTGCAGGCGGACCGCATTCGACCGCTCGACCTGCCACTTCCAGCCGGCTGGTCGGC
Source organism: Thermoflexus hugenholtzii JAD2 (assembly GCA_945862225.1). GTDB lineage: Bacteria > Chloroflexota > Limnocylindria > Limnocylindrales > Limnocylindraceae > Limnocylindrus. The sequence goes on along the minus strand of CAMAXG010000007.1, from coordinate 18,451 downwards.
GGTGAGCGCCGATACCGTGCTGGCAGGAATCTCGCCGCAGAGCGCGGTTCGCGCGGCTCGTTCGGCCGATGCGCCCGTTGGTGCAACGCCGCGCGTGCGCTTGATCACGCTGACCAGTGGCGGCACCGACGCGCCAGACCTGAAGGGAACCTTCTGGCTCATCGTGACCGACGACGTTCGCCCCTCGATGGAGATTCCGGCCGGAGATGCGATGGATGTGATTCGAGCGTACGTGCTGATTGATCAAGCTGGTCGTGTTGCGCTTGCGGTAGAGCGCGGGTTTGCCGATACCGATCCAACGCTGCCACCAGACTGATCCGCGCGAACTAGATCTCGAAGCGATCCCCTTCGCGCACCGCAACGATCTCACCAGAGAACTCTGTCGCTGCCGCGCGCACGGCATCCGCTGGATCAACCTCTGCGCCGAAGTGTGTGAGCAACAGTTTCGCAGCACCTGCAGATGCTGCAGCCTTTCCCGCACCGTACGCGGTGACATGCGTGTCACTCTCGCGCCACTGCGCCGCACCACCAGCCGCTTCACAAAGCAGCGTGTCGCCAGGTCGCACGATTGCCGCGAGGTCTTCCCAGTGCGATACGTCGCCGGAATAGGTCAACCCAGATTGATCAGGCAACGCAACGCGCAGTGCATACGACTCGCCGGTATGGCGAACGCGCGTGCTCTGCACCGTCAAACTCCCCACAGGAAGAACACGGCCACCACCAAGTGGCGGAAGTGCTGCATCGCTCCGCCACGTTGAAAAAGCAAATGGCTGCAACGAATTATGCGCACCTGCAGCCTGCTCCTCTGGCGTTCGATCATCAAGCAGCGTTGCAAGTCGTGGCGCGAGGCCACTCGGGCTAATCACCGCAACACTGCGCGCATCAGCCCCCATCTTGTTGCCATGCACGAGCGCGTGTCGCAGAGCGGCAAGGTCAACCCAGTGATCAGGATGCAGATGCGAGATCGCTACTGCACTGATCTGCGGGAGTGCACTAATGCCAATCTGCGCTGCAAGTGGCGCGTAGGTGCCGTGGCCCAGATCCAACACCAGCGTTGTCCCGCCGTGCTGAACCAGGTACCCCGAGGCGCGCGAGCCGTCGTGTGTGCGGTACGCGCCCGCTGATCCGAGAACGGTCAGCGCTATCGGGTTGGAATCGGCCACTGCTCACCCGCGGACTTCCAACGTTTGGTCGCCAACTCTTCGAACCCTGCATCAAGGAGTAGTTCACGTGCGCGATCAAAGTTCATCGCGAACCAATCAGGTTGATGTGCATCGGAGCCGGTGACGATGTACTCACCGCCGAGTTCGCGATAGCGGTGCACCGCTTGGGGGAGCGGATACGGAATCCCCGTTCGCTGTCGCCAGCCTGAGGTGTTGATCTCCAGCGCAGTCCCGGTTTCAATGAGCGCCTTCAGCACCGGCTCATACAGATCGGGCGCCGCCTCGAATGCCGGCGTGTCGATATGTGGGTGCACATACTTCCGTACGTAGTCCATGTGGCCAACGATGTCGAAGAGCCCGCTCTCGATGCCCGCCTGCACCTCGGCAAAGTACGGGGCCGTGTCATGCACGTCGTGCCCCGCCCAGTTCGGCGCAAGGGCGCGCTTGAACGGCGAGTCAATCCCGGGGTGCACGCTGCCGATCGTGAGGTCGTACTGGTTGGTGCGCAGGTGCTCGCGAATCTCCGCCTCGTACTGCCGCTCGTAGGAGATCTCCACGCCGAGCAGGATCTCGAGTCGATTACCGAACTCCCGGCGCAGCGCTTCGACCGCCTCCACGCGCTGCTGGTGGGGGGCTAGGGTCGCCCCCACCTCACGCGGGTCAAAGTCGAGATGGTCGGTCAGCGCAATGCGCGACATCCCCAAGGCGATCGCCAGGGCGGGGTAGACGTCGAGCGGCACCTCCGAGTCAGGGGAGAGGAGGGTGTGGAGGTGCACGTCGAGGGGGGAGTCGAAGGTCCCCGAGAGGGCCAGCTCTGGGCGGCGATCGCGGTCGCCGATCCGACGAATCGGGGCGGGACTCACTGCTCGTTCAGCCAGGCGCGGGCCGCGGCCCCCCGCAAGCCACGAATCAGGAGGAGGGCCAGGGCAACGAAGGGGAGGCCAGGGAGCCAGTTGCCCAGGGTGAGGGCAACCAGGGGGGCTGCGGGGATCAGGATCGTGCTCAGGCCGAGGGCGAAGCCCCGCCCCGCCTCCTTCCGCTGCCAGACGAGGGTGATGGTGAAGATGCAGGCGGCGATCAGGGCCATCCAGACCACCCCCTGCAGGGTGACGGGGGCGGCAGTCGCCTGCTCCACGATTGGGCCAAGCGTGAGCCCCAGGCCCACCAGCAGGAGGAGGGCGTAGGCGAGGAAGGCAGCGACGGCAATTGGCATGCGCTCAGGATGCCACGGTCGCCCCTTCTGCACCCGTCAGCCACGACGTGAGGCTCCCCCACACCTCACCCCTAAAGGGGGTGGGAACCACATTGACGCAGGAGCGTGGGGAGCCCTACCCTTACCGCACCACTGGGTCGCCCGGCGACCCTGAACTATGTCGGCGCCAGCAGATGTTGGCGCCATACGCGTCGCCTCGCTGGTGGGGAGGCAACGCAAGAAGGAGGACTAACGCATGGCGCGAAAGAATTGGAAGCTCGCTGCAGTCGCAGCGATGCTCGCCGTCGTGGCCACTGCCTGTGGGAGCAATACCCCATCGGCAGACGGTCTCGAAGGCGAGGTAACGCTTTGGCACGCTTACGGCTCGTCCGGCGGCTCGGCTGAAGGCACCGCCTTCGCCGCACAGCTCGCCAAGTTCGAGGCGGAGTTCCCAAAGATCAAGATCAACGCCGTTGAGGTGCCGTTCGGCGACATCTTCACGAAGTTCAAGACAGAGGCTGCCGCCGGCGGCGGACCAGACCTCTTCATTGCTCCGAACGATGAGCTTGGCAACCTGGTTACGGCCGGTCTGCTCGAGCCAATCACGGACACGACGGACCTCGGAACGGTTTCGCAGCAGGCCCTTGATGGTTCAACCATCGGCGGCAAGCTCTACCTCGTTCCTGAGAGCCTGAAGGCAGTCGTCATGTTCTATGACTCTGCAAAGATCACGACCCCGCCAGCAACCGCTGCGGAGTTCAAGGATTACGTTGACAACGGCGGCAAGGTTGCCGTTCCGTCCGGCGTGTATCACGTCTGGGGCTGGTACAAGGCCTTCGGCGGTTCGATCTTTGACAGCACCGGTCACGCCGCCTGCTTCAGCGGGACGGGCATCGGCGACGCTATGGACTACGTCAAGAGCCTCAAGGCTGCTGGCGCAGTTGTAGACAACGCTGATGGCGACCTTGGACAGAAGTACATGAACGGTGAAGTTGACGTGATGTTCAACGGCAACTGGGTTCTTGCGGACTACCTGAAGGCCCGCCCGGGCACGCAGGTTGCCTCATTCCCAGCTGGCGTCAACGGCCTCCCTTCAGTGGGCATGGTCGGTGTTGACGGATGGCACATCAACGCAGCAGGTATGAACAAGCCGTTGGCAATCAAGGTTGCCTCGATCCTTGCCTCGCCTGCATACGCGCAGATCATGGTGGACCAGGCTGCGCACGTGCCAGCATCCACCGCCGTCACGGTTGAGAACGCGGTAACCAAGGCATTCGCAGCTGCGACGGCCACGGGTACCCGACGACCGGTCGAGGCCTGGATGAACAATTACTGGGGCAACTTCGGCTCGGCGTGGGACAGCGTCCTTCAGACCGGTGCCGCAGGTGCTGATGCAGCCTCAACGGCATGCGATGCCATGGAGACTGCAAACGTCGAAGCTGGCCTCTGGCCATAATCGACTGCTAGCGTCGAGCTAGCCGCTTAGGTGTAACCGCGATTGGGGCGGGGGCTTCGGCTCCCGCCCCGATTGCTACCCAGGGGAGAGAAGAGAGGGAGGTACGGTGAGCATTCTGACGCGCATCAATCGCCGCTCGCTAACCCCCTACATGTTCCTTGCACCGGCCATGGTCGTCATGGCGATCGTCACCATCTATCCACTCATCTTCCAGTTTTGGATGTCGTTCACCGATTACGGTCTCGCGAACCTGCGTCAAGGTGCACCCGCTCCTGATTGGGTTGGGCTTGAGAACTACGTCAAGATTCTGACGAGCGAACTATCTATTCCGAACTACTCGTTCCTACGACTCTTCCTCTACAACATCTTTTGGGCGCTGAGCAATGTCACCATTCACATCATTCTCGGCGTTGCCATTGCGCTCCTGTTGAATCACCCAGGGTTGAAGTTCAAGCGCATCTATCGTGCGCTTTATGTACTCCCCGTGTTGATTCCGCCGATTGTGGTGGCAACCACATGGCGCAACCTGTTCAATCAGGATGCAGGCGCCGTGAACATGCTGCTAGAGCTCGTTGGTCAGGTCTTCCGTATTCCGCCAGAAACCTTCTCGATTGACTGGCTGCGCCAGGTCGAAGATCCGATCAGCTTTGTGCCGCTCCCTCTCAGCTACTACGCCATGTTGATTGCGAACATTTGGCTCGGCTGGCCGCTGAACGCGGTGGTTGCAACTGGTGCACTGCAGGCGATCCCGAAGGACCTCTATGAGGCGGCGGAGATCGACGGGGCGGGCAAGTGGGCCTCGTTCAAGACGATCACCCTCACCTACCTGCGACCGGCGATGGTGCCGTTCGCTATCTATGGCTTTGTGGTGACCTTCAACCTCTTCAGCCTCGCCTACTTCATGAGCTCGGGTGGGCCGTTCGGTCGCACCGAGCTGCTCGTCACCCAGGCGTATCGACTCGTCAACGAGCGACAGCTCTACGCCGTTGGCGCCGCATTCGCCGTGGTGCTCTTTGTCATCCTGCTCACGATCAGCCTGATCACCAACCGCATCTCGAAGGCGACGGCGCGATATGACGACTTCTAAGCGCCGCTCGTTCCGGGAGCCCTCCCTGCTCACCAAGATCGGGCTGCAGCTTGCCGCCCTGGGCATCCTGATCACCGTGCTCTTCCCGATCATCTGGGTCTTTAGCGTTTCGCTCTCGCCACTCAACCTGATTCGCCCAGATGGCCTCAACCTCATTCCAAAGGATGCGACCTTCGAGGCGTATCTACAGGTGATCGAACGCCCAACGAGCAACCCAGTGTCATTCTTTGAGCTCGCCTTCAACTCACTCAAGATTGCCGGCGGCACGGCGCTCGCAAGCGTTGGGCTTGGCGTGCTCGCCGCCTACCCACTGAGCCGCCTCGCCTTCCGCGGTCGCACCTTCATCATGTTGGTCATCCTTGGCGTGCTGATGCTGCCAGCGGTCGCCACACTCGCGCCGCTCTTCGTCACACTGAACGGGATCAAGCTTGACCTGCCGATCCTCGGCGCGTTCAATTTGCGCAATTCGCAACTTGGCGTCGGCATTGCGATCGTCTCGGGCGCTCTCCCCTTTGCGATCTGGAACTTGAAGGGCTACCTCGATACGATCCCGCGCGAACTAGAGGAGGCGGCCGCAGTCGACGGCGCATCCCAGGCGCGCATCTTCCGCAGCATCGTGTTGCCGCTCGCGCTGCCGGCCATTGCTGTTACAGGATTCCTTGGATTCATCAGCGGCTGGACGGAGTTCTACTACTCCTGGATGTTCCTGACGCAGCCACGTGACTTCACGTTGGCAATGGCCCTCTCGGCGATGACAGGCACATATGCGTCGGCGATTCCGTGGCCGCTCGTCTCGGCCTTCTCGATCATGCTCACGCTGCCGCCGGCGATCGTCTACCTGTTGAGCCAGCGCTTCATCACGAGCGGACTTGCGGTCGGCTCGGTCAAGGGGTGAGTTCGCAACGGCCCGCGGGGCCCAACACACCAGCCTGGGTGCGCGACGCCGTCTTCTATCAAATCTTTCCTGACCGATTTGCGCGCTCTGCCCAAACGCAGCCGCCCGGGCCGCTAGAGGCATGGGACACCCCACCAACGCGCCACGGATTTAAAGGTGGCGATCTCCGCGGCATTACCGAACGACTCGGCGAGCTGCAAGAGCTTGGCATTACGGCGCTCTATCTCTGTCCGATCTTCTCCAGCGCATCGAATCATCGCTATCACACGTACGACTACTTCAACGTTGATCCAATGCTTGGCGGTAACGAGGCGCTGCGCGAACTGCTCGATGCCGCACATGCGCGCAACATGCGCGTGATTCTTGATGGTGTTTTCAACCATGCGAGTCGCGGATTCTGGCCCTTCCACCATGTACTTGAGAATGGCGCGCAGTCGCCCTACGTGGATTGGTTCTACACCGATGAGGCGTTCTTGCGCGGTGATCGCCCGCTGATTGCCTACCCCGAAGCGGCGGATTGGCACGCGAAGCAGAGTGGTGGCGCAGGTGGAGGCATCGCAAGCAGCCTGGAGACAGGCATTGGCTACAAGGCGTGGTGGCAGCTCCCTGCGCTCCCAAAGATCAACGTCGGTAACGCCGAGGCGCGGGAGCACCTGCTGCAGGCGGCCGAGTTCTGGATTCGCTTTGGCGCCGACGGCTGGCGACTCGATGTGCCGGAAGAGATTGACGATGCGAGCTTCTGGCAGGAGTTCCGCACGCGTGTTCGCGCGATTAACCCTGAGGCGTACACCGTTGGCGAGATTTGGAAGCGCGCCGATGCGTGGCTCACCGGTGATCGCTTTGATGCGGTGATGAACTATCCGCTCACCGAAGCGATCCTCGGGTACGCCGGAAGCGGACGGTTGGCACGCGATCTGGGCGACCACAACGACACATATAAGCGACCAGAGTTGAACGCGGCGGAGTTTGCGGAGAAGCTCACCGAGATCATGGGCTGGTATCACCCAGCAACCACGGCGGTGCAGTTGAACCTACTCGGCTCACACGACACACCGCGACTACGCAGCATCGTGGGCGGCAGCGCGGCGGCGGCACAACTTGCAACGCTTCTGCAGCTCGCCCTCCCAGGCGCGCCGTGCATCTACTACGGCGATGAGCTGGGCGCGCTCGGCGCGAATGACCCAGCGAACCGCGGTCCGTTCCCGAGGGACCTCGCCTCAGTCGGCGCCGAGGCATCGTCGTTCCGCGCCGTCGTTCGTGGCGCTGTGGCGGCGCGGCATGAGCATGCCGTGCTCCGCTCTGGGGCCCTGCGCGTGGCGCATGCCGAAGGGCCAGTGCTGGTTCTTGAGCGAAGCGCGGACCCGATCGGCTTTGAAGGTGAACCACTCCAACTGGCACCGGAGGCGGCCCGCCGCCTCTTGGTGGCGACTAACACAGGCGAGAGCCCCGCGCGTGTGCAACTGCGCCTCGATGGAGTGAGCAGCGTTGCGCGGCTCGACTGGGAGGGGGCCACCGGCACGGCGTCGCTGCTTGGCGACGGCGCCCTGGAGATTGATCTGCCACCCGTAAGCGGAGCGATCTTTCAGCTCCGTTGATCGAGGGGTCGCGCGGTGGGGTGGTACCCCCGACGGGATTCGAACCCGTGATCTCCACCTTGAAAGGGTGGCGTCCTAGGCCTCTAGACGACAGGGGCGCGCGGATCGCAGCGTAGCACCGCTCTTGGGGCTCCGCCCCTAGGAGGCGAGCTTGCCGAGGATGTCTGAGGCGCCTAGGGCAATTCCAGCGGCGATGGCGAACCCGCCGGCGAGAAGGGCGGCGAGCATCGCTCGGCCGTCGCGGGCGCTACGAATTGCGCGAACCATGCTGATCGTGAGCATCACCGACGCGAACCCACAGGAGAGGCCAACTACGAAGGTGCCCACCGACAGTTCGCCGATCTGGTCAGAGTTGCGGATCGTGGCGACCCAAGCGAGATAGAGGAGCGAGACACCCACCGCCACCACAACGGCGACGAAGGTGCCGAGTGAGACAACGCCACGCAGGCGGTTACGCAATCTGGCTGGTGCACTCATCGCGGCAGGCTCCTCATGGGTCTAGGGTACGACCTCCCAGATGATTGTGGTGCGCGCTGGCACCTCGACCCCAGAGGTGAGGTCGCCACCCCCTGCTGCACCGCTCGACCGAGCGACCTCGCGGATGTTGACACCAGCGCCGATATTGAACGTGAGGCGCTCGCTGCCGCCACCGGCGTTCACCGCCACCAAGAGGTCGCCAACGGCCCAGGAGCCGGGGGTGCTGAGCTGGGCGATCTCGCCAACGACTCCGGTGGCGCGGCGTGAGAAGAGCACGGTGCGACTGGTTGCACCGTTCGCACCAACCGCGAGCCAGTCGACACTCGCGCCGCGCACGTGGGGGTGAGCGGCGCGGATGGCCGCGAGCTTCTGGTACCAGGCAAGCATTGAGAGGTCGGCAGCCCGCGCATCTGGGAGCGGCACTGGTCGTCGTCCGCCAGAGCCACTGCCGTCGAGGCGTGCGGTGCGTGGATCAGTGGGCAAGATCGGGAACGTACGACGGTCATCTGGATCCGTTGCGCCGCTCACACCAACCTCATCACCGTAGTAGACCGTTGGCGATCCAGGCAGCAGATATTGCATGGTTGCGGCGAGCAGCTGACGTGCCTTTCCGACCGAGAGATTCTCGGCGAGCTCTTTGCCGTCGCGACCGTCGCCGGGGGTGAACTCCCAGAGTGATCGTGAAGTGTCGTGAGAATCAAGGAGTGTGAGATTCGCGAGAGTGACGGCGGTTGGATAATCCTCTGCGATGCCCATCAACTTTCGAATGAAGAGCACTGCACTGCGATTCGTGCTGTCGGTTGCTCCCGCCTCAGGCTTTCCGCCGAGATAGGCGAGCACTGCGTCACGGAAGCGATAGTTCATCGTTGCGTCGGCGGCGTCGCCACGAAGGAGGCGCAGCGCATCACGACGATTCCAAAGCTCACCAATGATCGGAGCATTCGGCGATGCGGCCTTAAGCGCAGCGCGGAACTCCTGCCAGAAGCCGTCAGGGAAGCTACCGTCGGGCATCACGTCGAGGCGCCAGCCAGCAACGCCCTGTTGCAGCCACCAGCGCGCCACACCAGCGTCACCCGCCGGCGAGGCGAGGAGGGTGGCTGCTGGCGCTCCTGATGCGTCACCAAGGATCAGCGCGCGCACTGCATCGTTGTTCTTGTTGAGCACAGGGAGCGTGTCGTAGTTCGCCCAGGCAACATAGCCCGCGGTGTTCGGCCCAGAAGCACCCGCGCATGGCCCTCGTGTGCCAGCCGCCTTCGTCCAGATGAACCAGTCGCGATACGGCGAGTCAACCGACTCGCAGGCACCGACTGTTGGCCATCGACCGTAGCGATCGAAGATTGGCGAATCGGAGCTGACGTGGTTGAAGACGCCATCAAGGATCACGGCAATGTTGAGCTTCTGTGCGGCGGACAAGAGGCGTTGCAGCGCCGCGTTTCCACCAAGTCGTTCGTCAACCTGCAGGAAATCATTGCCGTCATAGCGATGGTTAGAGTTCGCATCAAAGACCGGGTTGAGGTAGATCGTGTTTACGCCGATGGAGACGAGGTGCGGAATTCGAAGGCGAATACCATCAAGGTCGCCACCATAAAAATCTTCGCCCTTCGGCGGCGTTGCGGGAATCGTGTTCCACGGGATGATTGAGGCAACCCCCTTGTAGCGCGGCTGCGCGCCGCCATCGTTCAGCGGGTTGGCGTTCGCAAAGCGGTCGGGGAAGATCTGATAGACAACAGATCCACTCAGGAGTGGACTGGCGGTGAACCCCTTTGGCGAGACAACGATCGCCCAGTCGCCACCCACGTTGGCGACTGATGTGCTCCCAAGACCCTGGTCGTTGACGTTGTCATCAGAGAGCTTGACCGCAGCGGAGCCGTCGGCAATGACAAAGTGATAGCCGATGGCTGTTGGTTCTGTACCAACTTCGATGCTGGCCTGCCAGAGATCACAGCGAGCCTCCGTGAGCTCGTTCGCAGGATCAAGAACGGGGTCAGGGGCGAGGAGGGTCGCAAGTTCGGCGCTTGCCCCACGATTACTCTCGTTGACCTCGGAGCAGGGAACGCCGCGCGCGACACGGGTGGCGGGGCTCTTCGTTGCGGAGCCGCCGAATGGCGTGGCGACCGAGAGCGCAACGGTGACGGCGTCGTCGGTTCCGGTGCGCACATGGAGGACGACGGTTGCGCCGACCTCCACCGCACCGCCCTCAAGGCGATAGGCAGGGTCGCGAGAGTCATGGCGGATCAAGAGCTCCTGCAGCTTCCCGTCACCCCTGACCTCTGCGGCTGGGTCTGCGGGGTCGCCTGCTGGCCCGCACCCAGCGGCAAGCAGCGCCACGACGAGGGTGATGGGTAGGGCGCGGCGCCAAGGCGCGGCGGGCTCGGGTACGATCAGAGGCACCATGGAAGTGAACGGCATCCGCATCCCCACAATCATCGCTGAGAATAGTGCCGCGCGCTGCGACGGTTGCTCTGCACAAATCGAAGGGACCCCGTTCCGTATCAGCGTGCTCGACACCACTGCAACCGAGGTTGCCCCCTCGTTTGGTGAGGCATCACCGATCAACCCCGGGCCATTCCAGTTCTGCACCGACCCCGCCTGCCCGTCGCGCTGGATGGCGGCACGTGGGTGGCTCCGCTGCAGTCGCAGTGGCGTGCGCGAGATCATGCGACCGATCCGGCTGCCGCAGGGCGCTGGGGCTGAGCTCGGACTCTGCGATGGTCTGCATCACGATGCTCATGAGTTCCTGCCGGCGTAGGCCGGAACCAGCGTGACAACGCTCATCCCAGCGCTCACCGCGCTCTTTGCCCTGCTCTTTGCCGCCCTTCTCTTTGATCAGTATCGAACGCGTCGCGGCACGTATCAGTTGGCGTGGGGAGTTGGCGCGATTGCTTTCTCTATTGCGGCAGGCGCTGAGGCGCTCGCCGCGGCTATCGGCTGGAGCGAACCGATCTACCGCGTCTGGTATCTCTTCGGCGCGGTATGGACAGCAGGTTGGCTCGGCGCCGGCACCATTTTGTTGTTGGCAAAAACACGATTCGGATACTGGTATGCACTCTGCCTCGCACTCTCGGGCCTCTTTACGATTCTGGTTGCACGCCGACTCGAGGATCCATCGGCAGGGCCAACCGCGTTGCTCTACGCGCTTACCGCCTGGGGTGCCGCGATTGCGATTGGTTGGCTCTCGTATATGGGTGACGTCCGGTGGGCGCGGATTGCAATCGCGCTGACCGCGACCCTGAGTGTGATTGCAGTACCACTCGTGGTGATCGCCGATCTGCCAGCCCCTGGATGGGCGACAGACCCCGCGACTGGCGCGCCGATCGCACTACTGCTCCCGCCAACGCTTCGGCTACTCACGCCGATCCTCAATGTGAGCGGCGGGCTAGCACTGCTGACGGGCGCCCTCTTCTCGATCTATGTTTTCATGCCAAAGCGTCGCGTGCTCCCATACTCAAGCGATCCAGACCAGCGTGGTGATGAACTGCTCTTCAATCTCGCGATCGCCCCCGTGGCGCTCACCGTGAACTTTGTGCGCAGTATTCCCGACGCCTGGCGGGCCTGGCGCGCTGGAACACTCAATCGTCGTGTTCCAGCAACGGCGCTCATCGCACTAGGCGCTTTCGTGCCGAGCCTTACCGACACGCTGAATCGCGCCGGCTCCACCGAGGGGTATCAGGTGGGGAAGCTCATCGGGGCGATCCTCCTCCTCGCTGGGTTCTTGGCAAGTGTGGAAGCGGCGCGCGAGGTGCGCCTCCCGCTTCTTGGCCGACCAGTCCGGGCGCTGCTCAGGTTGGTTCGCCGCGAGGGGTGACTGGTATCCTGAACTCCAGCACCGCACGGAGGCCCCAATGAAGATCCGCACCGCAGTTCTCCCCGTTGCCGGATGGGGCACCCGGTTCCTTCCGGCGACGAAGGCCGTCCCCAAAGAGTTGCTGCCGATCGTTGACCGTCCCGCCATCCAGTACGCCATCGAAGAGGCGGTTGCCTCAGGGATTGAGCGGGTCATTCTCGTCACCAGCGAACATAAGCGCGCGATCGAAGATCACTTCGATATCTCGGCTGACCTCGAGGCAGTTCTGGAGCAGCGCGGTGACATTGAGCACCTGCGTGCCGTGCGGGCCGTTGCCGATATGGTGCATCTCGTGACGATTCGTCAGAAAGAGCAGCTCGGCCTCGGCCATGCCGTGCTCATGGCCCAAGACGCCGTTGGCCATGAGCCATTTGCGGTGATGCTCCCCGACGACCTCGTCTTTGGCGCAACTCCTGCCCTCGCCGAACTGATCGAGGCATATGTCGCTACGCAGGCATCGGTGGTTGGTGTGATGCGCGTTGCGCCAGCAGAGACGCATCGCTACGGCATCGTTGATCCCGACACCACGCTCCCAACGAGCGATCAGGGGCGAACCATTCCACTTCGCGGCGTCGTAGAGAAGCCTGACGCAGCGAATGCGCCGTCAGACCTTGCTGTTGTCGGCCGGTACATCCTGAGCCCGAAAATCTTTGAGCGCCTAGAGCAGACAACCCATGGGGTTAACGGTGAGATCCAATTAACCGACGCCATTCACACGCTGGCGCAAGAGCAGCCCGTCGTCGCCCGGCACTTCTCTGGAACACGATATGACGTCGGTTCGCCAGAGGGTTGGCTCCGCGCGAACCTGCATGTTGCGCTCGATCATCCAGTCTATGGACCAATTGTTCGTAGGGCTGTTGCCACCGAGAGCGAGCGCCCTACATGACACCATCGGAGCGTGACGAGCGAACGCTGAAGCCTGGCGACGTTGTTGCCGGACGATATCGACTGCAGGAGCTGATTGGCGAAGGGGCGGCGGCACTCGTCTTCCGTGCAACCGATGAGGCGCTGGGCCGCGACGTGGCCGTTAAAGTGCTCCGCGCACCACTTGCAACATCTGCCGCTGCCGCGGATCGCTTCCGAGCCGAGGGCAGGGCCGCCGCCATCGTTGCGCACCCAAACGTTGCCGCCGTGTTTGACGTTGCGCCAGAGGGTGAATCACCCGCCATCGTCATGGAGTTTGTTGACGGCGAGGATCTCGCCTCCATGTTGCGTCGCGTCGGTCCGCTGGTGCCACGCCGGGCGGCAGCGGTTGCTGCACAGGTTGCACGCGGACTCGCCGCCGCACATGTGCGCGGCATCATTCATCGCGATGTCTCCTCGCGGAACATTCTGATCAGCCGTGAAGGTCGTGCACAGATCGCCGACTTTGGTATTGCGCAGGCAATGCATGAGGTTGACGGAAGCGAAGCGGCTGCGCGCAACGGTCAGCGCCCAGAAGGGTCTGTTGGCTATCTCGCACCTGAAGTTTTGGCGGGGAGTCCGCAGTCTGCATCATCAGATCTCTTCGGTCTCGGCGTGGTCCTGTTTGAACTTCTGACGGGGCATCGTCCATTTGACCGCTTGAGCGGCGCAGAGCTGAAGGAGCGACGCGGTCAGTCGCCCGCCCCATCGCCCCGTGAACTGCGACCCGACATCTCCCCAGAGCTTGATCTCATCACGATGCGACTCTTGGCGCCGAAGCCGAATGAGCGGTATGTGAATGCAACCGCCGCGGCAGATGCTCTTGAGACGTATGTGGTGCAGGCGAGTCGCACCGCCGTCCCATCGCGACCGGTCGGCCCAGCCGCTGGCGCACCGCGTGCGCTTGCTGGAACGCGAGTCGCACGAGTTGCCGCAGAGGCGGGACCAGGTGAGCCGGAGATGCTTCCAGATCCGAACGACGTCGGCGGCGATCAGCCCGCTGATTCGGACGACACGATGACGACGCGCTCTATGCTTCTGGCAATCGGCGGCGTGGCCCTCACGGCGCTCCTGCTCGTTGGCGGTGTGATCTTGGCGCTTCGAATCTTTACTGCCGGGACAGGCCCAGACAACAACGTGAAGGTTCCAAATCTCAGCACCCTGACTTTGGCCGAAGCAATTCCGATTGCCGAGGGGCTTGGTCTCCGCGTGCAGGTGGTGGAGCGGGTGACCTCGTCAGACCAGCCCGTCGACACCATCCTGTCGCAGTCGCCCGGAAGCGAGACGCTGGTGCCGCTCAACACCATCATCGAGGTTCGCGTTGTGGCCGGGAGCGGGTTCGTCGTCGTCCCAGATATTCGTGGGCTGAGTGAGGCAGATGGAATCGCTGCCCTCGCTACGGCAAAGCTTGTGCGCGGCGCGACCTTCTCTGAGTACTCAGACACCGCTCCTGCTGGTGAGTTGATTCAGCAGAACCCACGCCCTGGCGTGCAGGTTTCGAGCGGCACGGCGGTTGATCTTGTGGTCTCGCTGGGGCCAGAGCCTTCGCCGAGCCCATCACCAAGCGCGAGCGGTGCGGATTGGCCACAAGTGCCAGATCTGCGCTGTTCGAGCATTGCAAACGCAGCAGCGCTCCTGTCGGCGCTCGGCCTCTCGCTCGATGCGCCATCAGCGCTCCTAGACGATTCGGATCTCATTGACACCTTCTCGCCGCTTGCGGGAGTGCTCGTTGAGCCTGGGAGCGAGATTGCGATCGTATCGAGCGTGCCCGCGGGGACGTTGCTCGCCGGCTGCACCCCGTAGGGAGCCTAGGCCTCTAGCCCCTCCCAGAGTCCGCCACTCGCCCAGCTGAGCCGCGGGCGTTCGGGGAGCGTTCCATCAACACCACGCTCGAGTTGTGCTGCGGCCTGCAGCGGCACTGGCGCTGTCCAGCACTCTTTCACGTCACTCTCGGCAACAAGGCGGCGCTTCTTGTCGATGCCGCAGTACGAAACCTTGCCAATGACGGAGCGGCGCATGTGTCGGCAACTCCCACATGAGGCGGTTGGCGTCTTGCACACCCAGCACTGACCGGACTCCTCTTGAATTGCGCTGCACGTTGGGCAACGCCAGGTGAGGGCCGGCGCAGCACTCATGGCTTGACCCGATATACGCGAAAGCCCTGTGTCCCCGAGATTGGATCACCAACGCTGAGCTCGTACGTCACGGTAACGAGTCCACGACCCTCGGTATTGAAGCTACTGGAGAATGCATAGTTCCAGGAGGCGCGACCGTTAGTGTCTGACGTGGTGCAGAGGCCTGGCGCAATCGGGTCTGGTTGACCACCATCTGGTGTCACATACATGCATACGCGCACGTTCGCAGCAGCGGCACCGGTTGAATCGGTGGCCGTCGCGGTGATGAGGAAGTTCCTCCTGTTGCTCAGGATGATTGTTTCTGGATTCAGGATGATTGAGATGCGGCCAACCGATGCGCTCGTCGAGATCTCAATACTCTTCGATGTCTGGTTTCCGGCGCCATCTGTCGCTGTGATCGTCAGCACATTCGTGCCATCGCGAAGCGTGATGGCAATTGAGAACGCTCCCTTCGTTGTGGATCGTCCGCTGTCAATCGTCCCCGTTGTTTCGTTGCGCACCTGTACGTCAATGTCTTTGTCGGTCTTTCCAGTGACGGTGACGGAGTCACCGTCCATGATCGCGCCTGGGGTAGGCGTCGTAACGGTGAGTGACGGTGCGCTCGTGTCGCGCACAACCGTGATCGGCGCAGAGCGCGTCCCCTCAACACCGTTGATCACAGCGACGGCTTCGATCACGTTGCTGCCAGCCGAGAGGGGAATCCTGGCGACGTCAAAGCCTGCAGTCTTCGGCATAGTGATCTCAGCACCAGTGATGACCGAGCCATCTTCTCGCGTGATGATGATGCGGATGATGGCGTCACTCTTCTCGAGAAGATCCTGAGGTAGGGTGCCACTAACGGTAATCGTTGCGGCGGCGGTGGTTGGCTCACTCGGCTCGCTGAGCGTTGGCCGCCCCGGTTCCACTGAAGCGGGAGGAGGCGTCGGCGATCCGTTTCCGCCGATTGAGGTGATGAACGGAAGCGCAATGGCCGCAAGGCCGATTGCTCCCGCAATCACGAACAGGGTGATGAACGTTGAGAAGGCGGTTGCAATCGTGCCGCCGACACTGCGCGATGTGGCGTTTGATCGCCTTGATGCTGATTCAACCTGATAGGGGGGTGTGTACCCCTCGGATCGGCCGGGGAGGCCGCGCCGCGGTGGCTTCGAACTCGATCGACGGAAGAGTCCCATAGGGCGATTCTCGCACGCAGCGCGCCGAGACCGCTACGCTCCAACGATGCCCGATCAACCGAGTGACCCGCAGCTGATCTTCGAGATGCGTGATCGCGTGGCGCGCGCTCGCGCGGAGGTCGTTCGTGCCGTTGGTGAAGGGCGTGGCCCCGAGGCATGGCGCGCTGCACTAGTGGCGCTGGAGTCGCGCGGGCGCTTCGGCATTCGCATGGGGCTGGGGCGATCCAACGCCCTTCTCCGTGCTCTCGGTTCACCCGAGGCGGGGGTACGCGGTGCGCTCGTCGCCGGAACCAACGGGAAGGGGAGCGTCGTTGCTCTCGTCTCAGCAGCGCTCCGCGCGGCGAGGATTCGCCACGCCACCACCCCGAAGCCACACCTGGTCAGCTACCGCGAGCGCGTGCAGATCGACGGGCAACCGCTCGCCCCACTCCCATTCGCCCAGGCGGTGGCGCGCGCCCTTGATGCCGCCGACCAGATCGAAGAGCGCGTCGGCCCAGCCACCGAGTTTGAGATCCTCGTCGGCGCGATCTTCGAAGCACTTCGCCAGGAGAAGATCACCACGGCGATCGTCGAGGTTGGTCTTGGCGGACGACTCGATGCCACGCACGCCTGGGATGGCGGAGTGGCGGTTGTCACCAATGTTGGCCTAGATCATCAGCAGTACCTGGGCGACACGATTGAGGCGATCGCCAAAGAGAAGGCGGCGATCATCGTGCGTGGCGATCGTGCGGTGATTGGCGCGAGCGAACGAGGCGGCGCGCTTGATGTGATTCGCCATCGTGCGCAACGCGTTGGCGCGCCATTCACGATCGCGCGCGCTGGCGCTACTCGGTCACTCGGACGCGACGGCATCGAGGTAGAGCTCGAAGGTCGCGGCGCGGTACGTGTTGGCCTACTCGGTCGACACCAGGGAGCAAACGCTGCGGTGGCAGCCGCAACGCTCGACGCACTCCGAGATGCTGGCATCGCTTCGGTGAGCGACGAAGAGCTGCGCGCCGGATTCGCAGCGGCACGATGGCCTGGTCGCATGGAGCTGATTCCGAGCGCACTCGGTGGCGGAGATGAACGCGACCTACTTCTTGATGGCGCGCACAACGAAGATGGTGCTGCAGCGCTATCTGCAGCACTCGGCGATCTCGCCCCACATCTTCGGAGCGCGAACGGCGCACAGAGCGCACCACTTGTGTTGATCCTCGCCGTGATGGCTGACAAATCAATTGCGGAGTTGAGCGCTGCCCTCGCGACATCGCCAGCACTGCGCGCCGCGCATGTGATCTGTACGACCGTTGGTGATGTGCGATCCCTCGCACCAGAGCAACTCGCCACCGCAGTTCGCGGAGCCAAGCTCGGCGCGCAGGTGCAGATTGCGGCAAGCCCGAACGCGGCACTCCTTGCAGCTGCAGAGCACAACGGGCCAATCATCGCGGCAGGATCGCTCTACCTGGTCGGTGCGATCCGTGGCGAACTGATGCGTCGCGGCGTGCTTCCAGATGACGGCAGCCGTGATGACGTGGCAGGATCCACCACATGAGCAAGAGCCCAACGAACCGCGAAGCGATCAGCCACTCATACGCGCCAATCCCAGCAACGACGATTGGGCCACTGCGCGTTATGTGGGGAAGCCGCACCTACGTCATGGCGGTGGCGAACCTTACCCCTGACAGCTTCTCGGGTGATGGCCTCATGGCGCCGAGTGACTCAGCAAGCGATTTTCTGGATCGCGTGGAGCAGCTTGCACGCGACGCAGTGCGCGACGGCGCCGATCTGCTCGATCTTGGCGCCGAGTCAACTCGACCAGGTCACACAGAGATCTCAGCGACAGACGAGATCGCCCGACTTGCTCCCGCCATTGAGCGCCTTCGACGCGTGCTGCCCACACTGGCGCTGAGTGCCGACACACAGAAGGTTGAGGTGGCCGCCGCGGCGCTCGACGCGGGGGCGCACATGCTGAACGACATCTGGGGTACTCGCGTAGGTGATGAGATGTTGCAGCTCGCCGCTCGGCGCGGCGTGCCGATTGTCGTCATGCATAACCGGAGAGAGGTGGCCACTGGCGCGGAGGCCGCTAACTTCACCGAAGAGTTCCTAGAGGAGATGTCGGCGGTCGCGGCGCGTGGCCGTGCGCTTGGCATCCCACCGGAGCAGTTGATCCTCGACCCTGGATTTGGCTTCGGGAAGGGTCCCGCCCAGAACCTGGTCACCCTGCGACTCCTCGGCGCCCTGCGCGATTTGGGGCACCCCGTGCTCCTTGGCACCAGCCGTAAGTCCACGCTCGGTCGCGTCATCGACGGGGCGCCGGCCGATCGACTCGCCGCCACGGTGGCCACGAGTGCACTCGGCGCGCTGGCCGGAGTCGACATCGTGCGCGTGCATGACGTGCAGGAGAACCGGGACGCGGTGCGCGTCATTGACGCTGCCCTGCGTGCAGTAGCTGACGACCCCGACGACGCCATCGGCCCGAACCCGAACCGTGCTGGTCGCCCTCCACGGCCGAACCAGCGTGATCGCATCTCCGTGCGCAACGTGCGCTTT
>CAMAXG010000006.1 GCA_945862225.1 Thermoflexus hugenholtzii JAD2 | reverse complement strand
CCGTGCCCTTCGGCGGCAAGTGCTGCACCGTAGAGCTTGAAGCCAGATTCAATCGCCTCGCGCTGGTTGTCGTTCGTGAAGTAGACGGCGCTGCGGTACTGGGAGCCAACATCGCCACCCTGGCGGTTCAGCGACGTGGGGTCGTGCATGGTGAGGAACTCCTCGAGGAGTCGGCGATACGAGATCTTCTGGTTGTCGAAGACGACCTTCACCATCTCGGCGTGCCCAGTGCTGCCAGTGCAGACCTGCTCGTAGGTGGGTGACGCGGCGTGACCGCCCATGTACCCCACGGCGGTTGCGGTGACGCCCGGCATCTGCCAGAAGCGGCGATCAGCCCCCCAGAAGCAGCCAGTGGCGAAGTAGGCAGTTTCAATCATGGGCGAAGTTTAGCGGTACTGGGCCCTCTTGCTGCGCAGACCTACGCCAACTGCTGCTGTGAGTGCTGCGAGCAGCGCCAACGTCACGCTCCATGCCGAACCGTCACGGCTCGTTTCGGGAAGTCCGACGTTGGGATCGTCAAAGTAGGCGATCTCGTTGCCGGTTTCGTTGGAGCTGAAAGCCGCGAAGAGTCGCCCACCAAGCGCCGTATACGCGTTGTCACACATGCAATCGATGTAGGCGTTGGTGCCCGGGAGTACCAACGACTCAACCACGCCTGCGGCGTTCACACGCCAAGTCTTGCCGATATCGGTGCCGTCATTGGCGGTGAAGTGCAGATAGTCGCCGAAGGTGGTGAAGTGACGCGGGTATGAGCTATCGACGCCGCTGTTGATGTCGGCGACACGGTTCGTACTCGTACCGTTGGTGCGCCAGAGTTCGCTGCCGACCAAACCGTCATCGGCGCGGAAGTAGAGCCAATCACCAAGGGTGGTGAAGTCGTATGGATAGGAGCCACCAGCGCCGCTGTCGGAAGTATTCATATCTTCCACCAGTTCGGTGGCTGTGCCGTTTGTGCGCCAGAGTTCGCTGCCATGCGTAACGTCGTTTGCTTGAAAGTAGAGGTACCCCCCGAAGGCGGTGAAGTCGTATGCATCGGAGCCTCCGGAGGCCAGAGTGTTGATGTCTTCAACGATCTCAGTGGTCGTGCCGTTTGTGCGCCAGAGTTCGCTGCCGATCAAACCGTCATCGGCGCGGAAGTAGAGCCAGTCTCCAAGGGCAGTGAGATTGTTTGGGTAGGAGCTACTTGCGCCGCTGTCGGAAGTGTTGATGTTTTCAACGATCTCGGTGGTCGTGCCATTTGTGCGCCAGAGTTCGTTACCGATCGTTCCGTTGTCAGCGGCAAAGTAGAGCCAGTCGCCGAGGGCGGTAAGGTATTCCGGATTGGAGCTGTCGTTCCCAGGTCGAATATCAGACACGCGGTTCGTGGTCGTGCCGTTCGTGCGCCAGAGTTCGCGGTCTCCGTCCCCCTGAGTGGCGCTGAAGTAGAGCCAGTCGCCAAGGGCGGTGAAGTCGCCTGGGTCGGAGCTGCCCGTTCCCCCCGTTGTGTTGATGTCGGCAAAGAGCACCGTGGTCGTGCCGTTCGTGCGCCAGAGTTCGCTTCCTTCAGTGGCGTCGGCAGCTGCGAAGTAGAGCCACTCGCCAAAGGCGGTGAATCCATACGGGCTTGATGCAGAGCCAAATGCCAGATTGATGTCGGCAACCATGGTTGTGCTGGTGCCGTTTGTGCGCCAGAGTTCGTAGCCATTCACGCCGTCGTCTGCGCCAAAATACAAATAATCACCAAGGCGGCCCTTACCCCAAAGCGCCATCGAGCTATCGACCCCCGGCCGAATCGTGTCAACCACCGTAATTGCCGGGAAGCTAGCGCCGCGCGCTGGAATCGCCGCAACGAGCAGCAAGGCGAGGGCAAGGGTCAGTGAGCGCTTGGCGGGCATCGTGTTTCTCCTACTGCCTATCGATTTGTGCGCAGTCGCAGCGAAAGTGAAGCGGCAGCGGTGAGGGCCGCCCCCATGATCAACATCAACGGCAGCCCAGAGCCATCGCGATTCGTGCTCGGAAGCAGCGGGTCAAAGAAAGCGACCTCGTAGCCGTATTCGGCATTGCCCATGTACGTAAAGGCGCGGTCACCCAGGAAGACAATCGGCGTGTAGCACTCACAGCCGGCGTATGGGCTCGTGCCCGTTGTTGTTACCGCTTCCACTGTGCTCGCGGCGGTGCCGGTTGTCTGGAATATCGTCCAGCTCGATCCATTGTTTGCGCTAAAGAAGATCACGCCGTCGTGCTCCACAAAACCAAACGGATACGCACCATCTGACCCCGGCAGAAGATCGATCACCATTTCCGTCGTTGTGCCGTTCGTGCGCCAGAGTTCGTGACCGGTCGCGTCGGTGAGCGCGGTGAAGTAAAGCCAGTCACCGATTGCCCTGAGCTGCTGGGGACTCGACGAATTTGTTCCTGGGGTGATGTCTGAAACAATCTGGAACCCATCGGTATCGTTAACGCTCCAGAGCTCGTTGCCGGTCTCATCGGTGAAGGCGGTGAAATATATCGTTCCGTTGATCTCTGTGAACTGCCCTGGGTCGCTGTTATCGACGCCCACGTTAATGTCAATAACATCTACGTCTACTCCGTCGGTCCCAAAAAGCTCCCAGCCAACGGTAGGTGAGTAGGCCCGAAAGAGAAGGATGTCGTACGCGGAAGAAGCAAACAGTTCTTGTGGGTTAGATCCTTCGCCAGGCGTCTCATTGATGTCGGCCGCCAACACTGTGCCTGATTCGCTGGTGCGCCATAGCTCGTAACCATCCGTGCCATTGTTTGCCGTGTAAAAGACTTGTGCGCCGAATTTGGTAAAGCCACTTGGGTATGAATCACCCGTTGGGTTGATGTCGTACACCATGCCCCCGTCGACGTCGTTGTACAGATATGGCTCAACGCCGTCGGTGCCATTGGTGGCACTGAACCAAAGTTGGTCGCCCACAACACGGGCCTCACCAAATCCACCGCTCCCTGTGGGGTTGATGTCCATCTCTTCGCACCCGTCGATCTCTCCGTTGGTTCGATACATCTCCGTATCGCCGTTCGTTGCCTGGAAATAGAGATGGTCGCCATAAACAATAAGGTTGGACGGGCTCGAGCTTTCACCTGCGTCGGTATCGATATCGCATACGAGTTCTGTTCCAACGTGGGTGGCGTCGGGCGCACCGTCAGTTCGCCAGAGCTCTTGTCCGTTCGTTCCATCGTTCGCTGAGAAGAAGATCTTCCCCGCAAACGAAATGAGTTCGCCAGGGTTCGAACTGTCGGCCATTGGCCGAAGGTCGATCTGCTGAAGGGTTGGCGGCGTTACTCCGCGCACCGGAATTGCCGCAACAAGCAGCAGGGCGAGTGCAAGAGTCAGTGAGCGCTTGGCGGGCATGGGCGGGGCTCCAATCAATGTGCCACACAGCGGCGGCGTTCCCCGAACCTCACACGAGCCCTAAGCCCTCGACCCCAGCTTCAGTCAAACAGTCAGGACCCTCATTGCGGGCGTTGGAAACGCGGCGCGAGACGCGGCGCGCCGTTAAATAGTTTTCAGGTGCCGGGCCAAGGAGTCCCGCAACATCATCAAGATGCGTCCCAGCGTCGAGCCAGGCAGCACGTGCGGCCTCGTCGCGCAGCATCACCGGCATGCGGTCGTGAATGCGCCCCACCACGCTGTTCGCCTGCGTCGTTATAAGGGAGAAGGTGGTGACCCCCTCGTGCTCGGTGGCAATGCCGCCCAGGGCGAATCGCCCGCCCGTGCTCGGCAGATACGCCCACGGTTGCTTCGGCTCGCGCTTCCCAATGGGGCGCCCGAGTTCGGCGAGGTGTTCAGGGTTCTCCCACTCATAGAAAGCGTCGATCGGCACCAGCACGCGACCTGTGCGGAAGGCGTCTCTAAAGGATGGAAGCGTCGCCACCGTCTCGGCCCGAGCGTTGAAGAGCCCTGATACGCGCGTGGTACGTGCCTTCTGCCAGTGCGGGATCAGGCCCCAGCTGCCGTACCCCAACTGCCGCCCCTCACCGCGCTCCCCCATATGTGGAGCAATGACGAGCGCCCGACTCGACGGGGCCATGTTCCAGCGCGGATACCACCCCGCACGTACCAACGACGTATCGCCGGGAGCCGGCGTGCTCAGGCTCTCGCGCAGCGCCACGCTGAGATCGGCGCCGAACTCCCGGGCGATCTCTTCCGGCGAGGTTGCTTGAACGATGCGGCCGCACATGCGGCACAGGATACGCCTCTAGCGCTGAGTAGCCCCAGTGCGTCGGCGCAGGCCTACGCCAGCCGCCAGCGTTACGAGTGCCAGTGCGCTGAGTGCAATCGTCCACGCCGAGCCAACGCCGCCTTCGCGATTCGTCTCTGGTAGCACATAGGTTGGCTCATCGAGATACGCGAACTCGTGACCGATTGCATCAGATTCCACGGTGCTGAAGAGCCGACCACCCACAGCCACAATGTGCGAGTCGTAGCAATCGCAACTAATGCGCTGTCCCGCGTCTGGGAACGGCACGAGCTCCGTTCCTGTGCCGTTGGTTCGGTAAACATACGAGGCTGTTCCATTGTTCGCGGTGAAGTACAGGTAGTCCCCGAGTGGAATGAACACATACGGATATGAGCCGTCACTGCCATTGGTGTTGATGTCGTCGACTTGCGTCGTGGTGCTTCCATCGGTGCGCCAGAGTTCGCCACCTGTCATACCATCGTCTGCCTGGAAGTAAAGGTGGCCGTTGAGCGCAGTGAAGCCCCATGGGTTGCTGGAACCTGTGGTGGTGTTGATGTCCATCACGCGTGTGGTGCCAGGCGCCGTGCCGTCGGTGCGCCAGAGTTCATTCCCACTGCTTCCATCGTCGGCCCTGAAGTACAGGAACTCGCCGAATGGGGTGAGCCCGAGTGGGCTACTGGCACCAGCGCCGACATTGATGTCGGTGATGCGTGTTGTCGTGCTGCCGTCGGTGCGCCAGAGCTCAAACCCATCGATACCGTTGTCGGCGCCGAAGTAAAGATGGCCGCCGAATGCGGTGAAATTGTACGGGTTGCTGCCAACGGCGCCCACGCGAATGTCCGCAACGCGTGTTGTCGTGCTGCCATCGGTGCGCCAGAGCTCATTCCCTTCCGTGCCATCGTCGGCGGTGAAGTAGAGATAACCGCCGAATGCGGTGAGCTCCCATGGATAACTGTGCCCAGCACCAACGTTGATGTCAGTGACGCGCGTGGTTGAGGTGCCGCTTGTGCGCCAGAGTTCATGACCATTCGTGCCATCGTTGGCCGTGAAATAGAGGTCGCCACCAAACGCCCGAAAAAAGCCGACGTCACTGTCTCCACTGCCGCTCCGAATGTCGGCAACGCGCGTGGTGCCTGCCTCAGTGCCATCAGTGCGCCAGAGCTCTCGGCCGGTGGTGCCGTCTTCGGCGGAGAAGTAGAGATTGTCCCCAAGTGCAGTGAAATCATACGGGTAGCTGCTGGCTCCACCCGTCCGAATATCAGAGACGAGCTCGGTCGTGGTGCCGTTGGTGCGCCAAAGTTCAAAGCCGCGGGTGCCGTCATCGGCAGTGAAATAGAGGTAGTCACCGATCGCAACGCTCTCTGAGGCATCCATTGCGTACGAGGAGCCGCTCCCTGGCTGAATGCTATCGACCACAGTAAAGGTCGGCGGGGTGGTGGCACGCACCGGCACGGCCGCAGCCATGAGGAGTGCGAGGGCCAACACGGCAGAACGGCGGAGCTTCTTGGCGGGCATGTTGGTACTCCTATGTATAGAGGCAGGCGGGGTGCCTGCGTCAGTGGATTTTGGCACGCCTCTTTAGAGCGGTCTACTGAAAGGATTTCAGCACGGGCGAC
Organism: Thermoflexus hugenholtzii JAD2; assembly: GCA_945862225.1. GTDB lineage: Bacteria > Chloroflexota > Limnocylindria > Limnocylindrales > Limnocylindraceae > Limnocylindrus. The sequence continues at coordinate 26,527 of CAMAXG010000006.1, read as the reverse complement.
GCAGCCACCATGGCGCCAGAGCTATCGCCACCTGGATAGATGCTGTCGACCACCGTAAAGGTCGGCGGGGTAGTGGCACGCACCGGCACGGCCGCAGCCATGAGCAGTGCGAGCGCGAGCAGGGTGGAACGGCGAGTTGGCTTGGCAGACATGTATGGCACTCCTTACCTGATAACAGGCAGGCAGGGTGCCTCCGTGGGTGGAGCGTGGCACAGGTGGGGCTGAGGATTTGAGCATGCGTCAGATAGGTGGCACGAGGGTCGCTACGATGCTGACATGTACCTCTATCAAGGCGCCGTAAAGGAATTCATCCGCGACGCCCAGCTTAATCGGCTTGCCGACAAGATCGATGAGGCCTATGCCATTGAAAAGGGCCACCACGCCAACAAAGGCGAGCTGAACTCTTGGCGGAACTCCCTTCAGCAGATGTCAAACGTGTTTACTCTCGCTGGGCTCGGCCCCCAGGGAGTGCTTGTTGAGCTTCAACTACCTCTCACCTCGAAACGGCTGGACGTGATGGTTGCCGGTAAGCGCACTTCGGCGACCGGAGGTGGACCAGCTGACAACGCCATCATCATCGAACTAAAGCAGTGGAGCCATGTGGATGAAAGCTCCATGACAGAACACGTTGCAGTAGCGTTCGCCGGCGGCAGCCCGAAGGACACACTGCACCCTAGCGCCCAAGTCCACAGGTATGAGCAGTTCCTTCGCGACATGAGTGAAATATTTGCATCGGGCGACGTCGGACTTAGCTCGCTTGCATTCCTCCATAACCTAGATCGAACCTCGTCTGGCGCAGCCCCGCTCTACGATCCGAAGTTCAAGGAACTTCTCAGCACCTCCCCTATTTATGCGCAAGACCAGTTTGAAGACCTTGCACGCCACCTATCAGACCAAGTTGGGGCTGGGGATAGCACTGATCTTATTGAGAAAATCTCTTCATCTGAATATCGCCCAAGCAAGAAGCTCTTGGATCACGTCGCTGCCGTTATCTCTAACGAAAAGGCATTCGTGCTGCTTGACGAACAGGTCACGGCATATATGGCAGTGCACGATGAACTTCAGCGCGCTGGCAAGAAGAGCAAGCCGTCAACGTTCATCATTAATGGAGGGCCGGGTACAGGAAAGAGCCTGATCGCACTGCAGTTGCTGGCGAGTGCTGCAGCGGAAGGGAAGACCGTTGCCCACGCCACTGGCTCACGCGCGTTCACGGAGGGTCTTCGCAAGCGTGTTGGACCGCGCGCCGGGCAGCTCATGAAGTATTTCAATTCATTCATGAAGAAGGGTGAGCCATTTGATTTGCTTGTTGCCGACGAAGCACACCGTATCCGCGAAACAAGCGCAAACCAATGGACGAAGAAGGAAGACCGTGGCGGCTCACAAATTGAAGAGCTTCTTGATTCAGCAAAGATCGCCGCATTCTTCATTGACGACCGGCAGGTTGTGCGACCAGGAGAGGTCGGCAGTGCCGCACTAATTCGGGAAGCAAGCGCAAAGCGTGGTCAACCAGTGTTTGAATATGACCTAGCAGCGCAATTCCGTTGCGGTGGATCCGATACGTATGTGCGCTGGGTGGATCGACTCCTCGGCGTCAGCACAGACGGTGACGAGATCCTTGAAATTGAGCAGGCTGGGTTTGACTTCTCCGTTGTGGAATCGCCGGCTGCACTGGAGCGGGAAGTACAACAGTCGCTCAAGAAGGGGCAGAATTCCCGGCTCGTGGCTGGTTTCTGCTGGCCGTGGAGTGAACCTCTTGGGGATGGCACGCTTGTGAACGACGTTGTCGTTGGCGATTGGCAGCGACCGTGGAACGCGAAGCCAACAGCTGGTCGCTTGGCACCTGGAATCCCGAGCTCTAATGCGTGGGCGATTGACCCAGAAGGGGTCCACCAGGTTGGCTGTGTGTATACCGCTCAGGGCTTCGAGTTTGATCGCGTTGGCGTCATCTGGGGCGATGACCTGGTGTGGCGAGCTGGCAAGGGATGGGTCGCTCAAGCCCAGCATTCATTCGACTCCGTCGTGAAGCGTGCGGATAAGAAGGACCCTGAGTTCTACAAGCAGCTCATTGCCCAGACGTATCGGGTACTCCTGACGAGGGGTATGAATGGGTGCGTGGTCACGTTCACGGACGCGGAGACGAAGAGATTCGTTGAATCACGGATCAAGCCTTGAGATTGCGCTATCTATAGATCTGCAAAGCTCTTGCGTGATACGTGCCCGCTATCAGGCGTTTCGGTCTTCGTTCCTCGCAAGAAATTCTGTAGCGTAAGCAATCGCTAACAGTCTTCCTTTAATGAGACGAATTTCATCCGGCCGGACTCGTTCGCCCAATCGCACCGCTTGCCACTCGGACAAGGCTTCGTATGCAGCAAGACGCATATAGACCACTAAATCGTCGGCGCCAGAAATCATCTCAATCGCAGGGTGATTCCAGTTGATCACCACATCAACTTGTTTCCCTGACGCAGATTGCTGCCAAACGATGTATGGGTCGTTCGTTCGCAGATCTTCATCAATCCCCACTCGCGCCAACATCGGCTCCCCGTCAACAGTCTCCAGCGGTACTTCAATTTCCCATTCGCGTCGATTCGCAAGATTCGCCTTTAATGTTGCAAGGTCTGCTTCGATTAACTCGCGTGGCGGAAGTGGAACACGATCGTTGAAGACTTCACGGAACTCAGGGGTACCAAACTCTGTTCGAAGCTCAGATACAGCCATGGCCCGCTCTTTTGCGGAAGGCCCTCGCTCATCATCTGAATGCTTTCGCCGTGCTTGCGCTACCTGTCGATAGTCTTTGGCGACTTCCTCAAGATAGCTCTCTACTTCATCCTGTTCGTCGCCCTGCCAGGAAACGTCGTCCTTGGTGTGGGTTGGAATAAACCCAAATAGTTCTACTTCTCCAACTAGACGCTGATTGATCAAGTCGTTTGTCCCCAGCAGCTGACCGAAAATCCCCTGCGGGCGCCACGCTTCGGGGTGACCTTTAAGCATTCGGCCAGACTCAAAGAGCGAAAACCCAGCCTTTGAGCGACTTCCTGATTCCAGAATGCCGATCCACCCTTGAGCAACCTGGCGTTTTCCGCCGGGTCGAGTCCACTCTTTGTTGAACGGCTTCTTGTAAAGATTCCCTGAGGCGTCTTGCAAGAAATCCGTGTCTTTGAACACATCCCCACTGATTGCTACGTCATTCACATACAGCCGAATCTCACCAGGTTGAGTTTCGGTCCCGAGATCTTTCCGATAGATTCCCTGTAGATAGGTCCTAATCCTTCCCAAAGTGCGTCCCGCAAGACTGGTTTGATGAAGACTTGAGATTTCAATGATTGTGAAGTGCTCGTTTTCTCCGTGATTTTTCAAGAATTCATAGTTGAGATCGTTGTTACCCGCCGCGATTGCATTGACGTCAATAGTCACTCTGTGCCCGCCTTTTTCGCCAAGCCGACTTGTTGTAATAGTCCATCGATCGCCAAACCAACATGAAGCGGTTTTCATGCCCATGCCGTATTTCGACCGATGGGAAGTGTCAACCGGTGGGCGGCCGATCTTTAGCGAATTGATCAAGGTGGGTAAGTCCATGCCTAATGCGGTGTCGGTTACCCGCACCCACTTTTCACCTTCAGTTTCTCCAATAGTCACCCGAACTTCGACACGCTCATCGGCTCCTTCTGCTCGGTATGCAGCATCAAGAGCGTCTTTATTCAGCGCATAGCTCGTTGTTGAATTGTCAATGAGTTCTGCTAGGGCGGTCCATGGGTAATACGTTAGGCGCTTATAGGTAAGGATTGACTCAGGCTCAATTACCATATTTACTTTACTCATTGCCCCTCCAAAACTCTAAATCCGCTTAGATCTTGCCGAGATTAAATGAACCAGACTCGGATTGTATCAGTTGGTATTGGCCTGGTGCTAGGTCTCGAAATGCTGGGGATCTCAGGACTGTGAGGTGATCTTGGTCAAGAACTTCAGCCTGAATGATCGCTTCTTCAACCTCAATTTCAATTCGCTTGGGAATCGTGTCACCCATTGTGCCGTCTAGAAACAATAGGCTTGCCATCTCGATTCGGTGAACACAACTGAATGCAAGCAGGGAAGGTTGACGCAAGGTTGGGCCGTCCATGTACAGCACAGGGGGGCCCTGTAGCGGACGGAACAACCTAATTTCATGAAGGAGGGAAGGTACGCCAAGCAAAGGCTCGCGCCAGTCTGAAGCAGAGCCGTAAACGATGACCAGCACTTCAGGGTGAACATCGCGCACTAGTCTAATTAGATCGCGTTGATCAACCTTAGGCAGGCCAGACTGGAGCGCTTCAATTACTTGCCGGGTGGCATAATTCGCGTGCGCAAAAGTTCTGACTTGTGGCAGTACATGCCCATTCAAGCTATGGTGCGCCATCTCGGCCTCTACTACGTACCAGTAATCAAGATTGCGGGAAACCAAGGCAATATCAGGCTGGTTCGCGCCGTGCAAGGATTCGACAAGTGGTGCAAATGGAACCACGTAATATCCAGGATAAAGCTGATGGGCATGTTGGTAAATGATTTGCTCGAAATGATCTTCAAGCATTCCGAGGTTGCTGACTGCGGAATATTCGCTTTCTCCCACAAACACTTTATCCACTCTTGTTTGCTCCAAACTCTGTGGTCATCCATCGCGTGTTGCGTTCGGCGCCCGGCTTGAGCAGCCGCTGCTTCTCTTGTTCTGTTGAATAAATGGTGTAGATGCTGGCCGACTGTTTTCCTGGAAGTGCCCGCAAAACTCGCCCTAGGCGCTGCACTCGCTGACGTTCACTTGCAGTGCTTGAGACGATAATCCCTGTTTCGGTTTCTGGAATATTCGCGCCCTCGTCAAGCGCGCGGCATGTCAGAAGTACCTGCGCTTGGCCGCGCCTGTACATCAACAAATTTGATCGCGCAGCTGCCGGCGACATTCGACTGTGGTACGTAAGTGCTGTCATTTGATTCATTAGCAGTCCAGACTTGATAAGTTCAACGCGCTCAATTGATTCGTCAAAAACGATTGTTCGCCCTTGTGAGTACTTTTTGATGAGTTCGATTGCGATGATCACGCGACTGCGAACAGAGTTAACCATTCGCGCGCGAGCCCGCAAGGCCATAGTTGCCTCAGGGCTTCCGTGGCCAAATTTCCCTATGGCCACAGCCACATTGCGAGAAAGCTTCCTGAACTTCTCGTCTTCAACTGCATCCATTGGGGCAAATACGTGAGTAAGTTCAAATGGGCAAATAACACCATCTGCGAGCGCCTCTTCGTAGCCATAATTGACAATGATCGGACCAAGTAGTGGAACAATTTGCTCATTGAATGACTCGTCGTACTGACGCTCTGGGGTAGCTGACAGCCCGAGTGTTGCCCCAAACTTAATCGATGCAATCGCCGCGACGGTTGGTGCTCCGGCGTGGTGGCACTCGTCAAACACAAGCAGTATGTCTAATGCGTTACTTAACCCTGGCGTTAACTTAATAGCGGTAGGTGTGACCGCGATCGTGATTAGTTTCCCCGCGCTGATCTTGTTCCCACCTCCCCAAATTGCGATCTCGTCTGGGAGGTACTTATGGTCCTCAACGAGGGCCACAAACCATTGGTCAGCTAGGGCAATTGTGGGCACTACGACAAATAGCTTCGCATCAGGCTTGCTCGCTTGCAAAAGCTTGAATGCAGCCCCTGCCAAGAATGTTTTTCCTCCGCCGGTTACGACTTGCGCAATGCCGCGGAAATTGTTTGCTGTCCAAGCCGCTATTGCTTTGTTCTGCCAGTCACGAAGGGGCTTGCTAGCCATTTGCTCTGGACACTTTTAGGTCGATTGGGAGTGTCCCTGACTCATCAGCAAAACGACCAAGTGATCCCGCGATGTATTGCGATTCAAGGTCAACAGTCATCCATCGCCTAGCCAGCACCTCGGCTGCAGCACCTACCGTGTTGCTACCGCCAAATGGGTCAAAGATTAGATCTCCCGTTGTGCTTGTCAGATCAATGAAAAAGCGCGCAAGATCAAAAGGCATACGAGCTGGGTGCGCTGCAATTTCCTCATTTGTGCACCAGCGGTGGTAGTTGTCCCAACCAGTATTCGGAATTGAAATTACGCTTCCTGCTATGGAACCGCCATTATCTTTGAAAAAGTTCTTACCATTGATCTTGTGCGCGGAAGGTCGCGTCCCGCTTGTATCCAACTTTTTATCCAGCAATCTTGTCATTGCTGGACTGTATTCCTTAAGGACAGCGCTGTTGTCCGCCCTTACATCAGCTGATTTTCCCAGCCAAAACCAATGGGTGAAGTCATCCTTGAGGCGTAGCCGTTTGGCAGTGACCCAGGATGCTGGTCCTGGTGGGCGAGCAGGATTGTGATAAATCAAATGCTGGCAAATTGTGTAGTTTCCGCTCTCGGCAAAGGCCATCAGTGCCTTTAGTGGAACCATTGACATTGCCGGTTCGCCTGAAACCCAGGTGTTACCAATTTCAATGAACAAGGAGCCGTCTGGTTTCATAATTTCTCGCAATGGTTGGGCGAATGAACACAACCAGTCTATGTATTCCTTGCCTTCTAGATTTCCATAAGCTTTTTCGCTTAGCAACGGAAATGGCGGTGACGTTACGATTGTGCTCACTGATTCCTTAAGCGCATGTCCGTCCTCAGACTCTAGGAATTCAAGAGAATCCCCAAGGCGCATTTCGCCAAGGGTTGTGGTGTAGCCGTTGATGTCTAGATATTGTGATTGCAAGGGGCTCACCTCTGATATCTGTGAATTTGGCAATCTGGTCAGCTTCCATTGGTTTTTTGTCTAGATGATGTTACTCGGTGAAGCTACTTCAGAACTGTGCCAAGAGCCTGGCACGAAGGCGCTTGTGCTCGGCCCGGGTGAGGCGCTTGGCGGCCAGGGCCTCGTCGAGTTCTGCCAAGCGTGCGTTCAGGGTTGCGCTCTTGGCCGGCTTCTGGCTCCCACTGGCGGTTTCGGCCGCGAGTGAGGCGGTGATGGTGGCCACAAAGAAGCTAAAGAAGCCTACGCCCAGCACCATCAGCAGCGCTGCGGCGAGGCGCCCCTCGGCGGTCACGGGGGCAATGTCGCCGAATCCCACGGTGGTGGTGACGACCGCCCACCAGAGCGCATCGAACCCCGACTGGATCGACGGGTTCTGCCCAAGCTCGGCGCTATACAGCCCCACGGCCGCAATGCCCACGACCGCGATCCACAGAATGGCGATGCGCGAGAGGGCGATCGCGCGCCGACCCATCGCCGTGGTCTCGAGCGCCGCACCGATGTTCTCCGCCACGCGCAGCAGTCGCACCAGGCGCAGCAGTCGCACGCCTCTCACTGGCGGGAAGATGCTCACCAAATCAATCAGCGCACTCTTGAAGTACCCAGAGCGGCTCGGTGCAATCCAGAGGCGGAACAGGTACTCCGCCACAAAGAGGCCCGTGAAGACCCACTCAATGTTCGTGAGGTACTCAGGCTCCCCGAGCTCCGTCGCCCGCACGCCCACATATACCGACGCTGCGGCAAACAACGCTAGCAACAGCTCCCACGCGCGGAGGTGCTTCTCTACGAATCGATGGCAGCGGCGGCGGAGGGTCATAGGGGCGATTCTACAGGCGCTGCACGGCCGCTACGGCGTCGCTGTTGCAGGAATCTCCGGCTCTGGCACTGGTGTTAGGTCTGGTGTCGCAGTGGGTTCAGGTGTCGGTGGTACTCCTGGCGTTGGCGGTGGTGGCTGCGGCGCAAAGATCCCATACGGATCCAGGTCTCGTCGGTACATCTCACAGTGCTCTGTGATGTTTCGATCTGGGTCTGCGGTGAAACATACCCACGCCCACTTCTCGGGGAAGCAGAGATCAAGATGCTGCGGGTTCGCCGCCAGTACTGCCGGGGTGCACGCCGCGGCAAGCTTCTCTGCTTCAGTCATCGTGCTGCCTTCACAATCCCAGCAGTTGTCTGGAGTTGGCGTGGCATTTGGGAAGCAATCCACCGATGCACGCTCTGGATCAGCGCACCGCTCCTGGAACTCGATGTATGCGGTGCAGTCGTAGGCAATCCCCTCCACGATCTCGCCGGCCGCAACGCGCGCGCAGATCTCATTTACCGCAGCCGAATCAAGACCCATATTGATGATCACCGCCGAGCTCGTATCTCGCGGTGGTCCAGGCGCCTCGGCTGGCTCTACAGAGAGCACCGCCACGGGCAAAAGTGTCGCCAAGGCAAGTATCACGCTGGCTGCGAAGAGTGGGCGGATGCGCTTCATTTGACTACCTCATGCTCCTGGTTCGGGAGGTGCTGCGTTCTCTTTAAGGTACGCCACAACCTTTGCCCACGAGCTGAACGGCTCATGCCCAAAGTGAATCCACTCCTGACCAGGCACCTTCCCAAACGCATCTGCACCGTTCTTCGAACGGTCATCTACTAGGTAGTGCCCAGCATTGAGGTGCTTGTTGTGCGAGAGGATCAGCCGCTTGTGGGCGGGTGCGCCAAGGTGCCGCTTCACCCACTCCAGCTTGTCGGACCAGGCGCTCGGGTTCTCCCATGGCGCCGTCGAGAGGATGTACGTGTCAAAGAGCTCGCTCAGCTCGTGATAAGCCTCGATGGCGCCCGGCATCGGCTGCATCAGCGCGAAGATCCCAGGGATCTCGTCGGGGCTCTCTTTGTGCTGCTCGAGCAGCGCTGGGTCGCAGGCGGCCATCCCCGAGGGGAAGTCCACCAGGACGTTGTCCATGTCGATGTAGAGGGTCTTTTTCACTGCTGCTCCTCCTTTTTGAATTCTACCTTCTCAACGTGAAGAACATTCGCTATGCTGCCCCACCGCAGTGCCAATTGTCAGTAGGGAGGGTGGTCATGCTCACATGGCTCAAAAGTCTTTCAAGGCGGACCGACGGCCTATTCAAACGACGACGGTCAGGGGAAATCAGCCGCGCAGCTGAAGTACTGCTTGCAACGCTCGCAGAACGAGTCGGTAGTGGATCAGTGGGCTTAGGTGTCTGGGATCACGAAGCCTCTGAAAAAACGGGGTACACGGTTGATCCAGACTTGCTCTTCGCGGTTGCAGTTGAGCGGACTGAATCCACCGGTTGCACAGTTTCTCGCATGGATGAGAAACCTGGAATCGTGTTTTTTGAATATGGAAGTGCTGCTGCGCACATCAATCTGGAGCACGACAAAGAGAGCGCTTTTGAGACAGGCAGCCCAGTCGTACGCATATTCTCACTCTTAGTTCAAGATGTGAAAAAGAAGGAACGTGCGCTGGAAATCGCCGCTGAGTTGAACGCTTCCTATCCGATTATTGGCACGGTTGAACTCCATGAGGAGAGCGACCTCATTGCCAGCGCATCAGTCCCATCACGTTGGTTAACGGCCAACTATCTGGTCGAACTTGCAATAACATTTGTTGTTTGGGTTGACGAGATTGATACCAACATCGCAAAAGAGGTTGATGGCGAAACGGCCGATGTGGATGTGCCAGACAATACTCACGGCCGCCGAATGATTTCCAGCCTCTGATGGTTACCAAACGACTCAAGAGCGTCGAACAGGTTGTGGCAGCAGCGCTGCCATCCACTGCGTATGTCATTACCTCTTCTGGAACTGGGAGTGGTTTCTGCGTTGGACCAAAGTTGTTCATTACAAACTTCCATGTGATTAACGACGCAGCTCATGACTCCGTTAAGGTGCGCTGCAATGAGAAAGTATTCAATGCACGAATACTTGGAACTGCTGAGGAGGTAGATCTTGCATTACTCTACTGCGATTCTACGGCGCCAAAGCTATCGCTCCAGAAAAACGTCTCCCTCGGGGAGGCGTGTGTTGCCATTGGTTCACCGGGCGGCTTGATCAATACCGTCACACGCGGGGTTGTCAGTGGGCTGGCAAGAGCGGCCTACGGTCCAGATGGCCGATTGTTCGAACATGTATTGCAGACAGATGCGGTTATCAATCCTGGGAACTCAGGTGGCCCGCTGCTGAACCTTCGTGGCGAGGTCATTGGCATGCCGTTTTTGGGTGGCGCGATGCAGGGCATCAACTACGCGGTTTCCGCGGAGATGATCAAGTTCGTCATTCCACACCTTCGTAAGCAAACGACGTTAAAGCGAGCTCGTCTTGGGGTGTCCCTTCTTGAAGACTTCTCCGCAACCGGTTCGCAGTTTGTGAAGATTGTCCGCACTGCGGACGAGAAGAGAGGCTTGGTAAAAGGCGACGTCGTGACAAAATTCAATGGTTCTCAGGTGAGCCGACGAATTGACATTTGGTATGAACTCTGCGCGTTATTTGGTACCGGTTCGGCAAAGGTTGAGGTGTTGCGTGGCGGTCAGCGGCGCACTGTATCAGTGAAGTTAGACTCGACAAATGCAAACTGACAACATTCATGGGAGGTTACTGTGAACAACGACATTAAATGGGGACTCATCTGGCTTATTGGTGGTGGAATGATCACGCTTTACACGTACGAATCCGCCGCAAACGGCGGGTCGTATTTCATTATGTGGGGAGCAATGATCTACGGTGGGTATAGACTTCTGATCGGTGTGTTTTCGCCAGATTCGAAGTAGGGGGCACCATGGATTTCTTTAGTGCGGTAAAGCGCAACATGACCACAGCGGCCTATGCCCAGATCACGGGGCGGGCCAGCCGGTCTGAGTATTGGTGGTTCTACCTGTTTACGGTGCTCGTTACGGCTGCGGCCGACACGTACGGCGGCACCTTGGGGAACCTTGCCTCGCTCGCCTTCTTCCTGCCAGGACTGGCGCTGCTGGTTCGACGCCTGCACGACGTGGGTCGCAGCGGCTGGTGGTTCTTGATCGTCTTCACCATCATCGGAATCCCAGTGCTCTTCTACTGGTTGGTGCGGGCCTCTGACGCTGGCGCCAACAAGTACGGCGAGGGGCCGGCGCGCGCCTAGCGACGTTCTCTGTGGCTACTGTCCGCTAAGCCTCGCGCGCACCGCGTGGGCGACCCACTCGCTCGAGGCCTTCTGCTCGCGAGCGGTACGAATTACTTCGAGCACGCCGCTCTGAATCAGGGCGTCGATGGAGATGACCCCATCGCGGCGGAGCACCTCGTCGGGAACGACCTGCGGGTCGGGCTGCACGTACTCAGCAACGATCTGCTCGTACGAGGTGGTGAGTCGCTGGTCGAGGTGGTTTAGGCCGAATACCAGGAGTGCACCGGTGGCGGTGTCCACGCGCAGGGTCACAAGGTCAGGTCGATACCTCTTGAGCACCTGCTCCACGCGGAAAACGTCACCCGTCCAGCTGCTGGTGGCACGGATACGGAGCGCCTGCTCGGGGTTCTCGGGAAGCGCATCGTCAAACACGATCACGCTCCACGGCGCGGAGTTGCGCTCGATGTTCATGAAGTCCCGCAAGGCAAACTCGGCGTGGTGCATGCCGTCGATGAGCGCGAGTTCGGCGAAGAGTTCGCCGTCTCCGCGTCGCGGGGCACTGGTGGGGAACACGCTCTCGAGCGGGCGTGACTGCGCAAAGAAGTCGTCGCCGGTGCTTGTGATCACCCGTGCGGTGGCGGGTAGGGGTTGTGTCACCTGTGGCGCGGGGTCAATGCCAACCGCTGGGCAGGTTGCAAGCTTGAGGCTGTTCCCTGTGAAAACGCCCACCTCGAGGTAGGTGCGCGGCGCAAGAGTGTGGTGCAGTGCGCTCATCAGCGAATGTAGGCTGCGCACAGTTTGCGCACTGCGCTTGTTCTGCGAAGTAACCATGAACGTAAGGGTTGCGAGCGTCTCATCTGGCGGGGTGCCGAGTGCGGTCAGCGCGTCACGCACCGCCTCCTGCGTCACGTAGAGCGTGAGTATGTCGAGCTTCATGGGGGCACCAAGTACGCGCGAGGTGAGCGTCCCCTGCACGTGGGTGATATTTGACGTGTGATATTGCGCTCGCATGAGTGTCTCAAGCTGATGTCGCTCTAGTGAGAGCTGTGCTGTGCGCCGCGCGATGGCCACATGGCGGATGTTGTGCTTCTCGTTCTCGGTGAAGTCACCGAACGCGCTGTTGGACAGCACGCGGTCAGCGGTGACATAGGCGTGCGGTGTGTACTCCAGCGCGGTGAGCGTGGTAGAGAGTCTGATCTCGCCCTTCTGGATCGTGTGGTTCCGCTCTTCCGATGGGTAGTAGGTGTGCCAGAACTTTTTGAATGCGCTGTGCAGGAACTGCTCGCTGCTAAAACGCTGGAAGAAGCTCTGGGCATGCGTATCAATCTGGTTGCTTACGAACATTGCTGTCCAGACGTGCTCATCTTTGAGCAAATCGCTGATGAACGCCTGTGAGCGCGGCCCATAGAAGACGCTGTCATTCGCGAAGAGCAGGTGCTTTGCTGTTGCGAGAAGCCCGTGGGTTTCTGCAAATAGGTAGCCGACCTTGTACGCACCAAAGTCACGACCAACGTTGGGGCGACTCAGCAGCGTGATGTTCAGCTGTGACAGGGCGGTAATCCACGCAGGGGCGAGGCGACTCTTGTTCACGACGGCGATCACGTGATACCCCTCGTCGACAAGCGTGCTGATCAGGCGCGTGACAGATGCAAGCAGGGGTCCGCGCGGATAGAGCGCCACGATTGCAACGCCGGCCGGCCCTTCGGTGGTGGTGGTGCGCTCAACGGTGTGCTTGAGCGCCGTTTTGGAGACGTAGCTGCGATAGAAGCGCTTCGCCTCCCCCAGCAGCTTCGCCTTCGTGAGTCGGGCGGTGCGCAGCACCAGGCGCTTCGTTGTGCGCGGGAGTGTGCTGAGGTGTATGGCCACGAGTTAAGCGGTGCGACCGGTCGGCTTCGGCTCGACCGCTACGGGTAGCCGCGGGCAGGTGCAACGCTCGTCAAGCGGCACGCCCTTCAGGGCGTACTCAATGTGCTCGCCACACCCCTCCCAGGTTGGCTTACCGCAGCGGGCGCAGGCAATCTCATGGCACATGGTGGTTACCTCTCTGCTGCGGCGGCAGCGCGATTGTCAAACTTCGCCGCCGATTCAATCGTAGGGTAGCGCCAGATTCGGGCGAAGCCGAAGATGACCAGAGGGACGAGGGTCTGAAGCACGGCGCCCACGATGAGGGCGGTGGGTCGGCCGAAGGCGTTGCCGAGCACGCCACCGAGCAGGTAGCCGAAAGTGGCGCCAAAGCCCCAGGTAAGGGTGCGATTGATCGACATCACGCGCCCAAGCAGCCGGTCGGGAACCGCCTGCTGCCGGAAGGTGGTGACCGGCACCACATAAATCAGCAGGAAGTAGCCCCCAATGAAGAAGTTGGCGAGTGAGAAGAGTGGCGCGAACTCTCGCGGCACAAAGGCCGCCGCGGGTAGCAGGAACTCGTTGATACCGAAGAGCGCAGTGCCAACGATCATGAGTCGGCCGAAGCCCACACGCTTCACCAGGTAGGGTGCTGAGAGGCTACCGAAGAGCCCACCCAGGAATCCTGCTGATGCAACGGCGCCAATCAGCGCAGGCTCGAAGCCTAGGTCGATGCGCTGAAAGATGATCGCCTGTCCAATCATCACGCTAAAGGCGATGTTGCCGTTCACCGCCTCAAGAGTGATGAGTCGAAGATTCGGTCGAATCCAGAGCTCGCGCAGGCCTTCCTTAAGGTCGTGCACCAAAGTGTTCCGCTTCTTGGGCGACGGAGGCTCTGGCGTGCGAATCGCCCGTAGGCTGACGTAGCTCACCGCAAAGGTGATTGCATCCACCACCAACACAAAGGGGGCACTGAAGATGTTGATCAGTGCGCCGGCGAGGCCTGGACCAACGAAACCGGCGCCCTCGCCCATGATTGCCATACGTGCGTTGAGCTTGAGCAGCGTGACGCCGCTCGCGAGTCGCGGAATGTACGCCGGCCACGCCACGTTAAAGAAAACCGTTGCAGCGCCAAGTCCAACCTGCATGACGATGAGCAACGGCAGCGTGAGCACGTTGAGCACGTATGCAAGTGGAATCGCGAGGAGCAGCACCACGCGCACCAGGTCGGCGGCGAGCAGATACGCACGTCGTGACGAACGATCTACCCAGACACCAGCCTGTAGCCCGATGAAGAGATATGCGAGCGTTGATGCCGCGCCGAGGAAGCCGGTGCCGAGTGAGTCGGCGCCAAGCAGGTCGACCGCCATGATCGGCAGTGCGAGCTGCGTGATGGAGTCACCAATCAGTGAGATGCCTTGCCCGGCGGTTACGAGGCGCAGGTCGCGCGGGTTGTTCTTGGTGATCGTTACGGCGCGCGCCATTTATCTTGCGGAGATTCTAATAACGTTCGAGTCACGTCGCGCGCGCTCGCTCCCGTATTGGTACATGGTGACGCGCAAGAAGGCATATTTGCCAACAATCTTGCTGGAGACCTTCAGGTTTACCGACGTGGCGCCGCTGATCACACTGCACCTCGTGCGCCGTGCAGTGGTGCAGCTGTACCACTGGTACTTGTAGCTTGGCGTTGGGCTACCGACCCAGGTGCCACGCGTGCCGTACACGATCTTCCCCACCTGTCGAATGCGTGGCGTAACCGTCGACCGTGCCGGGGCGAAGACGGTAACGCGAATCGTTTTGTATGCGGGCTGGTGCCACACGTCACCCGCCTTCGAGCCTTGCAAGATGCAGGTGCCTGTCGCGAGGTAGCGAATCGTGCGCCCGCTGACGGAGCATTTTGTTGGGGTCAAGCTCGTTACAACGAACGGCGCACTGGAACTGCCGCCACCGCTCCCATAGCCACTCGAGCTTTTGACCACGTGGAAACTGGGGCCCGCGTCAAAGATGAGCGGCGTCTGCGTCAGCTTGAGCACCTCGAACGTTCGGGTCACCGAATCGGCCGCACGATAGGTGCTCGTTCCCTCTTGCTCTGCGCGAATCGTGCAGGTCCCCGGTGTAAGGAGGTGGAGCTCAAAGCCGGTGCCGTTAAAGCGCGGATCGCACACGCTGCTCGAGAGGCCCGAGTAGTTGAGTGGCAGGCCGGCGCTACTGCGGCTCGGCAAGGCCTGCAGAGCGGTCGGGTCAAAGGTGCGATCGGTCAGGACGTCAAGCCCAATCGTTTGGCTCCCTTGCACGATGGTGAAACTGCGGCTAATTGAGGTCGCGCGCTCGTAGACCGTGCTCCCCGCCTGGGTAGCGAGCACGGTGCAGGTCCCCACGTTCAGTAGGCGCAAGCGCCAAGCGTTGACGAGACCATCTGGGGCCAGCGCCTCGCAAATGGTCGGCGTGCTGATCTCATAGCTCACAGGAAGACCCGAGCTGGCTGTGGCGGTGAGTTCTGGTGGGGTGGTGCCGAACGGCACATCCCCCTCTGTAAGCAGTGGACCAACGCCGAAGTTGATTGATTGCGGCGTGCCGGTGACCGTCACATGGAACGTTGCACTAGCCGCTACGTGGTCGGCGGTAGCTGGTGTTGCGGCGTTGAGGGTGCAGGTTCCTGTCTGGGTGGCGGTGAGTGTGCTGCCGTCCAAGGTGCAGTTTGCCGCGGTTGCACTCGCAACCGCCAGCGTGACGATGCCAGGCAGATCACTCGCTGCCGAAACGGTTGCGGTCTCACCAGCCGCAAGACGATCTGGTGCAGTGATGGTTAACGTTGGTTGCGCCATGTTGAGCGCACCGACCGCATCCAATAGCCCTGCGCCGCATTGACGCTGGCTTCCCGTTGGGGTTTCGCTTGTTGTGACACAGGGCCGAAGCGAGTCGGCCGGGAATGGCCGAGCCCCCGCGTAGATTGCCGCTTCAATTTCATCTGGGCCCCATGTTGGGTGCAGGCTTGCAACAAGCGCTGCAACGCCAGCAACGTGCGGTGCCGCCATGCTCGTGCCTTGGTAGTTCGTGTAGCCATAGCCGGTGAGTGTTGTTGCCCCTGTAGCAATCGTGGAGAGAACTCCAGAATCACGTGGCATGTCACCACCCGGTGCAGCAATGTCGATGCTGCTTCCGAAGTTAGAGTATCCAGCGAGCCCGCCAACGCGGCCCGTCGCCGCGACGGTCACCGTGTCGTTGCAGTTTGCTGGCAGAAACCTCGCCGCATCAATCGTGTTGTTTCCTGCCGCCGTCACCACAACTGTTCCAGCTGCACGCGCCGCTGTGATTGCATTTTGCAGCGCTGGAAAGCACGCGCCGACGCCACCAAGCGACAAGTTGATGACGTCTGCCGGGTGCGCGTTAACGGCAAGGCCGTAGTTGCTCCACTGCTGGCCGTCCCACGTGGTGGTGAGGCCAGCAGCCCAGCGAATTCCGTCAATAATGTCGTTGAACCAGCAGCCGCCGGAGTGGCACACGCGCACATGGAAAATTGAAACGTTGGGCGCCACACCGCTCACCCCGATGTTGTTTTGCGCGGCGCCAATCGTTCCAGCGACATGCGTGCCATGCCATGAGGAATACTTCCAGTACGTTTTTCCAGCGCTATCCGTGTAGCTATACCAATCACCCTCATCGGTTGGGTCAGTATCACGACCATTCCCATCACGGGCGCCTGCGGCGTCCTCAACCATGTCAACGCCCCAACCTTCTGGTGTATTGGCAACAAGATCCGGATGAGCGGTGCTTCCGGTATCGATGATCGCGACAACTGCTCCTGCACCTGTTGCGTTGCTCCATGCTGGCAGAACATTTGCAGCGCCATCTTTCCCCGCAGTCGGTACGTGCATGTCCCACTGCGACGCGTAGAACGGATCGATCGGATCGATGACCGGGAAGGCTTGCAGATCAGGAATGACACCAACGACACCGGGTGCCTGCTCCCATGCTGCGAGTGCCGTCTCTGCATCTTGGCCAGGTCGCAGTTGGATCTCGCGCGTCTTGCCGTCGTCGCTCACCGCCGTGCCGACGGTGGTGTTGTAGGCGAAGCGCACGGTGAGTGAATCGAATGGTTCAGGTGCGGCTGTTATTTGTGTCGATGTGGCGCGTGCGGGTGCTGGGGCTGCGATGGCGCCGAAGATAAAAAGTGCCGCCATCACGGCGGCAGGTAGGCGGTGCAACATGGTGGCTATTCGCCGATCGTGGCCCAGATGAAGCCCATCATCACGAAGAATCCCGAGAAGAGGGCGACGAGGCCGACCGCGCCATATGGTGATTCGGCGGTCTTGTCGGTGAAGGTGCCGAGCAGCAGGCCGAAGCCAACCGCCCACACGAGCCAGGCCACGCCCCACAGCACCTTGCCGTTGGGGCCGGTCACGAAGCGACGAACCCACGGGGTCTCGCGCTGCTCAGAGCTCATCGCCGCCTTCTGGAAGACGTAGACAAAGGCACCGCCGATCGCCAGCGAGATGAAGAACTCGGCTGGGTGAAGGAACGGGAGCGTGAACATATCCATGGCGCAATCATAGCGGGCGGAACTCTGGCACGATCAGGGCATGTTGAGTTGGCTAGACGAGTTCCTGATCCCCCTGATCACGAGCATGTACGAGGCGGTCGGCTACCTCGGCGTGGCGATCGCCATGGCGGTCGATGCCTCGAGCTTCCCCGTGCCGAGCGAGTTCATCCTCCCCTTCGCGGGCTTCCTGGTGGCCGACCCCACGGCGGTCGAGCCGCTCACCGGCGGGCGCTGGCTTCTGCTCCCCACCATCGCCGCCGCCACCCTGGGCGGCCTGGTCGGCACCTGGGGCGCCTACGCCATTGGCGCCTATGGCGGCCGACCGCTGCTGAACCGCTTCGGCCGAATCGTGCGCATCGACCCCGTCGACCTCGACCGCGCCGACGCCTTCTTCGCGCGGCACGGCGGCAAGATCGTCTTCTGGAGCCGCTTCATTCCACTGCTGCGCACCGCCATCTCGTTCCCCGCTGGCATCGCCCGCATGCCGCTCGGTCGCTTCCTTCTCTATAGTGCCGCTGGCTCGCTGCTCTGGAACACCGCCCTTATTGGTGGTGGTGCTGCGCTCGGCCAGAACTGGGAGCAGGTGAAGGAGTGGCTGAAGCCGCTCGACACGCTGCTGCTGGTCGTTGGCGTTCCAGCGCTGCTGTTGCTTGGCGCGTGGCGACTCGGGCTTCTCGCTCGGCTGCGTGGCGCTCGCCACGATCGTCGCGGATAGGGTCTTATGAAGATTGCGGTCGTTAGTGACATTCACGCCAACCTTGCTGCGTTGCAGGCGGTGCTTGCCGATATCGATGCCGTTGCACCTGATGCAGTTATTTGGCACACCGGTGACATCGTTGGCTACAACGCCGAGCCGAACGAGGTCATTGCGCTACTGCGCGAACGTAGTGCCGCTGGCGTGATGGGGAATCACGATGCCGCAGTGCTCGGCGAGCTTGATGTTTCGTGGTTTAACCCAGAGGCTGCCGCTGCGGTGAAGTGGACGGCCACCCACCTCACCCCTGAGAACGCCACGTGGCTGCATGCACTGCCGAAGATCAGCGAGATGGGTGCCGCAACGCTCGTGCACGGCAGCCCGCGCGAACCGCTCGGCGAATATGTCATTGACGCTGAAGGTGCGCGCGAGAATTTGCTGGCGCTCCCTACGCCGGTGCTCTTTCACGGCCACACGCACGTTCCCGCCTATTGGGCGCTCCGCGGCGGCCAGTCAAGCCTGATCGATATTGATGGGCGCGCGCAACGGCTCCTCTCGCCGTCACTGATCAACGTTGGCTCCGTTGGGCAGCCGCGCGATGGCGATGTGCGTGCCAGCTGGGTGCTCTGGGATCGCAGCGACGACGGTTCGGCGATTGGTGCGCTCGGCACGGTGCAGTGGCGACGAGTCTCCTATGACATTGCGCGAACACAGTCGGGGGTGCGTGCGGCAGGTCTGCCAGAATTTCTCGCCGAACGACTAGCAGCAGGTCAGTAGTCGTGGCTGCGCGACGGCTCCCGCCATTCGAACGACTCGGTGTCTTCATGTATGCGCATCGACGCGCGGTGATCGGTGTCTGGCTGGGCATCTTGCTTCTTGCGCTGCCGTTTGCACCACAAGCACCAGGCGCACTGCAGGCGGGTGGATTCGACCTGCCAACGCTTGAGTCTGCACGTGCTCGCACGCTGCTCGAACAGGAGCTTGGTGCACCACCTTCGGCGCTGGTGCTGGCGATCTCTTCGGAGACCATGGTGCCAGGATCCATCGAGTTTGAAACGGCAGCGGCGCGCGCGGTTGCCGGCGTTGCGCAGGCGCCACACGTTGTTGGCATTCGTTCACATCTGATCGCACCAACACAGGTGAGTGTCGCCAACGGCATTGTCTATGACGTTGTCTTCTTAGATCTCAAGCCCGACGATTCACCGGAGGCGCTCGAAGGCGTTGCAGCGGCACTCGTTCCTGTTGACGGACTCACCGTGCAGATCGCTGGTGGCCCTGCCTTCTACGCCGACATTCAAAGTGTTTCGGAGAGTGACCTGCGTCGCAGCGAGTTGATCAGCTTGCCGCTTGCGGCGATCGTGCTTCTCTTAGTGTTCGGCTCTGCGATTGCGGCGGGGCTGCCACTCGCTGTTGGTGGAGCGGCGGTACTGATTGCGCTCGCCGCGATCTTTGGTGTGGCACAGGTGACGCGCATGAGCGTCTTCGTGTTGAACCTCACCACACTGCTCGGCCTTGGCCTTGGCGTTGATTACTCGTTGCTGATGGTGTCGCGGTTCCGCGAAGAGCTCGGTCGCGGCAGCGCAAAGCGCGCCGACCGTGTGGCGACGGCGGTGCAGCGCACAGTGGCAACCGCCGGTCGCGCCGTCTTCTTTAGTGGCGTTACGGTGATGCTCGGTCTTGTGGGCCTGGTGCTCTTCGAATTTGCCATCCTTCGCTCTATTGGTATCGCTGGCGCGATCACCGTGGCGCTCGCCGTGGTCGCCAGCCTCACCCTCCTCCCCGCCCTCCTGGGCGTGCTCGGAGCACGGGTGGACCGCCTCGCGGTGCGCAAGGTGAGCTACGAGGAGCCGAGTGAGCAGGGTCGTTGGGCACGCCTCGCGCGTGGGGTCATGCGCCGCCCACTTGCTGTTGCCATACCAACCCTGGTGCTCTTGGTCGCACTCGGTTCGCCATGGCTCGGCGTGAAGTTCAATGCGCCAGACGGCAGCATCCTGCCTGAGCGCGTACCGAGCCGCCAGGCACTCGACGCACTCACCAGCTCATTCGGCGAGGGTGAGTTCGCGCCAATGACCGTTGCGGTGCGCACCACCGGTGATGCAACATCGCCAGAGAACATCGCGTTGCTCTTTGATTGGGTGCGCGCACTCGAGGCCGATCCGCGTGTTGCGCGCGTCGACTCGATCGTCTCTATTGATGAGCGCATCACGCTCGCGCAGTACCAGTTGCTCTACGACTCACCAACGGGTGCGCCACCCGACCGCTACGTGCAGCAACTGCTCTCGGTCACAACGAAGGGTAATCTCACCGCTGTCACCATTACGCCAGCGCAAGGGCCAAATCGCCCCGACACGCGCGCACTCGTTGCCGAACTGCGCGCCGCAACGCCCGACGCCGTTGGTGCAGGTGAGGTAACCGCGCTGACGCCGCCGGCCGGGCTCACAACGCTCACTGGTGGTGGTGCGGCCGAGATCGTTGATGTCGTTGACACGATCTCTTCAGAGTTCCCGCGCAGCGCACTCGTAGTGATTCTTGCAACACTCATTATTCTTGCCGTGCTGTTGCGCTCGATCGTGCTGCCGATCAAGGCGGTCATCATGAACACCATCTCTATTCTGGCAAGCTTCGGCGCGCTGGTCTGGATCTTCCAAGATGGGAACCTCTCTGCGCTTCTCGGTTTTGCGCCACTCGGCTTTGTTGAGACAACGATTCCGGTGATCCTGTTCTGCGTGCTCTTTGGTCTCTCGATGGATTACGAGGTGTTCTTGCTGACGCGCATGCGCGAGATTTACGACCGCACTGGTGACAACGCCGCCGCCGTTGCTGGCGGGCTAGAGCGCAGTGGGCGCATCGTCACGAGTGCTGCGCTCATCGTGGTTGTTGTTGCAGGTTCGTTTGTCTTCGCTGAAATTGTTCTGATCAAGGCGCTCGGCGTTGGTGTGGCAATTGCAGTGGCGCTCGATGCAACAATTGTTCGCGCGCTGCTGGTGCCCGCAACCATGCGACTCCTTGGCGACAAGAACTGGTGGGCGCCGAAATGGATGGAGCGGCTCCTTGAGGGTCGCATCGCCACCGAAGCAGAGGCGGAGCGACGATGATGCGCCGCTCGCTTCTTCTAGTGCTGAGCGCGGTTCTTGCCGCTGCATGTTCCGGTCCAATCTTGGCGAACTCACCAGCACCAACTGGTGCGCCGTATGAGAAGCCAACGCCGCGGCCGAGCGCCGTTGATCCGATCGCTGTTGAGTTGCCACGCGATGATGCGCCACACGATCGCCTCACAGAGTGGTGGTACGTGACCGGCCACTTGGCAACGCTTGATGGCGCGCGTGAGTTTGGCTACGAGGCGGTGGTCTTCCGCGCGCAACGAGGAGAGTTCCCCGTCGCGTGGGCGTCGCACATCGCCATCACCGAGAAGCCGCGCGGTGGTCGTGCCGGTTCGTTCACCTATGACCAGCGTGCAGAGATCGGTCCGCAGGTAAACATTGCACCGGTGATGTCGCGCGCAGTGAGCGCTGCGTTTGCGATTACTGGTGCAAATCCGTTGGATCCTTCAACACTTGGGCGCGATCCATGGGTGATGCTCGTGCTTCCTGATGGCGGTATGGAGATTGGCGGCAACGGCTTGATGTTGCAGTTGGGTGCCGGTCGCGCACCCGTGCTGCACGACACTGATGGTTGGGTTGGCTTTGCCGATGCCGGCGGTTCCTACTATTACTCACGCACGCGTATGCCAACCGCTGGCACCCTCGCCATTGGCGGCGAGACGCTTGCTGTGACGGGAAGCTCCTGGTTCGACCATCAGTGGGGCGACTTCATTGCGATCGGTAGTGGGGGGTGGGATTGGTTCGCGCTGAACCTTAGTGACGGTAGCGACCTGATGCTCTCGTTCGTGCGCGCGAAGGATGGCACCTTCCCACTTGTGTACGGCACCTGGGTCGGGGCCAACGGCGTGGTGCAACATATCGAGGGTGACCAGATCAGCCTGACCGCCCTTGGGAGTTGGACCAGCCCACGCACCGGGGCGACCTGGCCCTCAGGGTGGCGGGTGCAGATCGCACAGATCGGCCTCAATGTGACGGTTACCCCCGAGTTGGCCGACCAGGAGCTCAACACCGTGGAGAGCACTGGGGTCATCTACTGGGAGGGGGCGAACGCGGTGACCGGGACCCTGGGCGGGCGCCCGATCACGGGGCGCTCCTATGTTGAACTCACTGGCTACGCGACCGTTCGCTAGCTCTCCCGCTAGAATCGGCGAATGACAGAGAACGGCTCCCAGCCAGTTGCCCCGAAGGTCGCCCCGCGCGACCGCGGCGCCCGTCGCTTCGTGACCTTCACCTACCTGGTGATTGGTGGCGTGATCGCTTATGCGCTGATCTCTGGACCCGACGGTTTCGCCGCTTCGGTAAACGAGTTCCTCACCGCCACCCCAACCCCGTCCGCCTCGCCGAGCGCCTCACCGTCGACCAGCGCAACCCCGTAACGACGGGCCGCGGCGCGTGAGCCACATCTTCGTCTCGCCCCATCCCGACGACGCGGCACTCTCCTGTGGCGGCCTGATCGCCAACCTGCGCGAGCTCGGTCAGAACGTGATCATCCTCAGCGTCTACTCCGGCCACGGTGACCTGGATCGCCTCACCTCGTACCAGCGACAGGCGCTCGGCTTTGGTGGCAAGGCGATCTGGCCCGCAACCCAAGCGTTCGACAGTGGCTCTATTGCCGCCGACAACGCAGTACCTGGTGAAACCGCCGACGCACTTGCCCCGTGGCAGGCCGAGCCGGCACGACTGGAGCAGACACAGCGCGAAGCCGACGAGAGCGCCAAGGAGTTTTGGCAGCGCGCGTCGTGGTATCGCCGCGCCGACATCAGCGCCACCTCACTTCCAGGCGGACGCACGCGCGACACCAGCAACGGGCAGGGTGTCATCGATCCTGGCGCCGTTGCCGTTGCCGCCGCCGCTGGCGAAGCGATGGCGCAGCGACGACAAGAAGACGAGCGCTACGCACTCTTCGCTGAAGCAGCCGTTGTCTTCCTTGATCTTCCTGACGCTGTCTTCCGCGGGTACGAGGGCGATGAGCAGCTCCTTGGCACCGTGCGCGAGAGCGACGCTGCGCCGATTGACCTGCTGCGCAAAGAGATCGCACGACTTGAGCCGCAGCGCGTCTACTTCCCGCTCGGCATTGGCTCACACGTTGATCACCAGCTCTGCCGACGCGTTGGTGCCGCACTGCTCGGCGATGCGCAAGCCTGGACGATGCCTGGCATTGACTGGAGCGACAAGGTCGCCTTCTACGAAGATTTCCCGTACGCCTACTGGCAGCAGTTTGATCCGTCGGCGGGCTTGCCCGCGAACTACACCGCTGGGCTTCCAGCCGGCATTCGTCTTACGCCAGAGATCGCCGACGTCACCGATGTGCTCGAGCAGAAGGTGCAGGGGATTGCGCAATACGAATCACAGGTGCCACACCTCTTCGGCTCCGTTGAGAAGATGGCCGACGCCGTGCGAACGCAAGGTGCAACGGTTGCACTGCAGAGCGGCCGCGGTGGTGCAGTCGAGCGCTATTGGAGCGCGGTGCGCAGCTAGCGCGAACGGTTGCGCTTCAGCCCAGAAATCCACTCGATCGCGACAGCCGCTAAGGCTCCTGCCGCAAAGATGATGCCGCCTGTCGGCACTGAGAGAAAGAACATCCAAATCGCGGCACCGTAGCCGGATTCGTCAAACGGATTGCTTGACGGGTTTGCTGCGAAGTTCACCAGAAGTACGGCGAGCGGAGAGAGGGCGACGACGCCAGCAACGGCGCTCAGCACGAGCCAATAGCGCGGAGTGATGATTGCTTGGTTCGGCTTAGGTGTGTTGGCCATTTCAGCCCTCCGTTAACGCCTAACGCCTGTTCGATCAGGTACGTCACTGACTGTACCACCCACAGCAAGTAGATAGATAGCCTCAATATCGCGCAGCATGTCGTCGACGCAGAACCGCTCATGCACCAAATCATGTCCAACGCTTGCGAGGCGATCGGCGAATGCACGATCGCGGAACAGCAGCGCAATCGCTGATGCGAGCGCGGATGGGTCGTGTGATGGCACCAGCAGACCATTCTCTCCGGAGTGAATCATCTCGGGGATGCCGCCAACGTTGCTGGCGATCACTGGCCGATTCGCGGCGAGTGCTTCGACGATCGCGATCCCTTGCGCCTCGCGGTAGCTCGGCATGACGACCACATCTGCGGCGGCAAGGATCTGCGGCACGTCTTCACGGCGGCCAAGGAAGTGCACGCTGGCACAGCAGATCTCCGCGCGCAGGTGCGCGGCGGCGAGGCCCTCAAGGCGATCTCGTTCGGAGCCTTCGCCAACCACAAGGAGGTGCGCCGATGTGAAGTGGTGATGCACCACGGGCCAGGCTTCAATTAGCGTTGGATGCCCCTTCTCAGGCTCAAGGCGCCCCACCACTACCGCGAGGGGGGCGCTGGCAGGGATGCCGAACTCCACACGAATCGCCTCGCCACCAGTCGCCTCATCGAAGCGCTCCAGGTCGACGCCGTTATAGATGCGGCTGATTGCCGTGGTGTCGCGCCCCTCGGCGACCAGCTTGTCGACGATGGCGTCGCTCACCGCAATGAGGCGATTGATCTTGGGGGTGATGCGCTCCAGCAACTCGCGGTCGTCGGGGGAGCGGAAGCGGCTCGAATGCACGGTAGAGACCATGTAGGGGCGATGCCCGGTGCGCTGCTCCACGATGTCGAGTGCGGCCACGCCAACCACCTCGGCGCGATACATGTGGGCGTGCAGCACCTGCGTGCTGAGTGCGATCAACCGGTCGGCAAGGAGCTCAGCAGATCGCTCGTCGCTCGGCTCTTCGATCACCTCTGTGGCGTAGCCCATGCGTTGCAGGCGGGCCATGGTGCTGCCGTGCGAGAGCGAGATTACGTGCGTCTCATGTCGCGATGGATCAAGGCGCAGCACCGTGCTCACCACGCTCTCTTGCGCGCCACCATTCGTGCCCGTTGCCAGCAGTTGCACCACACGCAGTCGCGTGCCGTCGGGGAGCGGCCCTACCGGTGTACGCCCGCCACATCGCTCACCGAACTTCGGCTTAGTCATGTGTCGCACTCATGCTGCTGGCACCGTAATCATCAACACGTCCACATCTGTCGCACCAACCTCGTACTTGTAGCCCTCATTGCCGCGCAAGAAGTCAAAGACCTGCTTTCGTTCGGTGATTGCCGTCTGCAAACCATACGCAAAGAGCAGGATCCCTGGCGAGAGCGCGCGCGCTGCAAGTTCACCGCCAGCATTCCAATAGCGAATGCCCGTGTCATCACGCAAGAAGAGTCCCGCCGCAAAGGCGCCGAACTCAAGATTGCGCGCAACGATGATCGTGATCAGCCCTTCTGGTGCGCGTGCAAACAGTTCACGCATGAACGTCTCATCGCGCACGCCTTTCACATCTTCGGTGAAGAGACCGTGATGTCCCCACCGTGCACGGTGTAGCTTGATGAACTCTGCAAGGTCGTCAACGGCGTGCGTCTTCGCGCTGATCGTCACGCCGGCTCCTTCGCCGCGTCGTACCTTGCGGCGAATCTCATGACGATCTTTCTTATCGATGCGCTCGAGATGTTCATCAAACGTCGTGATGTTTGTGAGATCAATTGCTGGCGCGGGATCTTCAATCGTGGCCGTTGCGGTTCTGGTGGTGTTCATCGCGAGTGCGCTCATGAGCATCTCGTGCGCTCGATCGGCACGGCGCAGACGTCGTAGGTCGAGTGCGGATGTATCGGCAAAGAGATGCGCGACGAGTGCATCAATAGCGGCGGTGCTCTCTGCGCTGGTGAGATCAATTAGTACCGTTGCGTAATCAATGTGATACGTGGCGCCGAGGTAGCGCACGCCGTCGGGTCGAAGCATGAGTGGGAGATAGGCGTAGAGCGTACCCGCGGCGTCGTAGACCGCAAGAGAGATGTCGGTCGCTTCCGCGCCGTAGCCGATCCACCATGCCTCGTGCACGGCGCGGTTGCTGAAGGCGCTTGCAGTTGGGTTTGTTGCCAGAAGTCGCTCCCACTCACTTGCCGGCAGCTCGGCGAGCGGCAAGGTTCGTACGGTCCAGGCGGTGGTGGAAGTCATGCGCCTATCGTACCGCCCGATACGCAGGGGGTACGTGTGACGCACGATCCTGCGGGGATGCAGATCACCGAGCGTGCCCGCGATGCACTCGCCGAGTTGCAGCGTGCCGCCGCACCCGTGTTAGCGCTCCTCGCCCCGCAACGTTGCGGCGCCTGCGGCGTCGAGGGGGCGCTGCTCTGCTCGGAGTGTTGCGATGAGCTTGGTCTGGCTGGTGCTGGCTGCGTTGAGCGCGGTGCAGCGCCACCGGGCTGCGCCGCTGGCGCATGGGTCGGTCCGTACGAGGGCGGCCTCGGCGAGATCGTGCGCACGCTCAAGTTCCACGACCTCCCCGCCCTTGCCGAGCCGCTCGGCCTCGCCCTGCAGCGCGCGATCGGTGCCGTGCAACAGGAGCTCGGCGGTAACGCGACGCTCGTGCCGATTCCCACCGATCCGGCGCGGCTTCGTGACCGTGGCTTC
>CAMAXG010000005.1 GCA_945862225.1 Thermoflexus hugenholtzii JAD2 | reverse complement strand
GGGGATAGTACGCCGATCGCTAGACTGCCCCACGTGAGCGCCAAGCCTGACTTTACGCACCTCCACGTCCACAGCGAGTTCAGCCTGCTCGACGGCATGAGCAACCTGGAGGCGCTGATGGAGGAGACGAAGCGCCTTGGGATGGACTCGATCGCCCTCACCGACCACGGCGCCCTCTACGGCTCGGTCCAGTTCGTGCAGGCGGCAAAGCAGTTTGGGATCAAGCCGATCATCGGTGTTGAGACGTACGTTGCCCGCCGTGGGATGCGCGACAAAGAGGGGAAGGCCGACCAGCAGCCGTTCCACCTCATCGCCCTCGCGACCAGTGGCACGGGCTACCGCAACCTCTGCCGGATCGTTACCGACGCCCACCTTGATGGCCTTTACTACAAGCCACGTACCGACCACGAGCATCTCGCACGACATGCCGAGGGCCTTGTCGGACTCTCGGGATGCTTGAACGGCGAGATCGCACGCGCGCTGGAGGTCGATGACTGGGAGCACGCGCGTGCTTTGGCAGGAAAGTACGGCGAAATCTTTGGGAAGGGGCGCTTCTTCCTTGAAGTGCAAGACCACGGCCTCCCCGAGCAGCGTCGCCTCAACGAGCAGCTCTTCCGTCTCGCCCCCGAAGTGGGCCTCCCGCTGGTGCTGACGAATGACCTGCATTACGTGCGCGCCGATCAGCGCGATGCGCACGATGTGCTCCTCTGCATCGGTACGGCGAGCAACCTTGAGACGCCAGGACGCATGAAGTTTGGCTCCGGCGATTTCTACCTGAAGTCACCAGAACAGATGGCGGCGCTCTTCCCTGATCGACCGGAGCTCCTGAAGAACACACGCCTCATCGCTGAGATGGTGGACTTCAACTTGGAGCTCGGCACGCTCCGCCTCCCGAACATTGAGGTGCCCGCAGGGGAAGACGTTAACAGTTGGCTGCGCAAAGAGGCGACGCGCGGCCTTACGCAGCGATACGGTACCCCAAGCGATGTCGCACGTGAACGGCTGGAGTATGAGCTGAGCATCATCATCAAGATGGGTTACGCGGCCTACTTCCTGATCGTGGCTGACTTCGTCCGCTTCGCAAGGGAGCAGGGGATTGCCACAACCTGCCGAGGGAGTGCTCCAGGGTCAATCGTGACCTACACCTTAGGGATCACTCCGGTGGACCCGCTGCACTACGAGCTCCCCTTTGAACGGTTCCTCAATGTCGAGCGGGTCACCATGCCCGATATTGACGTGGACTTTGAGGATGGTCGCCGCGATGAGGTGCTGCGGTACGTATCGCAGAAGTACGGCGAGGATCGCGTTGCGCAGATCATCACCTTCGGCACGATGGCGGCACGCGCCTCCATCCGCGACGTTGGGCGCGTCCTTGGGAAGAGCTACAGCGAGGTTGACCGCATTGCGAAGTCGGTACCGGCGCAGAACAACATCAGCCTCGCTCAGGCGCGTAAGGCACCAGAGTTTGCCGCGTATGCAGATGGCAGCGAGTACGGGCAGCTAATTGGCCTCGCTGAGCAGCTTGAAGGGGTAGTTCGCAACGCCTCGACGCACGCCGCCGGCGTGGTAATCAGTCGCGAGCCACTCACGGAGATCATGGCGCTCCAGCGTGCAACGAACTCTGAAGGAGTCATGACGCAGATCGAGATGCATGGAGTGGAGGCGCTCGGCCTGCTGAAGTTTGACTTCCTCGGCCTGGCGAACCTGACTATTTTGCGAACGGCGGTTGATCGCATTCGTGAAACCCGCGGCATTGAGATTGATCTAGACAAAATTCCGCTTGATGACGCCAAGACCTTTGCCCTCCTGGCGTCCGGCGAAACGACGGGCGTGTTCCAACTGGAGTCCCCAGGGATGCGCCGCTATATCAAGGAGTTGCGCCCGACGAGCGTCTTCGACATTGCCGCCATGGTGGCCCTTTATCGCCCTGGGCCGATGGCGAGCATCCCCACCTACATCCGTCGCAAGCACGGAAAGGAGGCAGTCACCTACCCACATCCACTCCTTGAACCGGTGCTGAAGCGCACCCAGGGGATCTTCGTCTTCCAAGAGGACGTAATGGCTGCCTCCGTTGCGCTCGCAGGCTTCAGCGGAGCCGAGGCGGACACACTCGGCTGGGCTATCCGAAAGAAGAAGGAAGACGTGCTGGAGGGTGTCCGCGAAGACTTCTATAAGGGTGCGGCAACCCGTGGCGTCAATCGTGGTGCAGTCGAACAGGTCTTCAAGCTCATGGAGCCGTTTGCCGAATATGGGTTCAACAAGGCGCACGCCACCTGCTACGGCCTCATCGCGTACCAGACCGCCTATCTCAAAGCGAACTACACCGTCGAGTACATGACGAGCGTGCTGAATGCCTTCCGCAGCAAGGAGGAGAAGGTCGCTGCGGCGATCGCAGAGTGCCGCCGCCTTGGCATTCCGGTACTCCCTCCAGATGTCGACTTCTCAAATCTCGACTTTGAGCCAGAGGGAGAGGCGATCCGCTTCGGCCTCTTGGGGATCAAGAATGTCGGCGCTACTGCCGCCGAGTCGATCGTTG
Organism: Thermoflexus hugenholtzii JAD2; assembly: GCA_945862225.1. Lineage (GTDB taxonomy): Bacteria > Chloroflexota > Limnocylindria > Limnocylindrales > Limnocylindraceae > Limnocylindrus. The sequence continues at coordinate 31,185 of CAMAXG010000005.1, read as the reverse complement.
CCGCACGTGAAGCGGGGGAGCAGGCGGCCTCGCTCCAAGAGTTCTGCGAGCGGATTGACCTGCGCCTTGCGAACAAGCGCGTCCTTGAAGCGTTGGCCAAGGTTGGCGCGCTCCGGCGCTTCGGCCACCCAGCGCAGATCCTGCTCGCCCTCGACGACGCGATCTCTGGCGGCTCAAGCGCACAGCGCGAGCGTGCTGCGGGTCAGGTTGGCCTCTTTGATGCCATGCCTGAGCTCGCTGGAGCGGGGATCCCCGCACTCCCACACGTCACGGAGGCCTCAACACGCGAACGGCTGCGCTGGGAGCGCGAGCTGATGGGCGTCTATTTGAGTGATCACCCAATGAACGCACTTGCGCCAGCGATGCAGCCGTATGTGGGCACCTTCGTTGGTGACTTCAGCGACGAGTCGTACCGCGATGAGACGGCCACGCTTGGCGCCATTGTGTTGAGCATTCGCCAGATGGTCACCAAGAAGGGCGCCTCAATGGCGATTGTCACCGTAGAAGATCTCACGGGGAGCATGGAGGTCGTGGTCTTCCCGCAGGTGTGGGAGTCGACCAAGAGCTCCTGGATTGAGGGGGAGGGGATTCTCATCGCTGGTCGCACTGAGCAACGCGGTGAAGAGTGGTCCGTTTTGGTTGAGTCTGTTGTTCCGTGGGAGGAGGCATCGCGCCTCAGCGCGGAGGCCGTCCGCTCCAAGCTCACCGTTTCCAGTGGGGGGCGACGCTACGCAAAGCGCTCAGTCGCCCCGCTCCCTAATGGCGGGATCCCAGCGGGCATGATTCCGGAGGGGATCGAGATGAGCGCACCGCTCATGCCAGAGCGCGCACCGGTTGAGTTTGACTCCGCCGCACCAACGGAGCCACCTCCCGCTGAGCCACTTGCCGGGGCCATGTCGAATCCTGATCCGGTAGAGATCCCTGCAGGCGCCGTGCTGCACATTAAGTTCAAGGCGCGCCAGTCCGTTGAAGAGACAATTCGTGCCATGGAGATTGTGAAGGGGGAGTTGCGGTCGAGGCCAGGGTCCACCCGCGTGGTGGTGCACATCCCTCAGGCGGGTGGCGCACAGCTCTTGCCGATGGAGCAGCGCAGCGGCGTTGCCTGGGACGCCGGGCTTCCAGCGATCCTGCGTGACCGCGTGGGCGGCGACGGGATTGAGTTGGAGCTGATCTCGCCTGCAACCTGAGGGAGATCCAGCGCTACACGTTTACGTAGAAGAGAGGAGAATAGGGTCATGAGTACGAAGGATTACCTCTCCGTTCTGAGTCGGCAGTCCGCCCCTGAAGGTGTCGATTGGCGCACGATGTCCGTGGTTGCGCGCGCACTCCTCCTTGCACGGGCCTCGGTGCTCCCACTAACGATTCTTGGCTCCGGTCAAGGCCTTCTCTTCGCATGGTGGAGCGGCAAGATCAGTGATGTGACGTTCGGCGGCAACGCCGTCAGCGGCATCCTTCTCGGCTTCGCCGCCTTCTTCGGCGCAAACCTCGCCCATGCGGCAAACAACCTGGCGAACGACTGGCGCGATTATCACGATGGCCTCGATCGACCCGGCTACCCACGCGCCGACTATTCGCCACACCCGATCGCATCAGGTGCGATGTCGAGCCGAACCTTGCTCATCACCATCGGCGTGTTGACGGCCCTCGCCGCAATCTTCGGTGGCTTCACGATGGTGATTCGTGGCGAGCCACTCCTTGGCGCGTTCGCGATTGCTGGACTAATCCTCTCGTGGGGCTACACCGATCCACCACTACGCTTCAAGCGCCGCGGCCTCGGTGAACTCTCCGCGTTCATCGTGTGGGGTCCACTCATGGGCGGGGGTACTTACCTGGCCGCGACAGGCACACTTGATGCGATCGCGTTGATTGCCACACTACCGTGGGCACTCTTCGTCACCGCCGTGCTCTTCGGCAAGCATCTCGACAAGATTGAGGCTGACGGCTCACGCGGCGTAAAGACCTTCGTGGTGCGCATCGGCGAGCGCCGTGCGCGCGCCTTCACAACGCTGCTGATCACTGCCGGCTATCTCGGTATTGCCGCCTTCGCTATTCCAGCGATCGGAATCTTCCCGTGGTTCGTCGCGCCGCTTGCGGGAATCGGCGCAATCGTTGCACTCCCTGCACTCAAGATTGTTGCTGCGCCACGTCCAGCTGCTCCACCCGCCGGCTACCCACTCTGGCCGCTCTGGCATGTGGGCGCGGCCTTCCTCGCCTCGCGCCCCGCAATGGGAGCGCTCCTGGTGGGGATGGTTGTTGGGGCGATCCTCGGCCGCTAAGCCGACGGGAGTTACTTCCCCTTCGCCTCGGGTCGTGCGACGCGGGCAGGCGGAACGCGCAGCGCTTCAAACTTTGCAATCTCTACTTCAATAGCTGCGACCTCTGCAGCTGCGGCGCGCCACTCAGCTGAACCGGCAGTGGCAGCTGCACGCTTCGCGCGGGCGGCGGCATGTTCGCGCATGAGCGTAGGGCGGTCAGCGCGCGGGGTGAATGCCTTGTCGCTCATGTCGCCTCCTTGTGATGCTGTTGGTGCCGAAGGCGGGACTCGAACCCGCATGATCTCATCGACCGGCCGATTTTAAGTCGGATGCGTCTGCCATTTCGCCACTTCGGCCCCTCTATCGTAGCGGGGCGGTGGCTTTGGTACCGAAGGTGGGAGTCGAACCCACATGACCTTTCAGTCGACCGATTTTGAGTCGGTTGCGTCTGCCATTTCGCCACTTCGGCACACGTAGATCCTAGCGGCGCGGCACACTAGGCACATGAAGCGCAGCGGCAGGCCAGGTGGAGGCGAGGGGGCTGAGCGTACGGCGCTGCTCGCAGCAGCCCGGGCGGGCTCCCAGGACGCCTTCCGCGATCTCTTCACCCCCGACCTCGATCTCGCCTGGCGGATGGCGCTGCGCATCACGGGGAGTGAGGCGAGCGCCGACGACGCGCTGCAGGCGGGGCTCATTTCGGCCTACCGCTCCCTTGACCGCGTTGCGCCGACGAACCTTCGAGGCTGGTTTGTGCGGATCGTTGAGAACGCCGCGCGCGACCTGATGCGCCGTGAGCGCCGACACCCGACACTCCCGTTTGCCAGTGACACGCGCGAGGAGGCGGGGGAGGGTGCGCATCGCGAACGCGTCGCGGCGGAGCCGCAGGCGGGAGCGACCTCTGACCCGGCGCAGCGTGCCGAGGCGAGCGAACTCGCCGCTACCCTGGCGTCCGCCCTCGGGGCGATCCCAGAGGAGCGGCGCCGGGCGATCCTCCTCTACGACGTCGATGGCTACGACTATGCGGAGATCGCTGAGCTGACGGGGGTATCGGTGGGGACCATCAAGAGCCGCATCAGCCGGGGGCGCGAAGAGCTGCGCCGCCTCCTGGCCGACCTGCGGCCGGGAACTGCTGGCGCCCCGTTATCGTTGGGAGAGCGAGATGAGTAACGCCGCTGGCACCCCTGAGCACGATCCGCTGAGCGCCTATCGCGCCAGTGAGCCCCGCCGCGCCCGTGACCCTTTTGCCAGCCCCGCGCTGCGCAGCGAGATCGCACAGATCGCCGAGGCTCGTGCCCAACGTGCTGCGAGTGGCTGGCGCTCCGCCCTCTTCGGTTGGGTGAGCGCCGCGCCGCGTGGTGCCCTCGCGGGTGCCGCGCTCTCTGCGGCACTCCTTCTTGGGGGCGTCGCTGGCCAGATTGCGGGCGGCACTGCGAGCGCAGTGCGAATGGAGTCTGGGGGCGAACTCGTCGGAGCGAGCCTGGCCCCCGAAGCTTCCATGGATGTCAAAGCAGACGGAACGACCGGTGTGCTCCTCGAGTCTGGGACGCTTGATGCCGCCACCATCGCCTCTGGGGCCGCACTCCTTCTACTGACAGGGAGCCTTGCGGTGGTGTTCGTGAGCGTGCGGAGGCGTCGCGCCTAGCCGAAGGGCTCTGCACTCCTGCGGTACCCTCGCGGTATGCCAACCAAGCGCCGACTCCTCCTCGTTGATGCCTATGGGCTGATCTATCGCGCCTTCCACGCGCTGCCCCCGCTCACGAATAGTCGCGGCCAGCTCACAAATGCGGCGTACGGCTTCACCAGCATCCTGCTGCGCACGATGACCGACGTCGATCCTGAGCGCGCCATCGTGGCCTTTGATGCGCCGGGCACCACCTATCGGCACGAGCGGTTCCCCGCATATAAGGCGCAGCGGCCGTCGATGCCCGACGAGCTTCGCTCCCAGGTGCCGATCGTTCGTGACCTTGTCGCCGCGCTAGGGCTGCCGCTCCTGGAGGCAACGGGATACGAAGCAGATGACGTCATTGGCACCATCGCCACCGCCGCAGAGCGCGACGGCTGGGAGGTGCACATCGTCTCGGGTGACCTCGACATGCTGCAGCTGGTCACCAAGAAGGTGCATCTGATGCACACCGCCAAGGGTGGAGCCGATGCGATCGTTGAATACGATCCAGAGCGAGTCTTCGCGCGGTACGGCCTCACCCCAGAGCAGATGGTTGACTTCAAGTCGCTCAAGGGCGACAGCTCCGACAACATTCCAGGCGTTCCTGGTGTGGGCGAGAAGACCGCCTCAAAGTTGATTGCAACGTTTGGTTCGCTAGAGCAGCTCTACGCACGCTTGGATGAGGTCGAGCCTGTGCGCATCCGCGAGTCGCTCGCTGCAAACCGCGACGCAGCGTTTGCGGGGCAGGGATTGATGACCATCGACCGCGATGCACCACTCACCCTGCCAGCCACGGGTGGTGAGATTGGGGTGTATGACCGCGAAGCGGCGCTCGCCCTCTTCCGCGATCTCGAGTTCCGCGCACTCGCACAGCGACTACCACCACTTGCCGGCGAAGACCGTGTCGCTGCTAATGCCGCGGTCAGCGCCGCTGCGGCGGGGGCTGCGCTGCGAGGGTCTGCTGCGCCGGTCGCAAAGGCTGCACCGAAGGTTGCCGCTTCGAGCGATCTGCAACTCGGATTCAACTTTGATGCGGTGACGGCCGGTAATGCCGCTGCTGGCCGATCGGCGCAAGCTGAGAGCAGCGCCACAGATGAATCCGACGTGCACGCCAAGATTGAACAGGTGAAGCGTGGTGAGCTTGCCGCCGCGGGGATTCGTGTCCTGCGTGCCGCAGACGAGGCACGAGATGCGTTCCGTGGCCTTTCGTCACAAGGGCACCTCGCCATTGGCGGTGTGGGGGCAGATCGACGTGGCCCAGAGGCCGAACTCGCGATCGCAATCGTTGATGACGTGGGCACCATTCTCGCCGCCGACGATGGTGCCGTGGTGCATGCGCTCCTTGAATCCCTGGCGAGCTCAAAGCGCGAGATCGCTGGACTCGGCGTGAAGGGCTTGATCGGCGCCATGGTGAGCATTCGACCAGATGCCTCGCCGCGCCTTATTGATGATGTAGCGCTCGGCACCTGGATCGCGAACGTCACGATGCGTAACCCTGGGCTGGTGGAAGTTGCCTCTGCGCGACTGGGCGCTGATCTTCCAGACCGTCTCGAGCCGCTACAGGAGGCGGCCCTCGCTGCACTCGTGACTCGTGCGTCACGCGGCCCCCTCGCCGAAGAGTTGCGCGAGGCCGGCACCCTGCGCCTCTATCGCGAGATTGAGCTCCCCCTCGTTGAGGTGCTTGCGCGCATGGAGATCGCCGGGGTCGCCGTGGATCAATCGGCGCTGAGCGAGCTGAGCACAGCATTCACCGCAGAGATCGCGCGCCTTGAACGGGAGTCCGAGCGCGCCGTCGGTCACCCCGTTGCGCTCGGTTCGCCGAAGCAGCTCGGCGAACTCCTCTTTGTGGAGCTCAACCTGCCGAAGGGGAAGAAGACAAAGACAGGTGCCTGGTCGACCGATGCAAGCGTGCTGGAGGAGATCCAGGGGGAGCATCCGATCGTTGGGATCGCCATGGAGTGGCGCACCGTGTCGAAGCTGCAGAGCACCTACGTGGAGGCGCTGCCGAAGCTCGTTGAGGCTGACGGCCGCGTGCACACCACCTTCCAGCAGGCGGTGGCGGCAACGGGGCGACTCAGCTCCACCGATCCAAACCTGCAGAACATTCCGATTCGAACCGCCCTCGGCCGCAAGATCCGCAACACCTTTATTGCGGAGAAGGGGAACACCCTGGTAGCGGCGGACTACAGCCAGATCGAGCTGCGCATCTTGGCGCACGTCACCCGCGACGAGCACCTGATCGCCGCCTTCGCCGCTGGAGAGGATATTCACCGCGCGACCGCCGCCCGCGTGCTCGGCAAGCCAGCCGCCGACGTGGACGCCGATGAGCGCGCCATGGCGAAGATGGTCAACTTCGGCATCGCCTACGGCATGGGCGACTTCGGTTTGGCCACGCGCGCCGGCATCTCTCGCGATGCCGCGAAGTCGTTCATCGCCGGCTACTTTGAGCGCTATCCGGGGATCCGTCGCTACATTGACACGATCAAGGAGGAGGCACGAACGAATGGCTCCGTCACGACGCAGCTCGGACGTCGGCGACCAATCCCTGAACTTCGAGCGGGAAATCCTGCGCTTCGCGCAGCAGGGGAGCGCGCAGCCATCAACCATCCAATCCAAGGAACGGCGGCCGACGTGATCAAGATCGCCATGATCCGCCTAGCGCCACGACTTGCAGAGGCGGGACTCAAGGCGCGACTCGTGCTGCAGGTGCACGACGAACTGCTGCTGGAGGTGCCGAACGGTGAGGTGGATCGTCTCGTGCCAATCCTGGTTGACACGATGGAGGGTGCACTCGCACTTGATGTACCACTCACCGTTGAGGTGAAGAGTGGCCCGCGATGGGACGAGATGAAGCCGTGGTCCGCTCGTGCCTGAGCTGCCAGAGGTGGAGACGGTCGTCCGCGATCTTGCGCGACTCGTCAGTGGCGCGACGATTACCGGCGCCAACGTCTATCGCGAGCGCAATCTTGCAACCCCCGATGCCCCCTCGTTCACGGAGGCGGTTCGTGGTCGACGCATCCTCGGTGCGCGACGCCGCGCGAAGTGGATCATCGTTGAGCTCTCGGGCGGGATCCTACTCCTCGTGCACTTGCGCATGACGGGGCAGCTGCTGGTGCTACCAGCGGGCGGGGCGACCGATCCCTATGTGCGCCTTTCGCTCACGTTGGACGACGGTCATGAACTGCGGTTCCGGGATGTGCGTGCCTTCGGTCGTGTGGCGCTCGTTGCACAGCGAAGTGACGGTGAGGCCGCCTCAAGCCTTGATCCACACTCGCCGCCGCTTCTCGCCGACCACGGCGTTGAGCCGCTCGCAGCGGCGTTTACCGTTGACGCCCTTCGCTCGCTCATTGCGCACCGCGCGACACGGATCAAGAGCCTCCTGCTCGATCAGCGATGCATCGTTGGGATCGGCAACATCTACGCCGATGAGGCGCTCTGGCGCTCGAAGATCCATCCGCTTACCCCTGCGAACAGGCTGCGCCCAGCGCAGCTCGATGCGCTGCACCTCGCGATTGTTGGCGTGTTGAGCGAGGCCGTTGCCGCCCGCGGTTCTTCAATCAACGACTACACGGCACCAGATGGCGACGGCGAGATGCAGGAGCGTCTTGATGTTTATCAGCGCACCGGCGAACCGTGTCACCGTTGCGGTGCGGCAATTCAACGTTCGGTCGTAGGGGGTCGCGGTACCCATGTCTGCCGTACCTGCCAGCGTCCGCCGCGCGGCACGGCTCGGGCCGTGGCGTCGCGCGCCGTGCGCGGACCCCGCTGGAGTGAGCGAGTGACCCCAGAGACGGTAGGTGCAACGCGCAGTGAACGTGCTGCGGCACGTCGGCGTTCGGCGCGCCAAGGGGAGGCGGCATGAGCATCATCACGTTGAGCGATGTCCGTCGCGAGATCGGGGCTGCCGTCATCCTCGATGAGGTAACGCTCAGCGTTGCCGCGGGGGAGCGCATCGGCCTGGTTGGCCCGAACGGGGCAGGGAAGACAACCCTCCTCAAGATGGTCGCGGGGCTTGAATCACCTGACCAGGGCCGCGTGCAGCATGCCAAGGGGCTGCGCATCAACCTCCTCGCGCAAGAGTCGGCGCAGGACCCCGAGCTACTGAACTCCGCAACACTCACGGATGCTGTCATCGGCGGTGCCGCCGAGATCGTCTCCCTCGCCGCCGCCCTTCGCGAGATGGAGCTCGATGGGCGCGCCGCCTCAACCGAATACGCCGAGGCGCGGACGAAGTTTGATGCCGCAGATGGCTATGCCCTGGAAGACCGAGTCGGTGCGGCGCTCCGAGGGCTCGGCTTCCCAACGGCACGGCACAGTGAGGCCCCTGCACGCCTCTCCGGAGGGGAGCAGACCCGCGTCGCCCTGGCGCGGCTGGTGATCGCTGACCCAGACCTTCTCCTGCTCGACGAGCCGACGAACCATCTCGACATTCAGGCGATCGAGTGGCTCGAGGGGGCGCTGCGCGCACGCAACGGCGCGCTCATCGTTGCCAGCCACGATCGCGCCTTCCTTGACGCTGTCATTGATCGCGTCTGGGAGGTCCGCGCCCATCACGTGACGCGCTTCCGTGGCGACTACAGCGCCTATGCGAAGCAGCGCGGTGCCGCCGATGAGGGCGACGAGCGCGACGCAGATCGCCGTGAGAAGGAGATCGCGCGCGAGCGTGAACTCATCCAAACCTATCGAAGCCATCGCAAGTACGCAAAGATGCACGAGCATGAGCGCCGTCTCGCTGCGATTGAGCCAGTTGTTCGTGAGCGTAAGGCGATCTCACTCTCAATCGCTGCTGAGGGTGCCGGGCGTGGCCCAGCTGAACCGTTGCGACTCAGCGAGGCATCCATCGGCTATCGCGAGCCTGCGCAGGTTGAGATCACTCGTGCGCGCAGCCTCGCCCTTCGTCGCGGCGAGCGCATCGGCATCGTCGGCCCTAACGGCGCAGGGAAGTCCACACTGCTGAAGACCATTGCTGGCCTCCTCCCAGTCCTCGAAGGAAATGTCGAGATTGCTGGTGGCGTGGTGCCTGGGTATTTGGCTCAGGTCCGTGCTGCAGGGTTACACGGCGCAACGGTGCTTGAAGCGCTGCGTACCGCTGTCCCCGTTGAAGTCTCCGAAGCACGAGCGCACCTTGCAAAGTTCCTCTTCCGCGGAGATGCGGTGGGGAAGGAGGTTGCGGTGCTCTCCGGTGGTGAGCGCAGTCGGTTGGAGCTCGCGATCCTCGGCCTGATGCCTGCCAACCTGCTCCTGCTTGATGAGCCCACGAACCACCTCGATATTGATGCCTGCGAATCGCTTGAGCGATTCCTTCTTGATGGCGAGCGCACACTCCTTGTCGTCAGTCACGATCGTCGACTGCTCGAGCGCATCTGCACCTCGCTCTGGGTCGTTGAGGACGGCGTTGTCGCCGCCTTTGATGGTGGCTATACCGCGTGGCGAGAGGCGGTCGCTTCTGGTTGGACGACGAAGAGTGCCGACTCTCTCGTTGCGGGGCGGCTCGGTGCGCCAAGCGCACTCACTGCGCAGCAGACGATTCCCACCAAGTCCCAGCCGCAGGCTGCGGCGCCCGCTGCAAAGAAGAGTGCAGCGCCGAAGCCAGAGCGACTTAGCAAGGAGCAGGCGCGCCGACGCCGCTCTGCAATCGAGGCAGACCTTGAGCGACACGGACTACGCAAGGGTCACCTAGAGCTTGCGATGCTTGACCCGAACGTGATCGCTTCATATACCGAGCTGGCAAAGGTGGCGAGCGAGCTAGCCGACGTGACTGCTGCGCTCCAGCAGGCCGAAGAGGCCTGGCTCGCTCTTGAGGGCGAGGTGGCGAAGTGAGTGGTCGACTCATTCGCGTTGGCCTCGGAGGCCTTATTGCGTCAGGGAAGAGCAGTCTCGCAGCAGCACTCGTTGCGAGCGCCGAGCTGCACGAGTCCATCGGTGGAGCTGTGGAGCACCTTGATGTTGATGCGTTGCTGCGCTCGGCGCGTGCAAATGATGGGGCGCTCCGCGATGCGATCCTTGACGTCGTCCCTGATGCGCGTCGCGCAGATGGGAGCCTCGACAGCGCTCTCCTCGCGGCACGGGCGTTTGCCGATCCCGCAGTGATGCACCGCCTTGAGGCGCTGCAGTGGCCGATCGTTCGCGCGGCGCTCAGCGAGGCGAGCCGAGCGGCGGAGGAACGGGGTGTCCGCCTTCTCCTCGTTGAGGCGATCGCCTTGGGACGCTCTGGCCTCGCCGAGGTACTTGATGGTGTTCTCTTCCTCCAGGTTGACGAGGCGGTCCGCCGCCAGCGCTTCGTGGCCCGTGGCGGCAGCGCGGATGACTTCGAACTGCGCAACGCCGCACAGGCGGCCGCTCCCGCAGAGATGACGGGGATCGGGGCGGTGCCGATCGACGGGAGTGGTCCGCTGCCGGAGAGCGTGCACGCGGCGAGCCTCGTGCTCCGCCGCCTATGCTTGCAGGGTGAATCCACCAACTGAACCCACGGCAGAACTGACCCCAACTGCTGGGCGGCCCTTCGCCCTGCGCTCCGACTTCGTCCCCACCGGCGACCAGCCAACCGCCATCACCGAACTCGTCCAAGGGCTCACCGATGGCCTCCATCACCAGGTCCTCCTCGGAGCAACGGGTACAGGGAAGACCTTCACCATTGCCAACGTCATTCAGCAGGTACAGCGACCGACGCTCGTCCTTGCGCACAACAAGACGCTCGCCGCGCAGCTCTATGCCGAGTTGAAGGAGTTCTTCCCCGAGAACGCCGTCGAATACTTCGTCTCCTACTTCGACTACTACCAACCGGAGGCCTACCTGCCGCGCTCAGATACCTATATCGAGAAAGACTCGAGCCGCAATGATGAGATTGATCAACTACGGCACGCAGCCACCAAGGCGCTCTTCGAGCGTCGCGACACGATCATCGTCGCCTCGGTCTCGTGCATCTACGGCCTCGGCGCGCCGGTGGACTACGGCGCCACCGTCCTCAAGGTGCGCAAGTCGGGGAAGTATCGCCGCGATGCCATCCTGCGCCACCTCGTCGACCTGCAGTACCAGCGCAACGACGCCACCCTCGGTCGCGCCAAGTTCCGTGTGCGCGGCGACACGCTCGAGGTGCAGCCCGCCGGAGAGGAGACGATCCTGCGCGTGGAGTTCTTCGGCGATGAAGTCGAGCGAATCGCTGAGGTAGACCCGCTCACCGGCGAGATCCTGGCAGAGCGCAACGAGATGACGATCTACCCGGCCACCCACTATGTGACGCCTGCAGACAAGCTGGCCGAGGCAATTCGCGACATTGAGGTCGAGATGGAGGGGCGTTGTCGTGAGCTAGAGGCGACGGGGAAGGTGCTTGAAGCGGCTCGTCTGCGTCAGCGCACCACCTTTGATCTCGAGATGATGCGCGAGGTTGGCTTCTGCTCAGGGATCGAGAACTATTCGCGTCACCTTTCGCGCCGCGAGCCCGGCTCCCGGCCGTGGACACTGCTCGACTACTTCCCAGCCGATTGGCTTCTCGTTGTTGATGAGAGCCACATGAGCATCCCGCAGGTCGTGGGCATGTACAAGAACGACCGATCTCGAAAAGAGATCCTCGTCGACTTCGGCTTCCGACTACCGAGTGCGCTCGACAATCGACCACTGACTTTTGAGGAGTTCGAGACGAGCGTGCGACAGGCGATCTATGTTTCGGCGACGCCAGGGAGCTACGAGCGAGAGCGAGCAGACAAGGTGGTGCAACAGCTGATCCGCCCAACAGGGGTGGTCGATCCGCACATCACCGTGCTCCCGACGAAGGGGCAGATCGACGATCTCCTCGAGCGCATCCAGGGTCGCGTGAAGAAGAAGGAGCGCGTGATCGTCACGACGCTCACGAAACGCATGGCTGAAGAGCTCTCGTCGTACCTTGAGGAGGCGGGGATTCGCGTGCGCTACCTCCACAGCGAGATTGACACGCTCGAGCGCATTGAGATTCTGCGCGACCTGCGCCTCGGGGTCTTTGACGTGATCGTGGGGATCAACCTGCTCCGCGAGGGGATCGACCTTCCGGAGGTGACGCTGGTGGCAATCCTGGACGCCGACAAGGAGGGCTTCCTGCGTTCGGCGTGGGCGCTCATTCAGACGGTCGGACGTGCGGCACGAAACACGGGCGGCGAGGTGGTCTTCTATGCGGACAAGATGACCGACTCCATGAAAACCGCGATCTCTGAGACGGATCGACGTCGCGCGATCCAGGAGCAGTGGAACATCGACCACGGCATCACCGCCACCACCATCTCGAAGCCGATCCGAGACCTGAACGATCGGCTCAAGAGCGTCGCCGAGAAGGCCGACACCTATGCCGGTGGAAAGCGCGGCGGTGCCCTGAGCGAGGTTGGGCGCAGTGAGATCGAGAAGCTCGTGAAGCAGCTCGAGGCGCAGATGAAGATTGCCTCCAAGGCGCTCGAGTTCGAGCGCGCGGCGGCCATTCGTGACGAGATCCGCATGCTGCGAACGGCGGTCCTTGAAGAGGATGCGGCGACGGCGATTGAGCGGGCGGCAGAGCGTGCGGCCCGCGACGCGCAGGGCGGAAGCCGACGCGGCGCTCCCGCAAAGACGGCTCCACAGGGGATCGGCGCTGCGGCGCACACGCTCGTTGCCCCAGCGTTGGATACGGCTGCCGACTGGCTCCCAGGGCTCCGTGACGAGCATGAGGAGGAGACGGGTACGATCCCCGATGCAGGTCAGCCTCCAGCGGCTGAGGCGCCCGTACGTCGCCGCACCTGGGATCCGAGCGTGACGCCGAATGTCATCAAGCGCCGTGGCGAGCGGCCGAAGCGAAGGGGGTAGTTGTGGGACAGAACAAGATCTCCGTTCGCGGCGCCCGTGAGCACAACCTGAAGGGGATTGACCTCGACATTCCACGCGACCAGCTTGTCGTCGTCACCGGCATCTCCGGCTCAGGCAAGTCGAGCCTCGCCTTCGACACCATCTACGCCGAAGGTCAGCGTCGCTATGTCGAGAGCCTCTCCGCATATGCTCGCCAGTTCCTTGGGCAGATGGAGAAGCCCGACGTTGACTCCATTGACGGGCTCTCGCCAGCCATCTCCATTGACCAGAAGGGCTCGTCGCGCAATCCACGTTCAACCGTCGGCACGATCACCGAGATCTGGGATCACTTCCGGCTCCTCTACGCGCGCGCCGGCACCCCACACTGCCCAAAGTGCGACCGCCCAATCAGCCGCGTCTCACTTGACCAGATCGTTGAAGAGATCCTCAAGCTCCCCGACGGCACACGCATCCTCGTGCTCGGTCCACTCCTGCGCGATCGCAAGAGTGAGGGGGAGCGCATGTACGAGGCGGCGCGAAAGTCGGGGTTCAGCCGCGTGCGCGTGGACGGAGTGCAGTACGACCTTAGCGCCGACGATCTACCGAAGCTCGACAAGAAGAAGCGCCACTCCATTGAAGTCATCGTCGATCGCTTTGTTGTCCAGCACCCCGTAGACGAGAAGGGGAAGCCACTTCCGATCCCTGATCGAAGCCGGCTCGCCGACTCTGTGGAGACGGCGATCAAACTGGGCGAGGGACTCGCGATCGTTGCCCCAGCACCTGCCGAGAAGGAGAAGCCAGCCTTTGAGGAGCGACTCTTCAGCGAGAAGCTCGGTTGCGCCTACGACGGAACGGTGGTCGACGACCTGCAGCCGCGTTCGTTCAGCTTCAACTCCCCACATGGTGCATGTGAAACCTGTACGGGTCTTGGATTCCGCCTGGAGGTTGATGAGGAGCGCGTGATCGATCCGGAGAAGTCGGTGCTCACCGGCGGCCTGATCCCGTGGTCGCGCTCGCCAGAGGGGAGCTGGTACTTGAAAGTCGTCACTGCAGCGATGAAGGCGAACAAGTGGAACCCGAAGACGCCACTGGGCGACCTGCCAAAAGGTGCACTCGACTACCTGCTGCACGCCGAGCGTGAGGATCGCTACACGGTTACGTACGAGAACTCAAGCTACACCAACACCTACAAGGCCGCGTTCGAAGGAATCATCGCGAACCTTGAGCGTCGACACAAAGAGACAGACTCTGAGCTGGTGCGCGTGGAGATCGAGCGCTACATGGTCAGCAGGCCCTGCCCCGACTGCAAGGGCCGCCGCCTGAAGCCCGAAATTCTCGCCGTCCGTGTAGACGGACGAAACATTGCCGAAGTGGCCTCCATGCCGATCGGCGAACTGGTGCCATGGATCAACGCGCTGCCGAAGGCGCTCGGTGAACGCGAACGAACAATCGCCAAGGCGGTCATCAAGGAGATCAGCGAGCGCGCCGGCTTCCTCGTCGACGTTGGTCTTGACTACCTCACAGTGGATCGCTCGGCAACCACGCTCTCTGGGGGCGAGGCGCAGCGCATTCGCTTGGCAACGCAGATCGGCTCACGGCTGGTCGGCGTCCTCTACATCCTGGATGAGCCTTCCATCGGCTTGCACCAGCGCGACAACGCGCGTCTGATCGCCACGCTCATTCGACTGCGCGACCTCGGCAATACGGTGCTCGTGGTGGAGCATGACGAAGAGACGATTCGTACCGCCGATTGGGTCGTTGATATTGGACCCGGTGCAGGAGAGTTGGGCGGCCGCCTGATTTCGAACGGCACGTTCAAGGATCTCCTCGCGGCGAAAGACTCCATCACTGGTGCCTACCTTCGTGGTGACCGCGCAGTAGCGGTGCCGAAGACGCGCCGTAAGGGGAGCGGTAAAGCGATCACGGTTAAGGGGGCGCGCGAGCATAATCTCCGCGAGCTCGATGTTGCCTTCCCGCTCGGCGAATTCGTTGCCGTGACCGGTGTCTCTGGAAGTGGCAAGAGCACCCTCGTCACCGACATCCTGCAGAAGGCACTCGCGCGCAGGTTGCACGGAGCCAAGGAGCGGCCAGGGGCACACGATCGCGTCACGGGCCTCGACGAGATCGACAAGGTGATCGAAATCGATCAGAGCCCAATTGGTCGCACGCCCCGCTCAAACCCTGCGACCTACGTCGGCCTCTTTACGCCGATCCGTGAGCTCTTCGCCGCGACGCAAGAGGCACGTCTCCGCGGATACGCGGCGGGGCGCTTCTCCTTCAACGTCAAGGGCGGCCGCTGCGAGACCTGCTCGGGCGACGGCATCTTGCAGATCGAGATGCAGTTCCTCCCCGACGTGTACGTGCCCTGTGAAACGTGCCAGGGGAAGCGCTACAACCGCGAGGCGCTCGAGGTGACCTGGAAGGGGATGACGATCGCCGATGTCCTAGAGCTGCAGGTGGAGGATGCCCTCGAGCGCTTCTCAGCCGTCCCAGCGATTCGCAACCGCCTGAAGACGTTGAGCGAGGTTGGTCTCGGCTACCTACGTCTCGGCCAAGCGGCGACAACGCTCTCGGGTGGTGAGGCGCAGCGCATCAAGCTGGCTACGGAGCTCGCCCGTCGTTCAACCGGACGCACGATGTACATCCTCGACGAGCCGACCACGGGGCTGCACTTCGCCGATGTCGAACGACTGCTGCACGTGCTGCATCGCCTTGTGGATGGTGGCAACAGCGTCATCGTGATCGAGCACAACCTTGATGTGATCAAGACTGCGGACTGGGTGATTGACCTTGGGCCAGATGGCGGGAGCCGCGGTGGGGAACTTATTGCAGAGGGGACACCTGAGCAGGTTGCAAAGGTGAAGCGCAGCCATACCGGTCGCTATCTCGCCCTTGCGTTGAAGGGCGAGCCGATCCACTCGCTGGAGTAGCGATGGCTGAGCCCCAGCTCCCTCGACACGCCGACCCCTCACTTGATCAGGCTGGCCTCCGCGCGGCCCAACTCCTTGAGCGCATCCTTGATGAACTCGTTGATGAGCGTGCCCGCGCTAGATTCCTGCCGTACCGCGCCTGGACCACGCAGCTTCGCGACGCGCACGGTGCCGCCCTGCGCAAGGGTGTTGTTGCCGTTCGTGCCGCCCTGGGCCCAGGGGATGGCCTTGCTGATGTCGCCTCTGGCGAGGCGGTGATTGAACTCCGCGAAGCGCTCGATGAGATCCTGCGCATCTTGAATCGCCGAGAGGCACTCCGTGGTCGAGTCGGGTCGCGCGATGGCGCCTGAACGCCTCCCTGCACCGAGTGTCCCTGACGCGATCGCAGCGGCGCTGAAGGTGCTCCCCGACGCACCCGGTGTCTATCTCTTCTCGGATAGCGCAGGGAAGATC
Organism: Thermoflexus hugenholtzii JAD2; assembly: GCA_945862225.1. Classification (GTDB taxonomy): domain Bacteria; phylum Chloroflexota; class Limnocylindria; order Limnocylindrales; family Limnocylindraceae; genus Limnocylindrus. The sequence goes on along the minus strand of CAMAXG010000005.1, from coordinate 15,103 downwards.
ATCTACGTCGGCAAAGCGACACACCTTACCCAGCGCGTTCGCAGCTACTGGCAGGCGGGAGGGGAGCCGGGTGCGCATCGCATTCGCGACGCGATCGCAGAGGTTGCCACTCTCGACTGGACGGTCACCGATTCCACGAAAGAGGCGCTGCTCCTCGAGGCCACACTCGTGCGGCGGCATCTCCCCAAGTACAACATCCGTCTTCGCGACGATCGCAGCTACCCATACATTCGGGTCACCGCAGATCCGTATCCTCGCGTGGAGCGCACGCGCCGCCTCGTGCGCGATGGCTCGCGCTATTTCGGGCCGTACACCACACCAGGTTCGGTAAATGCTGCCATGGAGGCGATCAAGCGTCTCTTTCAATTTCGTACCTGCGAAATTGCGATCAAGCCGATGGAGCGTGCACTCGAGCGCCCCTGCCTGCTCTATGACTTGAAGCGCTGCCAAGGACCCTGCCTCGGAAACATTCCAGTCGCTGACTACCAGCGTGAGATCGACGGGGTACAACTCTTCCTCGGCGGTCGTTCCCGCGCCGCAATCACCATGCTTCAAACACGAATGGAGTCTGCTGCCGAGCGCGAAGCGTTTGAAGATGCCGCGCGCATTCGTGATGCGGTGCTCTCCCTGGAGACAACGTTTGACGAGCAGAAGGTGCCGACCTCAGGGCGAGCGGATGAAGATGTGCTGGGGATCGCTCGACACGGGCGCCACGTCGCCATCGCCTGCTTCCAAATCCGCGATTCAGCGCTGGTTGGTCGTGATGTGCACCGAGTAGAGGCTGGGGATTCCGGTGATGCAGAGCTCCTCGCAGGGTTTGCCGCGAGCTACTACGCGCGCGCAGGGGAGATTCCACCGTCGATCGCGACGGCGACAGAGCTGAGTGACCCGGAGATCCTTGAGTTCCTCTCGGCGCGCCGAGAGGGTCGCGTTGAGATGCGGGTGCCGCAGCGCGGCGATCGTGCGCGCATCGTGCGGCTGGCTGAGCGCAACGCAGAGGAGTGGCTCATTCGTCGCGAGGCCGAAGAGGACGCCGATCGTGAGCGTGCCGACGCTGCGCTCTCAGCACTCTCCGTCGCGCTCCACCTTGACGCCTCCCCAGCGCGTATTGAGTGCGTCGACGTGAGCACTATTCAGGGGGCGTTCACCGTCTCGTCGCTGACCGTTGCGCAAGAGGGTCAGCTGGCGCCGAAGGAGTACCGCCGTTTCCGCATCAAGGGCGTGACCGGGCAGGACGATTTCGCGGCGCACGCCGAAGCGCTCACGCGCCGCTTCGCTCGCTCCGTGGCGGATGGGACACAACGAAACGGTGAGGCCGAGTCACGCGCTTGGAGCCTTCCTGATCTTCTCGTCATTGATGGTGGTCGAGGACAAGTCTCTGCTGCGGCGGCGGTTCTTGATGCCGCAGGTTTAACGATCCCACTCGTTGGCCTCGCCAAGGAGCGCGAAGAGCTCTGGCTGCGCGGCGCCTCCGCGCCGATCCTTCTCCCCGCCACCGATCCTGGGCTACGCCTCTTGCAGCGGCTGCGCGACGAGGCCCATCGTTTTGCCATCGGGTATCACCGCACGTTGCGAAGTCGGGCGGCGACAGCGAGCCGGCTCGACGGCATCCGCGGGCTCGGCCCAACGAAGCGGAAGGCGCTCCTGCGCAGGTTCGGCTCAGCCGCGGGGATCGCCGCGGCGCCCGTCGAAGCGCTCACCGAGGTTCCAGGGGTAGATCAGGCTCTTGCCGCACGGATCCTGACGGCCCTCGGCGCAGATCGCGGCTGAACGGGGCTGACGCGCCCCCCTGCTAGGATTCTCCGCAATGCGTAAGTTCACCCCGTACCTGATCTTGGCTACAGCGCTTCTGGCGCTGGCTATTGACCTACTCCCAAATCTCAGCCTTCCTGCAAGCGGCACAGCTGGTGGCACACGTCCGATTGAGACCAAGCTTGGCCTCGACCTTCGTGGCGGACTTCGCGTGGAATATCAGGTGCAGCCCGTTGACGGCGTCAGCGCCACCGCTGCCGATCTCGCCACCATCCGCGACATCATCGAGCGCCGCGTCAACAGCACTGGCGTCTCTGAGCCGCTCGTACAGACGCAGGGGACCGACCGAATCGTCGTCGAGTTGCCTGGCGTCACGAATCCTGACTCCATCCGCGCCCTGCTTGGCACAACCGGTCGACTTGATCTTGTGCCGCTTCCGCGCGAGGTCTACGGCTTCTTTAACACCGCGACGGGCCAGCCTACCGACGGCGTAAAGCCGGTACCTGGTGAGGGTGAGACGCTCAGCGACACCACCCTGAAGCCGCTCTTCTCCGGCGACCAGATTGAATCATCGGCCGTACAAATTGATGAGACCGGGCGGAGGGTCGTCTCGTTCAAGTTGAAGTCGGAGGGCTCAGAGCTCTTTGCCACCTGGACGAAGGCAAACATCGGCTCCTACTTTGCGATCGTTCTCGACGGTGCCGTGAAGTCAGCGCCGTACATTCAGAGTGCCATCACGGGCGGCGAGGCACAGATCTCGGGTCCTGGCGCGGCTGGCTTCGCCGTAGACGAAGCGGCGAACCTCGTCACCATCTTGAAGTTCGGCTCCCTCCCGTTCCCGATCGCAGAGATTGGCGTCACCGATGTGAGGGCGACCCTTGGCGCCTCGTTCCTCGGCCAAGCGCTCTTCGCTGGCGCCGTCGGCATCTTGCTCGTCTTCCTCTTCATGCTCTTGCACTATCGACTTGCGGGTGCCGTGGCTAGTGTCGCCCTCGTCTTCTACGTGATTATCGTCTTGGCGATCTTCCGGCTTGTCCCCGTCACGTTGACGCTCGCCGGCATTGCTGGCTTCGTGCTCTCCATCGGTATGGCGGTGGACGCGAACATTCTGATCTTTGAGCGCACCAAAGAGGAGCTGCGCATTGGGAAGGGGATCGTTCCTGCCGTCGAGGCTGGATTCAGCCGAGCATGGAACTCCATTCTTGACTCAAACGTCTCCAGCTTGATTACGGCGTTCATCCTCTTCTACTTCGGCTCGTCAACCATCAAGGGCTTCGCCCTGGTCCTCATCATCGGCGTGCTCTGCTCGCTGTTTACCGCCGTTACCGTGACGCGGCTGATCTTGCGTTCTGTCATCGCCCGGAAGCGCTTCTCCTCGCCATATCTCTACGGCGTGGCGAAGGGTGACCTAGACACACTCGATCGGGGGGTAATCAATGGATAAGATCATTGCGCGCAAGCGTTGGTTCTTCCTCTTCTCGCTCCTCATCACGATTCCAGGACTGTTCTTTACGCTGGCAACCCCGTTCTCGGGCGGCTCCATCGGACTGAAGTTTTCCATCGACTACACGGGCGGCACCATTTGGGAGTTCCGCCCAGAGAGCCCAGCTGATCCTCTCGTGGTGCAGGCTGCGGTTGCCAGCGCTGGCCACGAAGAGGCAACCGTGACAGAGGCTGGTACCGGCTTCTTGATCGTGCGCACGAAGCCGCTCGATCTACAGCTTGGCCAAGACCAGATCGATAACGCTGGTGCCGAGCTCCAGGCCATTCGCGAAGCGGTAGTTGCCGCGATCGGACCGATCGCTGAGGAGGGATCGGTCTCTACGGTCGGCCCCGTGATCAGCCAAGACCTCACACAGCAGGCGCTCCTCCTCGTCGTGCTCGGCTCGATCGGCATTCTTCTCTGGATGACTTATCGCTTCCGCAACCTTCGATTCGGTTTGGCGGCCCTTGCGGCACTCCTCCACGACGTCATCGTGACGGTCGGCTTCTTCGCCATCGCCGGCACGGTTGCGGGGATTGAGATCGATGCCCTCTTTGTGACTGCCATGCTCACGATCATCGGCTTCTCGGTGCACGACACCATTGTGGTGTTTGACCGCATCCGCGAAAACCTCGTTCGCCATGCTGGTGCGCCATTCGGCGATATCGTCAACCACTCAATCGTGCAGACGCTTGGTCGCTCGTTCAACACGACGGCAACCGTGCTGATCACGTTGCTGACGCTGCTTGTCTTTGCAGGGGGATCAATCCGCACGTTTGTGCTGACCCTCTTTGTCGGCATCCTCTCGGGCACCTATTCGTCAATCTTTAACGCCAGCCCACTGCTCGTCTGGTGGGAGGAGCGCGCGCAGGCACGCAAGGCGGCAGCGGCTCGAACCCGCACGGCGTAGGGTGCCAGCGCGGGCCTGGCGCCTGGAGCCGGTCGCAACCCTTCATCCTGCCGCCGACGGCGAACTTCAGGTAAGTCCAGAACTCTTGCAACTCTTTACCGATCTGCTCATCCCCAAGAACCTGCACCTTTCGCTCGCGACACTCCTCCATAGCCGCGGCCTAGCTGACCCGATCCGCGCGCGCCAATTTTTAGATCGCAACGACCGCACCCTGCATGATCCGCACCTCCTCCCCGATGCAACGGGGCTGATTGCGCGCCTACGTGCCGCAGGCGAGGAGGGGGAGCCTGTCCTTGTGGTCGGCGATTTTGATGCGGATGGTCTGACAGGCGCAGCGATCATGATCCGAGCCCTCCGCGCGATCGGCGCGATCGCTGAGGGGTACATCCCGCAACGCGACGGCGATGGTCACGGCATCCCGGAAGGGGCGATCGCCGCCGCACTGGAAGACGGAGTTGAGCTGATCCTCGCGGTGGACTGCGGCACTGCCGATCGCGCACGTGTAGCGGAAGCACTCGAAGCGGGGATTCTTGTTGGCATCATTGATCACCATGCGGTGCCACCTGAGCCAGCGCAGGCGGCTTGGCTGGTGAATCCGAACCGGCCCGATTCAATCTACCCGTTCCCACACTTGGCAGGTAGCGGACTCGCCTTCAAGGTCGCGCAGGGGATCCTGGCCGATCATCCGCAGCGTCGCGAGCTCTTGGCAGAGCTCTCCGTGCTCGCAATGGTTGGTGGCATTGCCGATATGGTTCCGGTTGCTAATGAGTTCAGGGTGATTGTGCGCTCCGCACTGAAGGTGATGAATGGTGCGGGCACCATGCCGGTTGGAATCGCCGCGCTCCTTCGCGCCGCTGGAGCCGAGGGGCCGTACCGCGCTGAAGTGTCGGGATTCACGATCTCTCCACGCATCAATGCCGCTGGACGCATTGGTGACGCCGCACCAGCGCTGGCACTCCTGACGACTGATGACCCAGCCGAAGCGGCGGAACTTGCGACGCTGTTGGAGGGGATCAATCTTGAACGAAAAGAGTTGACGAAGGCTGCGATCGACGAGGCGAGAGCACTGCTCGGCCTTGTGGTCGGCTCATCGCGCGATGCTGCGCGAGCATTCCTGGGCGACGGACTCGTCGCTGTGCGCGGCCCATGGTCCGTGGGACTTATCGGGTTGATCGCTGGTCGACTGAGCGAAGAGACTGGGCGACCGGCGCTGGTGGCGCATGACGACGGTAGCGGTGCCCCGCTCCGTGCCTCGGTGCGCGCACCGAAAGGGTTCGGTGTCGCGGCGGCGCTGCAAGAGGCGAGTGATCTACTGATTCGCCATGGTGGGCACGACGGCGCTGGAGGCTGCTCGTTTGCAATCGAGGCGTGGGAGGGTCTCCTTCCAAGGCTCAGTGCCACCTGCGCCGGTCAGGCGAAGGCGCGCACACCAGAGCTGACGGTGGATCTCGCCGCGCCGACCGGTAGCCGCTCTCCCATTGACCTTGCCGCGCTCGCGGATCACCTCGCGCCTACGGGGATGGGGAACCCCGAACCCACCTTCCTCCTGCGGGACATCCCGCTCACCGCGGTGCGCCTGGTGGGGGATGGCCGCCACGCGCGCCTGACCCTCTCGTTGGACGGTGCGGCAGTGGAGGCGATGGCCTTCGGTCGGCCAGATGCCGATCAGCTGGCGGGGAGCTCCATTGATCTCGTCGTGCGAACAGCCCAACGGACCTATCGTGGAACTGCACGGATTGAGGTCCACGTTGTTGATCTGCGACCGGCTGCGCTGGGGGAGGGTGTATGAGTGAGAAGCGTTCACTTCGGCCACTGCAGCGCACACGTCGAGCGGCACCACAACCGTTCCATGGCGCGAAGCCGCCAACGAATCGCGATTTGATGAGCCGTGACGGTGCCCAGCGCCCATCGCTGAATCCCGCTCCGATCATTGCCGCACTCCTGCTCGTCCTGCTGGCAGCGGGGAGCCTCGTTGGCCTTTCGCTCAGCACGCCAGCCTCATCAGAAAATCCTGATGGTGGACCTGAGGTGACGGCGGGGGTCACGGTTGACGGAACGATTGCCTTCGGTCGCGGTGGCTCCATCTGGAGCGTCAGCGGAACAGGGCTCCGCCAGTTAACGACCTCAACCACTGACGCTGAGCTTGCCTGGAGCACCGATGGCGTCTGGCTCTATGCCGTTCGACACCGCACCGAGGTGGGCGGCCGTCTCCTTGGGAGTGGAAGCGTACAGAAGTACGAGATGAAGGTTCCCACCCTGCTTCGGCTTTCGGCATATGGCGGCAACGAAGAGGTGATCTTTGATGGCCTGATCCTCGGCTCTCGACCAGCGCTGAACTGGTCGGGTTTCATGTACGGTCCTGCACTTGCCAGTGATGGACGCATCGCGGTTGCAACGGACTATCGTGGTCGTACCCTCGGCACGGATGTCGTGGTTCGTATTCTCAGCAGTGACGGCTCCGCAATCTCAACGCCGTCTCTTCCGCATGTCGCCCCGTTTGGTCATCAGGATCCCGTCTGGAGCCCCGACGGCTCGGCGCTCTACTACGTCCAGAACGGTCTCTCTGAGGGATCGTCGTCATCGCGCATCATTCGGTACAACATCGCCAAGAAGAGCACGACTCGCATCGGTGAGAAGGGGCTCGTGCAACCAGCAATCAGCCCTGATGGTCGCTGGATCGCCGCGACACGCATTTCGACGCGCGGCACTGACGTTGTGATCATGAACGTCGTGACGGGCGAGGTTGTCCTAGAGATGACGCGCACGGGCAAGTCGTGGGCTCCGGCTTGGTCGCCAAACGGCGCGCAGCTGGCGTACCTCTCTGCAAACGGGAGTCAGGCGAGTCTCAACCTCGCCTCATTTAGCGTTGCGCCATCTGGCATTCCAAACCCACCAGTGATCGTGAGCCCCCTCCGCGACCCTGTTGACCCAAACGTTCGGCCGGCATGGGGGATCCTAAACACGGCACCAGTCACAGGGAGCCCAGCGCCATGAGTCGATATCTCGACCTACTTGGCGCATCAACGGCACGGGCTGGTTCACTTCTCTGTGTCGGTATTGATCCGGTCCCCTCAGCGCTTCCGGTGACATTTCGTGAATCGCATGCTGGGATTGAGCGCTGGATTGATACGTTGATTGCTGCCGCCATGCCACATGCGGCTGCGTTCAAGATGAACCTTGCCTACTTTGAGGCGCTCGGTAGTGAAGGGATGCGACTGGCCGAGCACGTGCGTCGGCAGATTCCAGCGGAGATTCCGCTCATCGTTGACGCCAAGCGGGGGGATATTGGGGCAACGGTTGTGGCTCAGGGGGTCGCCCTCTTCGATGTGCTCGGCGCCGATGCGGTGACGGCTAATCCGTATCTAGGGATCGGAGCGCTCGCCCCCTTTCTCGATCGCACGGACAGGTTCACCTACCTTCTCTGCCGCACATCAAATCCCGAATCTGCTGAGCTGCAGAGCCTTCGAGTCGGTGCCAGCGATACGGACCCAGAGGAGACGCTGGCAGAGCGAGTGGCGAGACTCGCCGGGCGTCGCGCAGAGGGTGTGGCTGGCCGAATTGGACTGGTGGTAGGTGCGACCGATGCGGCGGCACTTCGCCAGGTGCGAGCGGCGGCCTCTGGCCTCCCGCTTCTGGTTCCTGGAGTTGGGGCGCAGGGGGGTGAGGCAAATGCAGTCACCGCTGATGGCGGCGCAACGACCGCCCCTGGCAGCGGCGTAGTCGGGAGGGGGCTCCTCGTGAACGTCGGGCGGGGGATCAGCGATGCCGGCGTGGCGGACGAGCGGGTGGAAGAGGCGCTGGGCGCTGCAGCAGCAGAGTGGGGGCGTCGCCTCGCTATACTCGCCCCCTAAGGGCGCCAGCCCACTACGAGGAGGTTTCCAATGCCAAACGTCGGACCATTTGAACTGATCCTGATCCTCGCCGTTGTGCTCTTGGTCTTCGGGCCAGGGAAGCTGCCAGAGATCGGCAAGGCCGTGGGTAACTCCTTCCGGGAGTTTAAGGAGGCAACTTCAGGTACCTCCACTGCACCGGCTAAGCCGCGTGCAAAGAAGGCGGTAAAGCGCACCACAGCATCGCGCCCAAAGCGAAAGGCGTAACGTCGGTTCGAGCCGATTATGCCTCGCTCCCGTCAGGTAAGCGACGAACCAGCGCCGCTCGTTCAGCACCTTAAAGAGCTGCGCCGGCGTGTCGGCATCGCCCTTGCCGCGGTTGTCGTCGGTGCAATCTTCACCTTCGCCTGGTGCGACACCCTCATCGCGCTGCTGCGTGCACCGCTTGGCGACACGCCACTCTTCTTTGTCGGTGTTGGTGATGCGTTTGGTATTCGTATGCAACTCAGCTTTATCGGCGGTGTGGCGCTGGCGATGCCGATCTGGCTCTGGCAGGCATGGGCATTTATTCGTCCAGGTCTGACTGACTCGGAGCGTCGTGCGGCGCGGCCATGGATCCCGCTCGCACTCCTCCTGTTTGTCGTTGGCGTTGCCGTCGCGTGGGTGGTGTTGCCCTTTGCGGTGAGCTTCCTCCTCTCCTTTGCGACCGACGATCTCACCCCACTGATTGCCGCTGATCGCTACTTTGGATTTGTCGGATCACTCATGCTCGTGTTCGGGCTTGCGACGGAGTACCCGATCTTGCTGGTCTTTCTTGCGCGCGTTGGCGTTGTCACATCAGCGAAGCTCCGTCGCTGGCGACGAAATGCGCTCGTTCTCGCCGTAGTTGTGGGCGCCTTCGCCACGCCGGGAACAGATCTCATCAGCCCGATCGTGCTTGGCGTGGTGCTTTACCTCCTCTACGAGCTCTCGATCTGGCTCGTTCGAGCAGGGGGGCGCTAGTGGTCACGCCTGCAGCCTCGCATAAGATTGTGGTCTTGACCGGACTGTCGGGTGCCGGGAAGAGCACGGCAACAAAATCGCTAGAAGATGTCGGATTCCGCACGATCGACAACATGCCGAATGATTTGATTCCCGCACTCCTAGAGAAGATCCAGCTGCAGCCTGAGCGGTTCGCGCGCCTCTGTCTCGTCATTGATGCCAGGGATGGCGATCCGCGCGCCGCTATTGACGCGGTTCGTGACGCAAGTACAGCGATGGGCCTTGAGAGCCGCGTGATCTACCTTGATGCACGCGACGATGTGCTGATTCGACGATTTAGTGAGACTCGACATCGGCACCCACTCGGTGGGCCGATTGATGCGCCGAGCGACGTTGCTGGAGCCATTCGCGCGGAGCGCTCCCTCCTCAGCGCGTCACGTGAGAGCGCTGATGCCGTGATTGATACGAGCGATCTTGCCGCACGGGAGCTGCGCGATCGCTTGGTGCAGGAAGTGTTGGGCGGGGATGCCTCCATCTCAGTGCACCTCACCAGTTTCGGATTCAAGCACGGGATTCCTCTCGATTCGGATCTGCTCTTTGACGTGCGATCTGTGGCAAATCCCCATTGGGTCCCGGAGCTGCGACCGAAGGATGGTCGCGATCGAGAGGTCGCTACCTACGTGCTGAACGATCCGGTCGGGGTGTCGGTTGAGGCGGCAATCGCGGTGTTTATCTCTGCCACTCTTGAAACCTACCTCAGCGATGGTCGTGGACGACTGAGCATCGCAATCGGCTGCACCGGCGGCCGCCACCGCTCGGTGGCGATCAGCGAGTCGCTGGCTGAAAAGCTGCGGGCCCAGGCGGGCGCCCACACCGTCCACGTGCACCACCGAGATGTGGAGCGCACCTAAGCGGTGAGTCGACTCGGCTGGCTGAAGCCTGGTCTTGGGGTTAAGCGTTGGCTGCTCTTGGCGTTCCTTGGTGCGGGAACAATCGCCCTCGGGGCACTCAGTGGGATCCGTGCGCTTGCGACTGGCGCGCAGCTCCCAGACCCACTCGTGCAGATCGCAGAAGTGGTCGCCCTTCGAGATCTTGATCCGATGGTTCGCGCCGCTGCTGCGGCCGCCTTCGGCCTCCTCCTGGTTGGGGCAGGGCTCGTTGGGTTGGCACGGGCGGCAATCCTGCCGTATCGCACCGACCGACCAGGGGTGTCACTCCTTGAGTTGCTGGAGCGCCGTCGCAGGCTGGCGCGCGGCCGCCGCGTGGTGGTGCTTGGTGGCGGTACTGGGCTTGGAACCGCGCTTCGTGGCCTAAAGCTTGAAACAGCGCATCTCACTGCGATCGTTTCGATGGGAGACGACGGCGGATCATCGGGCGTGCTGCGCGAGCAACTCGGCATCCCTCCCGTTGGTGATTTGCGGAACTGCCTCGTGGCCCTCTCGGATGCAGAGTCCACCGCCGCCGATCTGCTGCGCTTCCGACTTCCGGCTGAGCCTGGCGCACCGCGCGGGCACGCGATTGGCAACCTCTTGCTTGCAGCGGCAATTCACCAAGAGAGGGGTGACCTTGAGCGTGGCGTTGCGCGCGTGCATCGCATCCTGAATGTTCGCGGAGAGGTGATTCCGGGTACGACCGTCGCGTTAGAGCTGATCGGTACCACGACAGATGGCGCGACCGTTCGTGGTCAGGCGCAACTGGCTCGTACTCGCCACATTGATCGCATGCGGATCGACCCGGAGGGGGCACGGGCAACACCGTCAGCGATCACTGCGATTCAGCAAGCCGACCTCATCGTGCTCGGCCCCGGTTCGCTCTACACGAGCGTCATCCCGCATCTGCTTGTGCCAGAGATTCTGGCGGCGCTACAGGCACGCCGTGCGCCGCTGGTGTGGGTGGCGAACGTTGATGAGCAAGAGGGGGAGACGGAAGGGATGGATCTCGATGCCCATCTCGCAGCACTCGAGGCGCATGGGGCGTCGGGTCTCATTGACGGCATCCTCGCCACCTCTGCAAGTTCCCGTCGCGTAGGTGCAGTGGGAGGCATTCCGATTACGCCGACGCTGCACCACGCCACCGATGCCGAGGGCCGTAAGCGCCCGCCACTCTTCATTCGTGATATTGCCTCCCGGCGAACGCCGCACTTGCATGAGCCGAACCTGCTCTCGCGCGCGCTCCTCCGCCTCCCACTCCGCGAGCCTCGACGCACACGATGAGTCGGGGGGAGGCAGACCTCGTCGCCTCCATCCGTCATGAGCTGGCGGCGATCCGACCGGCGCGCACCTGCTGCATTCAAGCCCAACTCGCTGCACTCGCCGACTCAGGTCGTCGCGTTGATGTCTCGCTGGCACGCGCGGTGCATGAGCTCGGCACGGAGCTCGCGCAGCGCGGAGCGGAGAGAGGCTGGGCCGGGTCGCCACGGAGTCAGGCTGAGCGTTGTGCCGCTGACTTGGCTGGTGCGCGATCGGCGCAGCACTGTCGACTGGCACTCCTGCGCGGTCGACTCCTCGCGCGAGGATCTCTCTCACTGGCCTCGGGGAGTGTGCACCTTGAGATCAACGTCTCCTCGGCAGAGGCGACCGATCTTGCTCGGCTAACTGAACGAGATCAGCTCGGCGGACACCGTCGCGAACGACGCGGCAAGGGGCTGCTTGTTTGGAAGGGCCGCGATGTACTGATCGACCTGCTGCGGCGACTCGGTGCAACTGCGGCAGTCGCGGAGATGGAGGCTCGCGGGGTGGGCAGAGAGATGCGTGGAAGCTTGAATCGCAGCGTGAATGCTGAGACTGCGAACCTCACGCGTGCGGTGCACGCCGGGATGCGACAGGCACGAGCCTGCACCTCGGCGCTGGAGGAGGATCTTCTGCAGGCAGATGGAGTGCACGCGCGGGTCGCTCGCGCGCGATCGGGAGCCCCCGATGCAACCCTCTCCGAGCTTGCTGCCGACCTCGATCTGGCGCGCTCCACGGTGCAGCGGGCTCTCGCTGAGATTGAGCGCCGTGTCAGTGCGGCACAGGGAGGCGGCCACTCAGCTGGGCAACCTCTGCGATGATTCACGCATGAAGAGTCGGCAGATCACGGTTATTGCGAACTGGAAGGCGAACCTTCCGCCAAGCGAAGAGGTCGCGCTCGCGAAGGCAATTGCGCAAGAGGTGGGGGGCGCACTCCAGGCTGCTGGTCGACCCGCGAACCTTCGCCTCCTGCTTGCCCCGAGTGCGCTCGGCCTCGTCCCAGTCGCCTCGCTACTCCGGCGCGAGTACCCCGAGGCCGGAGTAGAGGTTGCCGCGCAAGATGCCTCACTCAACAGTGCGGGAGCGTTCACGGGCGAGATCCCCGCAGATCATCTCGTTGGAATCGCCCCTGCCGTGCTCGTCGGCCACTCGGAACGTCGACGCGACCATGCCGAGACTGATGAGGTAGTTGGAGGCAAGCTGGCTCGAGTGGTGGCGGCCGGGTTGGCTCCTGTGCTCTGCCTCGGCGATGACCTTCCGAACGCGGAGATCACCGCGCGCGTCACCTACGTGCAAGCCCAATGTTCGGCGGCCTTCGCCGCAGCGGAGCGCGCCGGGTGCAGCGCGGCACAACTCTTCGCCTCCGGGCTCGTGATCGCCTACGAACCAGTCTGGGCGATCGGCTCGGGCAACCCAGCCTCACTGGCAGTTGCCGAGGCGGTTGCCAGCGGCCTGCGGAACGCACTCAATCGCGAAGAGCTCCCCGTGCTCTACGGCGGCTCCGTTGACGCCGCTTCGGCGGCAACGTGGTTCGGCACGCGTGCGGTGCGTACGGGTCTCGATGGCCTTCTTGTGGGCGGGGCATCTCTCAGCGCTGATCGCTTCGCTGCAATCGTGCGCGCGGCCTTGACCGTCACGGAGCCTGCGTGATGTCAGGCGCCACACCTCGACTGGCGTTGATCATCATCGACGGATTCGGCGTCAGTGCCGGCGGCGCATGCGACGCGATCGCTGCTGCCGCTATGCCGAACTGGCGAGCGCTCTGTGCGCAGCACCCACACACGACACTGGGAGCAAGCGGCGAAGCGGTCGGGCTTCCCGCTGGCCAGATGGGGAACAGCGAGGTTGGGCATCTCAACATTGGGAGTGGACAGCGCGTACCGCAAGACCTTCCACGCATCGATGCGGCGATTGCCGACGGCTCGTTTGCGCAGATGGGTGGCCTCCGCAGTGCGCTGGCCGCTGCGCAAGAGAGTGGCCTCCAGGTCATCACACTGCTTGGAAGTGGTGGGGTACACGCCAACGACCGCCATGCGATCGAGGTGCTGCGCGCCGCCCATGAGGCTGGTGTCCCGCGCATCCTTGTCCACCTCCTCCTCGATGGCCGTGATACGCCACCACGCTCTGCTGCCGCGGCGCTTGCATCGTTCCAGCAGCGCATGAGCCAGGCGGCCCCATCTGCTCAGATTGCAACCATCGGTGGGCGCTACTACGGCATGGATCGCGACGCCCGCTGGGAGCGCACCGCCGCCGCGTTGGAGACCATCGTCCTCACCGGCGATCGCTTTGCCAGCAGCCCAGAGCGTGCCCTCGAAGAGGCGTACGCGCGTGGGGAGAGCGATGAGTTCGTTCTCCCAACGAGGGTGGCACTACGCGATACAGCAACGACGCGATTCGCTCCAACCGATGTGGTGATCCATGCAAACTTCCGTGCCGATCGAGCACGACAGCTCATCCGCGCACTCGCGGCACGAGAGTTCGCTGAGATGTCCCGTCCAGCCGCGCTTCCCGTGCGCTGTTGGGGGATGACCTCCTACGGAGAGGGAGATGGACTTGAGCTGGTGCAGCCAATCTTCGGGCCGGCTGTTGTGCCGTCGCTCGCCGGACTTGTTGCCGCCGCGGGCATGCGCCAGTTGCACGTTGCAGAGACAGAGAAGTACGCGCATGTGACCTACTTCTTGAATGGCGGAGTCGAAGAGGCGTTCCCGGGTGAGCGCCGCATGCTTCTACCGAGCGACCGCGTCGCCACATACGACCTGGCACCTGTGATGCAGGCGGAGGCGATCGCAACAGCGGTGGTCACCGCCCTTGAGGACGGCGCGGAGAGGTTCATCGTTGCCAATATCGCGAACCCCGACATGGTCGGGCATACGGGTGACTTCGCCGCCACGGTGCGAGCCTGTGAAGCGACAGACCGTGCGATTGGTGCGATTGCGGCTGCGGCAGCCGCGTCGGGTGTCACTCTGCTGATCACGGGTGACCATGGCAATGCAGAGGAGATGTGCGCCGCTGACGGCACGCCGCTCACGAGCCACACCCTGCAGCGCGTTCCGCTCCTCGTCGCGTACGGGGAGGGCTCCGGGCCAGCGCTGGCAGAGGGAGACCTTCGGGATATTGCCCCAACGATCTGCGCCTTGATGGGCCTGCGCCCTGACCCAGCGATGACGGGGGAGTCACTCCTGCGACCCTAGCCAGCAGGCGACCCTTCGCGGGTCGGGTGGTAGAGTTAGCCGAACAACCGATAGTCCATTAGGAGGACCTATGAATCCAGTACTCGCCCTCGGACAGATCGTCGTCAGCATCTTTTTGATCATCGCCATCCTCATGCAGTCCCGAGGTATCGGCCTCAGCTCTGCCTTCGGTGGGGATTCCAGCGTGTACCGTTCCCGCCGTGGTGTTGAGCGCCAGCTCCTCCGATTTACGGTTGCGTTGATCATCCTCTTCGTCGGCTTCTCGGTGCTCGGCTACCTCCAGACGAACTAAGCCGGACCGCCCTGGTGCGTAGGCAACAGAGCGCTCGACAGGGGCTCACCCGCAAAATCGTCGCGGTGATCTTCGCCGCCGCCGCACTCTTTGCTGGCGCAGCCCAACTCGGCCTCGTCAGCGCCCAGATTCCTGGAGTTGGCGTGCCAGGCGGGGAGTTGCCGTCTGGCGACGGGGTGCTCACCGTGGGGGTGGTTGGGGTCGCCTCAACGCCACTTCCACTCTTCGCCGAGACTGCCGCGGATCGCGCCGTCGTCTCGCTGACGTATCGGAGCTTGACCCGCCTTGATGCCAGCGGGTGGCCAGAACCAGATATCGCATCAACGTGGAGCGTCGCCGCCGATGGACTCTCGTGGACGATCACCCTTGACCCTGCTGCACACTGGGAAGACGGATCCACGGTAACCGCGGCCGATGTTCTCACCACCATCTCCAT
>CAMAXG010000004.1 GCA_945862225.1 Thermoflexus hugenholtzii JAD2 | reverse complement strand
GGAGACCGCAACGCGCGCTAGTCTGCGTACATGAAGCAGGTTGAGAGCGTTCTTGGTCCAATCAGCTCGGCAGACCTAGGTCTGACGTTGACTCACGAACACCTCTTGAACGATGTCCTCTCCTGGTGGCATCCGCCACTCGATGATTCGCCGCGATCGCGCGAACTCGTCGATGAGAAGGTCTCCATCAGCAACATCTGGGAACTCAAGCACGATCCGTTCATTAACAAAGACAACTGCTCCATGCAAGACATTGAGCTTGCCATCAAAGAGGTGCAGCGCTTTGTTGATCAGGGTGGCAAGACGATCATCGAGACGAGCGCCGACGGCAACGGCCGCAGCCCCGAAGGGCTTGCCACGATCAGCAAACGAACCGGGCTCAACATCATCATGGGAACGGGCTACTACCTCGACGGATCACAGCCTGAAGAGAATGACGCCAAGAGTGAGCATGACATTGCCAACGAACTGATCCGCGATATCACCGAAGGTGCGCGCGGCACCAAGGTGAAGTCGGGAATCATTGGTGAGATTGGCGTGGGGAGTGAGTTCACCGCGCGTGAGCGCAAGTCACTCGCTGGCGCATGCATCGCGCAGCGCGAAACGCATCTGCCGATGCAGGTGCACATGCCGGCCTGGTTCCGCTACGGCGACGAGGTCCTCGACTTCTGCGCATCGCGCGGCGTACCGATGGAGAGCATCGTGCTCTGCCACTCCAATCCGAGCGGCGATGATCACGAATATCAAACACGTCTTCTACGACGCGGTGCCTATCTGCAGTACGACATGATCGGCATGCAGGTCTTCTACGCCGACCAGCAGGCGTCGTGCACGAGCGATGAAGACGACGCGCGCAACATCGCCCGCCTGGTGCGTGACGGCTTTGGTCAGAAGGTGCTGATGTCGCAAGACATCTTCCTCAAGAGCCTCCTGCGCTCCTACGGCGGCCCAGGCTACGGGCACATGGTGGAGTTCTTCCTGCCACGACTCGCTCGGCACGGCGTGCCGCTCGAGCAGGGGATCGCGATGATGACGGCGAACCCGCGCCAACTCTTCGAATCGGCAAGCTAGTCACTATGGTCAAGGTCCAGACGGTCACCGGCGAGATCGAGAGCGCCGAGATGGGGCTCACCCTCACGCACGAGCACCTACTCGGCGACGTGACCTCATGGTGGCATCCGCCGCTCGACGATTTACCACGATCGCGCGAACTCGTTGACGAGAAGGTATCCATCAGCAACATCTGGGAGCTCAAGCACGATCCATTCATCAATAAGGACAACCTCATTGTTCAAGACGTTGAACTTGCCATCAAAGAGGTGCAGCGGTTTGCAGACCAGGGCGGCAAGACGATCATCGAGACGAGTGGCTATAACGATGGTCGTAATCCTGAGGGGCTTACCACGATCAGTAAACGAACCGGGCTCAACATCATCATGGGAACGGGCTACTACCTTGACGGATCACAGTCCGAAGCGAACGACGCCAAGAGCGAACGCGACATCGCCAACGATCTCATTCGCGACATCACGGAGGGTGCACCCGGCACCAAGGTCAAGTCGGGAATCATTGGTGAGATTGGTGTGGGCAGTGAGTTCACGGCACGAGAGCGCAAGTCACTTGCCGGTTCGTGCATTGCCCAGCGCGAGACGCACCTACCGATGCAGATCCACATGCCCGCCTGGTTCCGCCTCGGCGACGAGGTGCTCGACCTCTGCGCGGCACACGGTGTGCCGATGGAGAGCATCGTGCTCTGCCACTCGAACCCAAGCGGCGACGACTACGAATATCAGACACGCCTGCTCAAGCGCGGCGCCTATCTGCAGTACGACATGATTGGCATGCAGGTCTTCTACGCGGATCAGCAGGCCTCATGCACGAGCGACGAAGACGATGCGCGCAACATTGCACGCCTGGTGCGCGATGGATTCGGCGAGAAGGTGCTGATGTCGCAAGACATCGGCTTGAAGACGTTGCTGCGCTCGTACGGCGGCCCAGGCTACGGCCATTTGGTCGAGTTCTTCCTGCCGCGACTCGCCCGGCACGGCGTGCCGCTCGAGCAGGGAATCAGCATGATGACCGCGAGCCCACGTCGGCTCTTTGAAGAGGCAAGCTAACCACGTGGTCAAGATTCAAACGGTCACTGGTGAGATCGAGAGCACCGAGATGGGGCTCACCCTCACGCACGAGCACCTCTTCAACATTGTCACGCCGTGGTGGCATCCGCCCTATGACGACTCGGCTCGATCCAAGGAGCTCGTTGACGAGAAGGTCTCTATCAGCAACATCTGGGAGCTGCGACACGACCCATTCCTCAATAAGGACAACTGCGCGCTCGATGATATTGAGTCCGCCATCGTTGAGGTGAAGCGCTTCGCCGCCCAGGGTGGCCGCACGATTCTGGAGGCCTGCGCCGACAAGGGGAATGGGCGTGACCCCGAGGGGCTCGCACGCATCAGCCGCGAATCGGGGCTGAACGTGGTGATGGGGAGCGGCATCTTCCTTGACCCGGTGCACGGGCCAGAGCACCTCGATGGCAGCGTGCGCGAGATCGCAGATCGCATCGTGCGCGACCTCACCGTCGGCGCTCAAGGGACGAACATCCGTGCTGGCTTCATCGGCGAGATCTTCGTTGGCCAGCCGTTCACCAGCCGCGAGCGCAACTCGCTCGCCGGCGCCTGCCTCGCGCAGCGCGAGACGGGTGTGCCGATTCAGATCCACATGCCTGGCTGGTATCGCCTTGGTGACGAGGTCCTCGACTTTGTTGCCGCGCAAGGTGTGCCGATGCAGAGCGTGGTGCTCTGTCACTCCAACCCGAGCGGTGACGATTACGAATACCAGACACGCCTCCTAAAGCGCGGCATTTACCTGCAGTACGACATGATCGGCATGCAAGTCTTCTACGCCGACCAGCAGGCGCCCTGCACCAGCGACGAAGATGACGCACGCAACATCGCGCGCCTCGTACAGGCCGGCTTCGGCGACCGCGTCCTGATGTCGCAGGACATCTTCATGAAGATCCTGCTGCGCGCCAACGGCGGGCCAGGATACGGACATATCGTGGAGTTCTTCTTGCCGAGGCTGGCACGCCACGGGGTGCCGCTCCAGCAGGGAGCCGCGATGATGACGGATAATCCACGTCGGCTATTTGAAGAGGCGCGTTAGCGCCAGAAGGGGGAGCTCATGGGAAAGCGCGTTCTGCTCGTTGGGGAGTCATGGGTATCTGAGGCGACGCACTACAAGGGGTTCGACTCCTTCACCAGTGTCACCTTCCACTCCGGTGCCGATTGGTACAACGGCGCCCTTCGCTCCAAGGGTCACGAGGTCGAGCAGATGTACGCGCACGACGTGCCAGCAAAGTTCCCGCATACCGCTGCAGAGCTGAGCAAGTACGACGTGATCGTTCTCAGCGACATTGGCACCAACTCATTCTTGCTCCCAATTGAAACGTGGCTGCAGGGGAAGTCAACGCCGAATCGCTTGAAGCTTCTCGCCGAGTGGGTGGAGAACGGCGGCGCGTTGATCATGGCCGGCGGCTACCTCAGCTTCCAAGGCTTTGAAGCGAAGGCGCGCTTCGCTGGCAGTGCCGTCGAGCGCGTGCTTCCAGTGACCTGCCTCACCCACGACGATCGCGTTGAGGCACCAGAGGGTGCGCAGCCAGTCATCGTTGATGCGAGCCACCCAGTGCTCGCCGGTGTTCCTGCTGGCATGCCAGCACTGCTCGGCTACAACAAGGTGGTGCTGAAGCCTGGCGCAACACTCGTTGCCTCAGTCGGTGGCGATCCGCTCATTGCCACCGCACAGGTTGGCAAGGGTCGATCACTCGTCTGGACGTCGGACATTGGCCCACACTGGTGCCCAGAGCCATTCGTGCAGTGGAACGGCTTTGCGCCGCTGATGTCGAACATGATCAATTGGGTCACCGGCAAGTGAGTTTCGCCGAACGCGTCGCGGCCTATCAGGCGGCAACGAAGGCGTTCGAAGAGCAGGTCGCTGGGCTTGATCACCTGAAGCTCGACGCCAAGCATCCAGAGGGCTGGTCGCCGCGGCAGGTGATCCATCACCTGGCCGACAGCGAGGCGCAGTCGTACGCGCGGCTACGACGCCTGGTTGCCGAGCCGGCTGGCTCCCTTATTCAGGGATACGACGAAGGAGCATGGGCGGCGAGCCCAGCGCTCGGCTATGAGACCGATCCCATTGAGACGTCCCTCGCCGTCTTCTCGGCGGTGCGGGCGGGCACCTTCAACGTGCTCCAGCACCTCACCGAGGCGGACCTGGCCCGCCATGCGGAGCACAGCGAGCGCGGGCGCTTCACGCTCGATGACTGGCTACGGATCTACTCCAAGCACCCCCTCGACCATGGCGAGCAGCTCGCCAAGGCGCTGCGCGGGGAGCTCTAGGCGGGGAACTGATCTCGCCTCACAAGCGTTACGGTAGCGAGGGGCCCCTTCGGGCCCGTAACCGTAGGAGGCAGCTATGACCCGAGTACTCACCGCCGTTCTCATACTTGGACTACTGATTGCGCCGAGCGTGCGCCCTGTGGCTGCTTCCGACGAGGTCACCCCTGTGCCGGCCTCTTCAGGCGTGGAGTGCCCACCCGTTGAGATCGTTAACGGCGTCCCGGTCATCCCCAAAGGTGCTCCCGCCGAGTGCGTCTACATCCAGACGGTCGACGCAGAAGACCCATGTGCACCTGATCCCACCGGCGCAGTGCCAGTCATGTGCCAGTCAGGGCTCCCAGTGGATCCTCCTGTTGGCGGTGACGCCTGCTGGATCACATCCGACGGAAGCACGAACTGCCCGCGAACCGGCGGTGAGATCGTCCCAGCGTTCGGTCGACAGTTCGCCATCCTCGCGGTATCACTCAGTGGCGTTCGCTACGAAGTGATCGCTGGCCAGATGTATTTCGGTGATGACGGCAGCTTTAGCGCAACGGTTGGATGCAATCAGCTTGGCGGCACTGTGACCACCAATAGCGACGGCACGTTCACCGTGAGCGATCTCCTCTCCACGAAGATGTTCTGCGAGGAGTTGAACGCGGCAGAGACAACGTTCAGCGCAATCCTCCTCGGTGGCGCGCTGACCTTTAGCCAGACTGAGGCGGGCCTCGTTGCCCAGAACAGCGTTGGCACACTTGAGCTTGCTGAGGCGATGTATGACGTTATGCCGCTCAACGGTGAAGAGCGTGCAAACGTTGGCGGCGTAGGTACGACAAGTGACCTAAGCGCGCTGCTCATCGCCATCGCACTGCTCGGGATTCCATCACTCGTTGGCGCAGCCGGCTTGAGCGTGGGGCTGTCGCGCCGAGACTAATTGACTGACACACCCGCCGGCGTGCCGATTGGCGCGTTAGGCGGGGAGGTGTCGCTCCGCGTGGCCGATGTACTTGGCGTCGGGGCGAATCAGCTTGTCGACGCCAGCCTGCTCGATCGCATGCGCAGACCAACCGGCAATGCGCGCCAGTGCGAATGTTGCTGGGAAGAGATCGGGGACCAGGCCAACACCCTGCAGTACGGCGGCGGCGTAGAACTCCACGTTCGTCTTCATCGCACGGCCCGGCTTCATCTCCTCGAACACCTTGAGAATCTGCTCCTCGGCGCCGATTGCGAGCTCAAGCCACGCGGGTCGCGTTGGCATCGCTTCAGCAACCTTGCGCAGCGCAGCGGCACGCGGGTCGTACGCGCGGTAGACGCGGTGACCGAAGCCCATGATCAGCTCCTTGCGTGAGAGCTTGCCGCGCGCCCAGTCTTCGGCGCGATCAATGGAGCCGATCTCACCGAGCTGGCCAATGACCTCAGCAGGTGCTCCGCCGTGGAGTGGCCCCTTCATCGCGCCGACGGCGCCGCAGATTGCCGAAGCAATGTCTGATCGCGTTGCAATGATCACGCGCGCGGTAAAGGTGCTGGCATTCAGACCATGCTCCGCACCCACCATCAAGTAGGCATCAAGCGCGCGGGCGGTTGCCGGATCGGGCTCCTTATCGTGGAGCTGCTGCAGGAATGCGGCCGCGATACCAAGGCCAGGCTGCGGATCTACGGGCTCAAGTCCCTGTCGCAGTCGCGCGAATGCAGCGAGCGCCGACGGCGCAAAGGCGGCAATGCGCTTCGCCTCGTCGGCGGTTGGTGGCCAGCCGAGTCGCTCACCCGCGCCCCAGACTGAAATGGCGGTGCGCAGCGCATCCATTGGATGGGCGTGGGCAGGGAGGAGTCGAAGTGCCGCGAGAACGGCGGGTGGCACCTTCTCCGGAACAAGATCGGCGTTCGGGTGCCACTCGCCCGTCAGTAGGAGGTCGAGGACGTTCGCATAGTTTCCTTTGGTGACTACCTCTTCAATTGGGTAGCCACGATAGAGAAGTCGTCCGGCGGCGCCATCGACGTAGCCGACGGCGGTTTCGGCGCCGACCACGCCGGCGAGACCAGGGCTGAATGGCTTCTCAACGACCTTCTCGTCACTCATCGTCGGGGGCGCCGATCTACGAATTCGAGCGCCAGTCGCAAGATCACGGATCCGAGCAGCGCCACGAAGACCGATCCGATGAATCCACCTGGATCGCCGTAGCCTGCTCCCTTTGCGAGGGTGCCGCCCACAATGCCGCCGAGAATGCCAACCAGAATGTTGGGGAGGCAGCCCCGCGCGGCACGACCGCCAACGAGGAGCGAGGAGAGCCCGCCGGCCAGCAGGCCGACGATCATCCAGCCGATCGGATCAAGGTCAAAGAAGCTCATCGGCGCGATCGTACGCCCGCGAGCCAAAACGCGCCGCCCGCGTCGCGCGGGTAGACTCGCCGCATGTCTGAAGGCTCCCTCTCCGCACGAATCAGTGACGCGCCCACCGACCCGATCTTCGGGATCGTTGAGCTTCACCGTGTTGACACACGTCCGCATAAGATCAACCTCGCCGCTGGCGTCTATATGGATGAGCAGGGGGTCACCCCGATCCTGCCGAGCGTCCGTACGGCCGAAGAGCGCCTCCTCGCCTCAACCACCTCAAAACTCTACATGCCGATCAGTGGAGATCCCGCCTACTTGGCCGCTGCCAAATCACTCCTCTTCCGCACTGTTGGTGGGGCGTGGGGAGAGATCGAGCCCGCTGCTGCCGACCGCGTCCAGATGCTCCATACGCCGGGCGGCACCGGCGCGGTGCGCCTTGCTGTTGATCTGGTTTCGCGACTGCGACCCGGCGCAGAGATTTGGGTGGGCGAGCCGACCTGGCCCAACCACACGCAGATCATTGAGTCGTCGCGCATCACGGCACGCCGCCACGATTGGACCACCGACGATGCGCGATCACTGAACACCGGCGCACTCTTTGATGCGATCGCCGCTGCGAAGGGTGGTGACGCAATGATCCTGCACGGCGCATGCCATAACCCGACAGGGATTGACCCAACACCCGAGCAGTGGAGCGAGATTGCGCAACAGATTGCCCACCGCGGCATTCTGCCGATCCTCGACTTTGCGTATCAAGGATTCGGTGAAGGGCTGGTCGAAGATGCCGCATCGCTGCGCGCCTTCTTGGCGACCGGATGCGAGGTGCTCGTTGCGAGCAGCTCGTCAAAGAACTTCGCCCTCTATAACGAGCGCGTCGGCAGCCTGGCAATCATTGGAGCCGATGATGCTGCAGCGGCCTCCATCGCATCGCATGCGCGCATGGCGGTACGCACGATGTGGTCAAATCCACCGGCACACGGCGGCGCGATCGTGGCCACGATTCTTGGCGACGCCACTCTTCGCGCGCAGTGGGAGGGCGAGGTCACGGCAATGCGCAGTCGCATTACAGAGAGCCGCACCGCGTTTGCCACTGCGCTGACCGCCACCGGGGCAGGCGACTTCTCGTACCTGCTCAAGCATCACGGCATGTTCTCGCTCCTCGGCCTCACCGACGACCAGCTGAAGCGCCTCCGTGACGAACATGCGGTCTACCTCGTTGCGCGTGGACGCATCAACATGGCGGGCCTCTCCGCCGCGAAGATTCCGATCGTGGCCAAGGCGGTCGCGAGCGTGCTCGCCTAACGCGCACGATCAGCCCCTCCGCAGCTGGGCCCCTCGCCTAGACTCTCCCCATGACTGAGTCGGCACCGCGCGACACGCAGCTCCTCGCCCCGCGTCTTGTTGGACGTGTGTGGGGTGGTGATCGCCTTCGTGCTCTCGCCCCCGACACCGCGCCGAGCGGCCCAATCGGCGAGGCCTGGTTCGGTGATGCCGACGAGCTGCCGGGTGGCGTGCTCGTGAAGTTGCTCGACGTGCAAGATCGACTCTCTGTACAAGTCCACCCTGACGACGATCTCGCCAAAGTGATGCACGGCGCAGAGGCGATCGGTAAACATGAGGCGTGGGTTGTACTTGAGGCCGCACCCGGAGCCGAGCTGCTCCTCGGACGCGCTCCATCAGTTTCGGGCGCCGATATCGCCAACGCGTTGGCCTCTGGCGCCGACATCACTCCACTGTTAGCTCGGCACGCTGTGCAGCGCGGCGATGTGTTCGACGTGCCGACCGGCTGCCTTCATGCGCTGATGCCCGGCCTCTTTATTTGGGAGGTGCAACAGCGATCCGACCGAACCTATCGCGTCGCCGACTGGGGGCGCAACGACCCGTCACGACCACTCCACCAGACCGAGGCGCTCCGCGCGACGGATGCGGAACATCAGGCGACGCGTACCACCGCAATCAATTGGGAGAAGCCTGGCGAGCAGCTCCTGGTCTCATCACCCCACTTCTCGGCTCGCGCGGTAATCGGCCCTTGGGTGGGCGACATCACGGTGGGCCCACACGGCGCAACCGCTACGGCGATCGGATCCGCGGCGGTCGGGGGCGTACGACTCGGCAACTTGGCCACCGCTCACCTTGCAACTGGGTTGCAACCTGTTGACCTTTCAGCAGGGGGCGCACTGCTTATTGCCGAAGGGCGCTAGAAGAAAGATTCTGATTCCTTAATAAAGGCCCGTAATCACACAAAAGCTGCAAGAAAAGGTTGCGTAGCAGCGCGCGCTCCTTCATGATGACGTTCCTCGACTGCATCGGACGCAGCCGCACTGTCACATCTACGTCAGTAGATGAGTCGTGATCACGTAGTCCGAAACAGAGGCGAGCCCAACCGGAACGGTTGGGAATAGCAGATAGGAGGACCTCATGAAGGTCTTAAACAAGAAGGGCCTAAGCGCCCTTGCAGCAGTTGCGATTCTCGCAGCTGCATGCGGTGGCTCGACGGCGAGCACCGCGGGTAAGACGTTGACGATCGGGGTTAGCCTCCCACTCAACGGCTCGAGCCTTGCGTCAGCGGGCCCAGCTCGCGACGGCGCACTCCTTGCGATCAAGGAGACTTCAATTGAGGGCTACACCCTTAAGGCGAAGGTTCTTGACCACGCCAAGGAAGGCGCACACAACCCAGACCAGGCCGCTGCAGACATGCTGACCTTTGTCGGTGACGAGACGGTTGTTGCTGTTGTTGGCCCGTTCAACTCGGCTTCGGGTAAGGCACAGATTCCAGTCTCGTCAGAGGCCGGACTTCTTCAGTGCTCACCGTCGAATACGGCGCCAGGACTCACCAAGGGTGATGACGGCGCAGCCCTTCGCGGCGGCCGTGCTGTGAACTATGTCCGCGTTGCCACGACTGACGACCTTCAGGGTCCAGCCGTTGCCGTGTACGCCAAGAAGAATGGCGCTGCGAAGATCTACATCCTCGACTCCACCGATGCCTATGGCAAGGGTGTAGCGGATGCCTTCGAGGCGCAGTTCAAGAAGGATGGCGGCACCGTTGTTGGCCGAACCGGCCTCCCAACGGGCACGACTGACTTCTCTGCTGTTGCGACAGCCGCGAAGGCAGCCGACGCTGACTCGATCTTCTACGGTGGCGTAACGTCAGACGGCGCCCCACTCTTCCGCAACGCGCTTGCCCAGGCGGGCCTCGGCGCGCTGCCGTTCTACGGTGCTGACGGCATCTACGACGGCACGGGCGAGGGTTCATACGTTGCAATCGCTGGTGCAAACGCTGAGAACAGCTATGCATCACAGGCTGCAATCGAGAACATTCCTGGCAAGGACGCGTTCAACACCAAGTTCAAGGCTGAGTACGGCAAGGATGCCGAGGGTTATGCCTTCGCTGGCTACGCCTGCGCTCAGATCTTGGTCGAGGGCATCAAGGCCGCCGTCACCGGTGGCGATGTGACCCGCGAGACTGTACGTGCTGCTGTCGTCGACAAGGGCTCTGCCTTTGAGACGGTGCTTGGCGCGGTCAGCTTCGACGAGGTCGGCGACACGACCCAGCGCATCATCTCCCTGTACAAGGTTGATGGCGGCGCTTGGAAGTTCGTTGAGGAGATCAACTACGGGAACTAATCCGGCCGCGTAGGGGAACCTACGCGCCTGATATAGGCAACCGTGAGGACCCCCATCACCCGCAAGGGCGGTGGGGGTCCTCGTTTCACCTACAGGGGCCCGCCCTCTTGCCGAATCTCCTGCTGAGCGGCACTATCTACAGAACAAGTCTGCAGCCCGCGTGGGCTGCCAATGGGGGAACCGATGGCAGCAGCCGACGTGACGAGCAGCTCTAGCAGCCGCCCCTTTGCCAACGCGCGCCTTCCGTTCGGCATCTTCGCCTTCCTGGGGCTCGCGCTCTTTGTTCTTGGTATTGATCAGTTCGTGAATGCCCTCACACTCGGCGCGATCTATGCGCTCGTCGCTCTCGGCTATACCATGGTCTACGGCATCATTGAGTTAATCAACTTCGCCCACGGCGATGTCTTCATGGTCGGCTCTTTCGTGGCGATGTTCATTAGCAGCAGCCTCTTGGGCAACGAGGGAGCCATTACGAACATCCCCCTCCTGGCTGGGAGCGTGCTGGTGCTCTTCGCCCTCACGATCGGCGTCATGGCAATCGTCGGCGCGCTCATTGAGCGACTGGCGTACCGGCCACTCCGTCGCGCACCTCGGCTGGCACCCCTTATCACCGCGATCGGCGTGAGCTTCATCCTGCAGAACGTCATTCAGTTCTTCTTCGGGCCAACCATTGTCACCGTGCCGCAGCTCGTGCCTATTGAGTGGTCAATCGAGGTTTCGGGCTCCCGCGTCCCCCTCCTGAACATCTTTGTGATCGCCGCCTCTGTCGCGCTGATGTTCGCCCTGCAGCTCTTCATCTCCCGCACCCGAACTGGTCGCGCAATGCGCACCACCTCTATGGATCGCGACGCCTCGTCACTCATGGGCGTCGACATCAATCGCACGATCATGATCACCTTCCTGATCGGCTCCGGCCTGGCCGGCGCTGCCGGTGTGGTCCACGGCCTCTACTACGGCAACACCAGCTTCAACCTCGGATTCCAGTCGGGCCTGAAGGCCTTCACCGCCGCCGTGCTCGGCGGTATCGGCAACACGGCAGGCGCTGCGCTCGGCGGCTTCCTGATCGCCTTCATTGAGGTCGGCGCATCGGCCTTCGGCTACGGCCGCTGGGGCGGCGCTGTCGTCTTCTCGCTCCTCGTGATCTTCTTGGTCTTCCGCCCAACAGGCTTGCTCGGCTCACACTCGGGAGACCGCGCATGAGCCGCATCGTCGATGCCGTAAACGCTCCATTCGCGCCGGTGCGAGCGTATTTCCGCAAGCACCGTAGCCTCGGCATCTTTGTTGGGGTCGTGCTGCTGAGCGTTGCCCTGCCGCTCCTCACCCGTGTGCCGCCGTTCGACGGCATTCAGTCAACGAATGCCTGGGTGAACGCCTTTACTACCGCAGCGATCTACGCCATGTTGGCGATGGGGCTCAACGTGGTGATCGGCTTTGCCGGCCTGCTCGACCTCGGGTATGCCGCCTTCTTTGCGCTCGGCGGATACACCTACGCCCTTGCAGCATCGCCGTTCTCTGGCATTCACCTTCCGTTCTGGCCAATGCTGCTTGCGGGCGGCATCGTTGGCGCCATCTTCGGTGTGCTGCTCGGTGCACCCACCCTGCGACTTCGCGGTGACTACCTTGCGATCGTGACCCTCGGCTTCGGAGAGATCGTGCCGATCACCCTGATGAATGCCGATAAGTTCACCGACGGCGTGAACGGAATCGGTGGCATCGACAAGCCGAACATCCCAGGAATCTTGCAGTTCACCCTGATCAACCCATGGCCGATGTACGGCCTGGTGGTCGTGCTCTTCACCCTGATCATGATCATG
Organism: Thermoflexus hugenholtzii JAD2; assembly: GCA_945862225.1. Taxonomy (GTDB): domain Bacteria; phylum Chloroflexota; class Limnocylindria; order Limnocylindrales; family Limnocylindraceae; genus Limnocylindrus. The sequence goes on along the minus strand of CAMAXG010000004.1, from coordinate 32,077 downwards.
ATTTATCGCCTCGAAGATTCTCGACTTGGCCGCACCTGGGACGCCATTCGCGAAGACGAGCTCGCTGCTGAATCTTCCGGTGTGAATACCGTGATTGCAAAACTCCAGGCGTTTGCTGTGGGCGCATCGATCGCGGGCATCGTCGGCGTGGTGAACGCAGCAAAGATCACGATCGTCACCCCCGACCAGTTCCGCTTCGCTGTCTCTATCAGCGCCCTCGCCGCCGTCGTACTGGGTGGCATGGGGAACACCATCGGCGTCGCCACTGGCGCATTCATCATCTATCTCTTCCAGAGCATCCTGCTCAAGCAGCTCAACACGCTCGTTGAGAATTTCAACATTCCGATCCTCAACCAGATTGACTTCCTCGAGTTCCAGTACGTGCTCTACGGCATCGTGCTGGTGCTGATGATGCTCAAGCGACCACAGGGGATCTTCCCTGCGCGTCGACGTATGCGTGAGTTCGCCCCCCTGAAGATTGGAAAGGGTGGCTTGAAGTGAGCGCAGCGAAGGGCGGACCAATGCTGAGGGCTCGCGGCGTCACCCGGAAGTTCGGCGGCCTCGTCGCCGTTAACAACGTGGACTTTGAGATCCCACGCGGTTCGATCAGCGCGATCATCGGGCCAAACGGTGCAGGGAAGACCACCTTCTTCAACGTCATCGCTGGCATTTACGCTCCAACAGAGGGCACGATCGAGCTCGACGGCAAGCCGTTGATCTCGCCACCAACCGGCGCGGGCCGAGAGCCAATTCTCTTGGTCCTTCCAACGATCCCGTTCATCGCCCTAGCGATCTACTTCCTGATGGCCGTGGGTGGCGACACTGGACTCGTCGAGGGGGTCGCTTCGGTCGCCGTCGCGCTCCTTGGATTCGTTGGCGCGCTCCTTCTGAACATCGTTCGCCCAGACTGGTACAACCGCCTGATCAAGCGCATCGGCGTCACGCGACCTGCGCGGCCGAACGACATGGTGGTTGCTGGCCTTGCCCGCACCTTCCAGAACATTCGCCTCTACAAGAGCCTGACAACGCTTGAGAACATCCTTGTTGGCATGCATGTGCACCTGCACGCCGGCCTCCTCGGGGCCCTCTTCAAGACGCGCCAGGTGCGCGAAGAAGAGGCGGCCGCTGAGCAGCGTGCGCGCGAACTCCTCGCCTTCGTTGACCTCGCGGGCATGGAGAACGAGCTGGCGGCCAACCTGCCGTATGGCAAGCAGCGCCTGCTTGAGATTGCTCGCGCGATCGCCAGCCGACCGAAGCTCCTCTTGCTCGACGAGCCGGCAGCCGGCATGAATCCGAAAGAGACCGAAGAGATGACCGCGCTCATTCGCCGCATTCGCGACGAGCTCGGCATCACCGTGCTGCTCATTGAGCACGACATGCGCGTCGTCATGGGAATCTCGGACTACATCACGGTGCTCGACCACGGCGAAAAGATCGCTGAGGGTCTGCCAAAGGCGATCCGCACCAATCCAAAGGTGATCGAGGCCTACCTCGGCCGCGGCGCCGCAGCGGGACACTGAGAGGAGTACGACGATGGCACCACTGCTTGAACTAAAGGATGTGCACACGTACTACGGTGCAGTGCACGCCCTTCGCGGTGTCTCCCTCAAGGTGGAAGAGGGCGAGATCGTCACGCTGATCGGCTCAAACGGTGCCGGCAAGACCACAACACTGCGCACCATCTCTGGACTTGAGCGCGCTCGTTCCGGGAGCATCAAGCTGAAGGGGAAGTCGATTGAGAAGGCGGAGGCGCACGAGATCGTACGGCTCGGCGTAGGGCACAGCCCAGAAGGTCGTCGCGTCTTCTCCCGTATGTCGGTTCGCGAGAACCTCGAGATGGGTGCATTCCTGCGCAAGTCTGGCCCTGACGTACAGAAGGACTTCAAGAAGGTCTTCGAACTCTTCCCACGGCTGAAGGAGCGCGAGAGCCAGGCCGCCGGCACCATGTCGGGCGGCGAGCAGCAGATGCTCGCGATCGGACGTGCCCTGATGGCGCAGCCAAAGATCCTGCTCCTCGATGAGCCTTCCATGGGCCTCGCGCCAATCTTGGTGGAGCAGATCTTCGACATCATCACCGAGATCAACTCCCGCGGAACAGCGGTGCTCTTGGTTGAGCAGAACGCCATGATGGCGCTCGGCATTGCCAAGCGCGGCTACATCTTGCAGATCGGCGAGGTCACCCTCGAAGACAGCTGCGACAAGTTGGCGAAGAACCCGAAGGTGCGCGAAGCCTACCTCGGCGTCTAGCCGGCGATCTTTCGCAGCGCCCTAAAGAGGCGCCGCCCGTCACTTCGATCTGCAATCTCTTTCGGCATCTGCCCCGCTGTAGACCCAAGCAGTCGTTGGTGCGCGGCGATCGCGTTGGCCAAGCCAGTAATGTGGCGCGTTGGCTTTGCGCCACGCTCCCACCAGAGTCCGTCAATCGTTACTGCCTCCGTCTCCTTCACGCGTCGTAGTTGAATGCGACCAACGATGGCGTCACCCGCATGGATCGGCATCACATACGGCCCGTAGACGCGCCTCTTCTCGGGTGTGTAGATCTCCCAGCGGTAGTGGAAGTTGTAGAGCGTCTCGAGTCGCTTCCGGTCGTGAATGAGCGGGTCGAGCGGTGAGAGCAGCGTCACCGCGTTCGGATCGGCGGCTACCGGTCGCGTGCCCGCAGTGGCGCGCATCGCCGCCTCAAGGGCGAAGCGCTCACCACCCGGAATGCGCCACGGCCCTGGGAGCCCATCGATCTCAATGTTGAGTAGGGCACCGCGCTCGGTGAGTCGGCGCACCAGCTCTTTACGCTTGAGCGGCCAGTCGGTCTGCACCCAGACGCCGTTCGCGGAGGCGAGTCCAAGGTCGCGATGCCGCGCCAAGAAGGTGTGTTCGATCTGCTCCTCTTCGGTGACACGGCGCTCCAGCACGTTGCGGGGGATCAGTCGTTCGGCAAGGTCGAACCAGCGCCGCGAACCGTCGCGGCGGGCAAGATGCAGCAGACCCGCGAGCTGCAACATTTCAAGCGCGGCGCGGTACGCCGGTGTTGGCCCCCACGACCAGGCGACCGACTTTGAGGGGCCGAAGTCGGCGGCGCTGAGCGGCCCTTCGGCGGTAATGCGCGACAGGATCGTGTCGGCCCACGGCTTGAGTCGCTTGTAGGTGCCGTCGCGCCAGTAGCGCTCGCGGCGCTTGTCGGCGGGGCGTCGGTAGTAGGGGAGCTCACTCGTAGGCACGATCACCAGCACGCCGTTGTACTGCTCTACCAGGGCGCGGTGGGCGGGAACCTTGGCGTAGAGGAGTTCGTCTACCCAGCGTGGCTCAAACCCATCAATGCGGGCATGGCAGACGATCTCGTGGCTGCGACCTGCGAGGTCAACTGGATCGAACTGCAGCGATCCGAGCCGCTCAACCAGGGCAAGCACGGAGCCCTTACTGGCGGGGAGCTGGCGCGGGGGGAGGAGCATGTGGCGCTCGGCAAGGAAGCGGCGTGCCGCCGCCCTTGAGACGCGCAGTGGCGCGTCGCCTGCACTCATCTCAGTGCGACGCAGCCCCGCGTGCAATTGTTCGATTGCGAGCCGTCACCATGATCGCGACACCAACAACCACAATGGCGCCGCCTGCAATGAGCTGGGCCGAGATCGGCTCACTCAAGATAAAGCTGCCGGCGAGCACTGCGACCACCGGGTTTACATAGGCATATGTGGAGACGAGGCCGAATGGCGCAACGCGGAGCAGCCAGGTGTACACGTTGTAGGCGATCAGGCTGCCGACGACGATGAGATAGGCGAGCGCAAAGATCACGTCACTACCGAGCGATCCGAATTCCACGCTGTTCCACTCCCCGAGCAGGGTGGCAACGATTGCACCGCCCACGGAGCCGGCGAGCATTTGAATGGCTACGGCAACTCGAGAGTCGGCCGGCGTTGCGGCACGACGTTGGCTCCAGATCGAACCACCACCCCAGCTGAGCGGGCTAAAGAGGATGCAAGCGAGTCCGAGAGGGTCGAGGCCCGCGTCACCCGCATCAGGAGAGATGAGGATGATTACCCCCACGATGCCGACGGCGATCCCAAGGATGCTGAGTGGAGCAATACGGTCCTTATAGACCACACGCCCGATCACGGCGACCCAGATCGGTAGCAGGGCGATCAGGAGTGCGGTGATCCCCGAAGGGATGGTCTGCTCGCCAAATGAGGTCACACCGAGTCCGCCAACGTTCAGGGCGATTCCGACGATGGCCTGGTCGCGAATCTGCGCACGGGTGAGTGAGCGCAGCGCATCGCGGGCGAAGATGGCAACGAGTGCAAGCATGGCGAGACCGGCAACCGCAAATCGAATGAAGACCATGGCGAATGGCGGAATGGCCATGCCTTGATCGGGGTCAACGACCACGCGAATGGCGAGGTAGGTGGTGCCCCACACGATGTAGATCGTGAGCATCGCCAGAGCGATCGCCAGTGGGGCGGCGGCGGTGAGTCGGGGGGCCGCCGTTGAAACCGTTTTTGCCATAGCGCTGATGCTAGCCGAGTGCGCTACACGATGTGTGGCACACACCAAGTAGCCGTTCACACGTATCCTTCCACGATGCGTTCAAATCGACTCCCGTGGATTCTGTTGGTCGTCGTCTCGGCGATCGGCTATGGATCGGGCTCACTCTTTGCGAAAGCGATCTACCCGACTGGATTTGATTGGCTCGACCTGCTGGTCTGGCGCCACCTGCTCGCCGCGCTCATCCTTGGCGCCATCGTCGTCGCGCTCCCAGCTGGGCGCGCGGCCCTTCGTGGCCTTACCCGCGAGCGTGCGCTCCGTTCTTTTGCCATCGGGCTCTTCTTCACTGCCAACGCTGCTACCTACTTTGGGAGCCTCACCTGGATTGACGCCTCACTCGCTGGCCTCATGACCTATGCCTTCCCAGCCATCGTTGCCGTGCTCTCGATCTTCTTTGCCCACGCACCGTCGGGGCCACGCCCGTGGATCGCCCTCGCGATCGCCACCACCGGGGTCGTGCTCGGCGTGGGTGGCATCCCTGAAGCGAATGAGCCCGCGCCGATCGGCCTGGTGCTCGGCATCGCCTCGCCGATCATCTATAGCTGCTACATCATTCTCGCCGCGCGTCTCGGCGGCGAAACCAAGAGCGGTACCGGCGCATCGGGTCGCGGAGGCACCTCGCCACTCGCCGCCATTCCGGTCAGCCTCTTCGGCACCGCGGTCGGCATGTTGCTGCTGCGCGCCGCACTTGGGCGCGAACTGCTGCCAACCCCGATCCCTGATGACGCACTCCTGCCGATCATTGGCGTCGCCACCATTGCGGGGATCATTCCGATCGGTGCCTTCTATATAGGGGCGCAGCGTCTTGGGGCCGCCCGTGCGGCGCTGATCAGTACCGTGGAGCCGATCTTCACGATCGTGGCGGCCGGCTACCTCTTCAACGAGCGTCTTACCGCAGTTCAGCTGGTTGGTGGGGCGCTGATCCTCGGTGCCGTGCTGGTGGCGGAGTGGGGGGCGATTCGGTCCGTGCGGCCAAAGAGGGCCCCAAGGCGCCCCAAGCACGGTGTTACCAAAAATTCACAGAGCGTTTACACACCGTTAGCGTTCCGTATACATCGCTGCGTCACTCTTGCCCCGCGCCCCACAAAAGATCGGCGGTTCGGCGCAACGCCGCGGAGGAGTTACAGTGCGAAACCTTACGAAGATCACAACCAGCCTGCTCATGGGCTTGGTGCTTGTGGCGGGGCTTGCCGGTACGGCAAGCGCCTCAGCGCCAACGATCGATGCCGGATTCGGCAAGATCACCGGCTCGGGTGCAACCTTCCCGTGGAACCAGTACACGAAGTGGTTTGAGTACTACCGAAACTACGTCAACCCTTCCCGCTTTGGTACCAGCTCGTCCTCCAAGTTTGTTCTCGACTACACCGGTGGTGGTTCGAGCACTGGCATCTCCAACTTCGCGGGATCAGAGATGATGAAGGACACCCAGATGTTCTCTGGCACCGACAGCGTCCTGACCTCAACGAACCGAACAACCATTGATACGGCGCTCGGCACCGCCAATGACTACATCGTCATTCCGGCAACCGCCGGTCCAGTTGCCGTTGCATATCGCTTCGACGGCCTCAAGCAGAGGGTCTCTGCGAGCTCGCGCCGTACGGTTGCCGCCACGCTGCGACTCAATGGCGCAGTGCTCTGCGACATTTACAACGGCACGATCAAAAAGTGGAATGATCCAAAGATCAAGGCGCTAAACCCACTTATTACCAACTTGACCAGCTCCACGATCATTCTGAACGGCCGAAGCGATGGCTCCGGAACCACGTTCATCTTTGCATCGTATTTGGGCAAGTCGGCCACCGCAGCACAGAAGAACTGCGGCTACGAGTCAAACTTCAGCAGCAATTCAAGCACCGCTTTTAGTGCAACTGCGGGTACGTTCAAGCCAGCCAGCACGCAGCCAGGCACCTACTTCGGTGCGATGCGCACCGCAAAGGGTGCTCGCGCAATCATCGGTGGGGATGGAAATGCGGGTGTTGCTGCAAACATTGCAGCGACGAACCGCTCAATCGGATACGTTGAGCTTTCATATGCTGCCGCCACTGGCCTAAAGACGGCTGCGCTTGAAACGAAGTCGAAGTTCACTTCAGGTGCAAATCGTGGAAAGTTCAACTACGTGCTACCGAGCGCAACAGCTGCAACGGCAGCAATGACCGCTGCGGTTGCCACCGAGGACCCAATCAATCCTTCGACGAGCTACGTCCAGCCAGTCTTTGCTGCTGGGACCAGCTCGTATCCGATTGTCGGGTACTCATGGTTGATGGTTTACAAGAGCTGGGTATCTGGCGGCACCGGTGCCTCGAAGGCCCAGGTGCAGGGTCTCATCGCGTTCCTTAACTGGGCGCTGACGACCGGTCAGAGCAAGCTCTACGTATCAGACGGCATCGTTGGATACGCAGCGCTTCCTACCGCCGCTCGAAACGCGGCGGTGGCTCAGTTGAAGACAATCAAGTACGACGGCACGGTTCTCTGGCCGTAATCTAACGTCGCGCTTGGGCGCTTAATGGTGAACCAGCGGGGGGCCGAAAGGCTCCCCGCTGGTGCGCTGTCTACAGGAGTCGGAGGAAAACCAAAAGAGATGGCAATTACCAAGGAGAATCGTTTCGGGTTCGGGCGAGGCATCCGGGTGGATGCCCTCTTCCGCATTCTTTTCGGCTCTGCTGTGGTTGTCGCGGGGATCCTCCTGGCTGGAGTGGTCCTTTCGATGGTGGTCTCTTCGCTTCCCGTATGGAACATTCAAACTCCACTCTCCTTCGTCTTTGGTGACCGCTGGGCGGGGGAGGTAACGCAGCCCGACGGCAGCGTCGTTGGCAACTACGGTGCGTTCGCAGTGATCTGGGGGACCGTGGTCTCGGCACTCATCGCGATCCTGATCGCGGCACCAGTCGGCATCTTGGCCGCGGTGTACCTCGTTGAGTTCGCGCCGCGACGCCTCGCTGCACCACTCACCTTCCTCGTCGAGCTCATGGCCGCGATCCCTTCCGTGGTGATCGGACTCTGGGCGGCAGGCGACCTCTCGATTCGCCTTCGGGACTCGGTGGAGTGGTGGGTCGCAAGCACCCTCGGCAGAATCTTCCCTTGGCTCGCGGAAGATCCAGAAGCACCCGCTGCGCAGAGTGTCTTCCGCGCCGGCATGGTGCTCGCCATCATGATCATTCCGATGGTTGTTGCCATCAGCCGTGAAGTCATTCGCTCGGTACCGCAATCACTCCGTGAAGGGTTCATTGGCATGGGGGCAACCCGATGGGAGACTATTCGTCATGTCGTGCTTCCAGCGGCACGGGTCGGGCTCACCGGCGCGGTGCTGCTGGCCCTTGGTCGCGCAGTCGGCGAGACCATCGCCGTAACCATGGTGATTGGCAACGCGGAGGGGATCCCCTCTAGTCTCTTCCTCCCTGGCCAAACGATTGCGTCAAAGATCGCATCAAACTATGCCGAGGCCAGCACCCCAACCGAGACAGGCGCCCTTGCCGCACTCGGTATCTGCCTCTTCGCGGTCACATTCTTGCTCAGCCTCGCTATTCGTCTCCTCGTTCGCCGTGCGGCGCGCGGAGGGGGGCAGGCATCGTGAGCTTGCTGCGATTTACGGCTGCTGACCTGGTCAAAGCCCCCTCAGGGCGCGATGCTCGACGCAGGCGCGCAGACCGCTTTATGCGCGGAATCATGTTTGTGACCGCCGCCATTGCCGTGGTTCCACTCATCGGACTCATTTTGTACATCATCACAAACGGACTGCCATTCCTCACGTCGCAGCTCATCGTGAACAGCCCCCTAGACATCGAGCCTGGAATCTCAAACGCCATCATCGGCTCGCTGCAGCTGACGATTGCATCCATCATTCTTGCCGCGCCAGTTGGCATTGCCGGCGGGGTCTACCTCAACGAGTTCGCCTCACCGCGGGTCTCTTCCGCTGGCGAGCTGCTCATCGATGTGATGCTTGGCACCCCGAGTATCATCGCCGGACTCTTCGCCTTCCTCGTAGTGGTCCCGGCCCTCGGATTCTCTGGGTACGCAGCGATCGTGGCACTCTCTGTGCTCATGATTCCTATCGTGATGCGCACAACCCAAGAGGTGATTCGACTCGTTCCTGCCGGCGTGCGAGAAGCCTCGCTCGCACTCGGCATTCCGGTCTGGAAAACAACGATCTTCGTTACCTGCCGAACGGCCGCATCTGGTCTGCTTACTGGCGTTGTTCTCGCCGTCAGTCGTGGTCTGGGCGAGACAGCACCGCTGCTACTTACCGCAAAGGGCACCAACGACACAGAGATTCTCAATTTTGGTTCAACGATGAACGCCATGCCAATCGTAATTTATCGATATTCGAGTTCGCCCGATAGCTTGCTAATCGGCCAAGCATGGGCGACGGCACTCGTCCTTCTCGTAATCGCACTCACACTTAACGTTCTGGTTCGGTTCCGCACCGTCAACAACCGGGTGGCATAGTCATGGCAGAAGAGAAGGGGAAGAAGATGAAGCGCTCAGAAGCGAACACTGTTGGGTCGACTAACGCGTCAAAGACGGCATCGCCCGCGGCTCGGCCTGCAGGTGCGGCTGCCAAGGCGTCGGAGGGGAGCCTCAACCTGCAGAACCTCGAGGTGTTCTACGACAAGTTCCGCGCGGTCAACAATGTGTCCCTGAACATCGAGCCAAAGAAGGTCACCGCGCTGATTGGCCCATCAGGCTGTGGAAAGTCCACGCTCCTTCGCGCCCTCAACCGCATGCACGAAACGATCCCGAACGCAACCGTAAAGGGCACAATCACGTTAGATGGCATCGATGTTTATGGGCCTCTTGTCGACCCTGTTCGGGTTCGACGCGTGATCGGCATGGTCTTCCAGAAGCCGAACCCATTTCCGACGATGTCGATCTTTGGCAATGTGGCCAGCGGGCTGCGACTCGCGGGCGCTTCAAGCAAGGGTGAAATTGCAGGAATCGTGGAAGAGTCACTGAAGAAGGCTGCACTCTGGAACGAGGTGAAAGATAAACTCAATGAGCCTGGCACCTCACTCTCCGGTGGCCAACAGCAGCGCCTCTGCATTGCGCGCGCCATTGCTGTTCGCCCAGAAGTGATCTTGATGGATGAGCCCTGCTCCGCCCTCGATCCGATCGCCACACTCAAGATTGAAGAGTTGATTCGAGAGCTTCGAACGGAGTACACCATCGTCATCGTGACGCACAACATGCAGCAGGCATCGCGCGTCTCCGATTCGACAGCGTTCTTCAGCATGGGTGAAGACCGTGGCGGATACCTCGTGGAGAGCGGCCTCACGCCACAGATCTTCACGGCTCCGACGCAGCAACTGACCGAAGACTACGTGGCAGGGCGATTCGGTTGAGCCTCATTCGCCGATCGTTGGCGCTCTCGCTCTCCTTGCTGTTGGTCGCCGCCTGTCGCCCTGGCGTCCCAGGGGAGGCTACGCCAAGCGCCTCGTCGATCGCTGGAGCGCTAATTCCAAGCCAGCCGATGAGCGTCGTGTATCACCTACCTGGCGCTCCAAGCGGTCTGCACGCCCCCTTTGCGTTCTTGACCCAAGAGGAGGCACTTGCTGCTGCTGAAATCACATTGAGCATTGCAACACCCACGGTCGGGGTCGACCCATTCGCAGGCGCGGAGGATGAATCGACCGTCGATCTCTATGTGGCTTCGCCAGCTGCTGCGCTCAGCGCGCGAGAGGCAGGCAGCGACCTTATGCTGATCGCAGGGCTCGCGCAGCAGTCTGACTGGCGCCTCGTGACGCCAGTCACCTCTGGCATCACTGAGATTGCTGACCTCGCGGGCAAGAACATCTTCGTTCATGGCCTGCCGGGCGATGCCGCCACGGCGCTTGCCGCCCTCTCGGCGGCGGGGGTGGATCTTGCGTCACTCTCCCTGACCTATGCCACCGACCTCTCTTCGTCGTTTGATCCCATTCCAATTCTTGACGGCACCTACGCAGCTGCAATTGTCAGTTCGATTGACGGCTGGCCTCGCCTGGTTCAGGGTCCAGACCTCGTCACTGGAGCGAGCGTTGGTGTGGAGGGGCTCGTAGAGTTTTCCATCACGCCCACAACCTTCGACACCGGCCTTGCGATTTGGGCACACGCTTCGGCGCTCACATCTGACAACGCAAAGATTGCCGCAGCGGCATCGCTTGTTGCCCTAGCAGAGGGCCTCGCGTTCTGTCGCGACTTCATCGAAGATTGCGCTGCACTGTTCCTCGGAATCGGCACATCCGATCAAGATCAAGAGACGTTGGTATGGAGTGTCAATGCACTCAACAACCAACTCTGGCCGGCTGCTAACGGCGTACTCTGGATCGATATCGATGGCATCACCAACGCCGTGGCAACTGCAGTCTCTGCCGGGGTACTCACGAACCAGTTCAAGAACGAGTACGTGGATGGCGCTGTCTTGGCGCTTGCTGAGTTGCATTGGCCGGCGGACCTCGATCGCAAGGGAGAGAGCTGGAGTGTGTTGACCTTGGAGATCCCGCTCTACTAGCTCGGTTGAATGACTAGGCAATAACCTGATGGCAGGCGCGACAGCGCGCTTCGTATGTATCGTCGCCCGCCATGCCACCAATCACGATCAACTCGTCATTGGCGCTCGCAGGCTTTCCATTACGAAGGCGCTGCGTTCTTGTGGCCTCGTTGCCGCAAACGACACAGATGGCTGAGAGCTTTGTCACCTCGTCGGCAAGAGCTAGTAGCTCTGGAATCGTCGCGAACGGTCGCCCAGCAAAGTCTTGGTCGAGCCCGCTGACGATGACCGTTCGGGGCGCCGCAACAATCTCCTCAATGATCGCGGGAAGGTCTGGGCCGAAGAACTGCGCCTCTTCAATTGCCACGGCATCAGGGTTGATACGGGCAATCTCGTTGCGGATGGCGGCAGCGTCAGGCGCTACAACGCTCGGGAATCGGGTACCCGTTCGGCTGACAACTTCACCCGGGGCAACGCGCGTGTCGCGGGCTGGTGTGATCAGGAGCACGCTCTGGCCTGCAATCTGACGGCGGGTGAGGAGGCGGACGACCTCGGCCGTCTTACCGCTGCTCATGCAGCCAGCAATGACGTGGAGCCAGGGTCGACGCGGGATAGCCATGCCGAGCATCCTAGCCGAGAATTACGTGGCACCAATCTGGCGATAACATTCCGCTTACATTCCCCTGCCACTCTCTCTCGGCTGGACCAAGAGCCAGCGATGTAGATGAGAGGAGTACCATGAAGAGCACCATGAAGAAGCTCAGCGTGGCCGCCGCGGCCGCCCTGTTCATCGCCGCCTGTGGCGGTTCAGCAGCCAGTCCGTCGGCGTCGACCGTAGCCCTGACCGGCGAGATCGCCATGGACGGATCGAGCACCGTGTATCCAGTCGCCGAGGCCGTTGCCGAGGAGTTCCAGAACGCGAACCCCGGCGTGCAGGTCACCGTTGCCTTCTCGGGCACGGGCGGCGGATTTAAGAAGTTCTGCGCCGGCGAAACGGACGCATCCAACGCGTCACGCCCAATCAAAACGAGTGACAAGCCAGGACCAGATGGCGTTGCTGGCACCGAAGATGACGAACTTTCTGAGGCAACAAAGTGCAAGAACGCCAACATTGAATATATTGAGCTGAAGGTTGCGATTGACGCACTCGCCGTTGTGGTGAGCAAGGAGAACACCTTCGTTGACTGCCTCACCACCGACGAACTCAAGGCAATTTGGGATCTCGGTTCGGTCGTTGAGACCTGGGCAGATGTTCGCGCCGGCTGGCCAGCCGAGAAGATCGACCTCTATGGCCCTGGCGCCGACTCCGGAACCTTTGACTACTTCACGGAAGAGATCAACGGCGAGACGAAGCGTTCGCGATCTGACTTCACCCAATCCGAAGATGACAACGTGCTGGTGACCGGCATCAGCGGCTCGCAGTACGCGTTGGGCTATTTCGGCCTTGCGTATGTGACTGAGAATGCCGACAAGGTTCGGGCAGTTGAAGTCGATGGCGGCGAGGGTTGCGCCGCACCGTCTGCCGAAGCGGCGAACGACGGCACCTATTCGCCACTCGGGCGCCCACTCTTCGTATATGCATCAGTCGCTGCACTTGCACGACCTGAGGTCGCAGCGTTCTTCCGATTCTTCCTGGAGAATACGGTCGAGCTTTCGACGGAAGTTGGCTACATCGGCCTGAATGATGCAGACGAGGCCTCCGTGAAGGCGAAGCTAGAGGCTGCACTCAAGTAAGGATCCTGAGCGGGCGCTGAGCCCTCACGCACGCTCAAACGACCCGGGGGCCCCATCAGCCCCCGGGTCGGCACTTCTAGGGGTAGGATCGCCGCCTACGAGGGAGAGCGGCTTAGCGGGAGGAGGGTTTGTGGCAGGCGTATCAACAGTTCATCGCCCCGACTCCGCCGCGACCACTCGCAGAGGCGAGGGGCTCATTGAATTCCTCCTTCGAGCTTCGGCAGCCGTTGGGATCGTTACAACCGTTGGCATCATCACTGTCCTCGTCGTCGAGGCGCTCTTCTTCTTCGTTGAAGTCCCCCCCGTCGACTTCTTCACCGGAACTCGTTGGTCGGCATCCATCCTTCCGTACGCGTTCGGTGTCATTCCACTGGTTACGAGCACGCTCTTGATCGCCTTCATTGCGCTCGTTCTTGCGGTACCGCTCGGTGTGCTGGCCGCGGTCTGGATGAGCGAGTTCGCAAGCCAGCGGGTTCGTTTAATCATCAAGCCAATTCTTGAGATCTTGGCCGGCATCCCAACGATCGTGTACGGCTTCTTTGCGATCACGGTGATCACTCCGCTGCTGAAGGCCACGATTCTCCCTGACCTTGGGACCTTTTCGGCACTTTCGGCGGGCATTGTCGTTGGCATCTTGGTTCTCCCACTCGTCGCCTCGCTTACTGAAGACGCACTGCGGGCCGTGCCGCGTGGCCTGCGAGAGGGTTCCTATGCGTTGGGTGCAACGCGCTGGGAGACGGTGCGGCGAGTACTCCTGCCGGCCGCACTATCTGGTATCGCTGCGGCGGTGATCCTGGCAATGAGTCGCGCCGTTGGCGAGACGATGGCCGTAGTGCTCGCGGCAGGCACCAATCCTCAGCTGACGTTGAACCCAACGGAATCGGTGCAAACGATGACCGCGTTCATCGTGCAGATCAGCCTTGGAGACACCCCAACTGAGAGCATCCAGTTCAAGGCGCTCTTCGCCGTAGGCGCCACGCTCTTCGCGATCACTTTCACGCTCAACCTCATCAGCGCCTGGCTGGTAGCGCGCTATCGGAACGTATACGAATGAGCAGCCAGACGACCACGCGTCGAAAAGTTGCCAATGCGCTGTTCGGCTTGCTGGCCTTCCTCGCGATCTTTGCGAGCCTTGTGACGCTTGTGGCACTGCTGATCGATGTGGTTGCACGCGGTGGGAGCAGTGTTGATCTGCAGTTCTTCACTTCGGCACCGAGCCGCATCCCCGCCAAGGCTGGCATTCTGCCAGCGCTCGTCGGCACGCTCTGGGTGACAACGCTCGTTGCGATCATGACCTTCCCAATCGGTGTCGCCGCGGCAATCTACTTGGAGGAGTACGCGGGGCGTGGTCGCTGGTCACGTCTGTTGCGCATCAACATCTCCAACCTCGCCGGCGTCCCCTCGATCGTGTACGGCATCTTCGGCCTGGCGCTTTTTGTACGGCTCCTCGGCCTTGGGCGCACGGTCTTTGCAGCTGCACTCACGCTGAGCCTGCTCATTCTTCCCGTCGTGATTATTTCAAGCATGGAGGCGATTCGTGCCGTGCCACCTAGCCAGCGCGAGGCGGCATATGCACTTGGTGCAACACGCTGGCAGATGGTGCGCCGAGCGCTCCTCCCCGCCGCCGCGCCTGGAATCCTTACCGGCATCGTGTTGGCTGTTGGCCGTGCGGTCGGCGAGACCGCACCGCTGATTCTTATTGGGGCCGTCACCTTTGTGACCTTCGTGCCCGTCAATCCTTTTGAAGATAAGTACACCGTGCTGCCGATCCAGATCTTCAACTGGGCGGGTCGCCCACAGGCGGCATTCCAGGAGATCTCGGCCGCGGCAATCCTCGTGCTCCTTGTGCTCATGTTCCTGCTCAATCTCGTGGCAGTAATTCTTCGTGCGCGACTGTCGCGCACGATCCAGTGGTGAGGTACCGTCTGTGTCGATGAACGAGCGTGAGCCAGTGACCAAGCCTTCAGTGAGCCAGATCGGCGCGAGCGCCCCATCGGGTGCTACCGAGGCCACCTCCGCATCATCGAAAAATCCCGCCCTACTCCTTGAGAACGTCAGCTGCTGGTATGGCGGCTTCCGTGCGGTGCGCGAGGTAAGCCTCGCCATTCCGCGCAATAAGGTCACGGCGCTGATCGGCCCCTCCGGCTGCGGCAAGAGCACGCTGCTCCGCTCCATCAATCGGATGAACGATCTGGTGCCTGGGTTCCGTATGGAGGGGGAGATTGCCTTCGAGGGCACCTCTGTGCACGCTCGCGCAACCGATGTGATTGATCTTCGCCGCCGCGTCGGCATGGTCTTCCAGAAACCGAACCCGTTCCCAAAGTCCATCTTCGAGAACGTGGCATTTGGCCTCCGCCTTCTCGGCGAGACTACGGGCATAGATGCCCTCGTTGAAGAGAGCCTCCGCGCCGCTGCCCTTTGGGACGAGGTGAAAGATAAGCTCGATCAACCTGGGCTCTCCCTCTCGGGCGGGCAGCAACAGCGCCTCTGCATTGCGCGAGCGATCGCTATTCGGCCCGAGGTCATTCTCATGGATGAGCCCTGCTCGGCACTGGACCCAAAGTCCACGCTGCAGATCGAAGAGCTGATGCGCAAGCTGATTCGCGATTACACGATCGTCATCGTGACGCACAACATGCAGCAGGCGGCACGCGCCTCGGACTACACCGTCTTCCTCACCATGGGCGACGACCGTGCCGGCTATGTGGTGGAGCAGGGCGAGACGGGGAAGATCTTCACCGCGCCACAGCAGCAGCTCACCGCCGATTACGTCTCGGGCCGCTTCGGCTGATCTGCCTTCACGGGGATACCCCGCCAGTACGCCCCTCCCCATAGGATTACGACCCGCCCAATAACCCGCTCGTAGGAGTCGGTATGCAAACAGAGCGAACTTTCTTGACGTCGCGTCACGCCGTGCGGGCCGTGGTCGTGGCGGGCGCCCTGGTGATTGGGGCGACTGTTGGTCGAACCAGCGCCGCGTTTACCGCTACGGCGCCAGTCACTGGCGGGGCAACCTCTGGAGTCGTCTCGTTGAGTACGGACGGTGTGCAGCAGCTCACCTTCGGTGGCGCAACGCTCACCAACATTGGGCCAGGCGCAACCTTCACGCAGACCATCACGGTGCTCAACGAATCAACGGTAACCACGCCATCGGACCTCACCGAGATTGCGCTGTGGAGTGATCTCACTGGAACGTCAACTGCAGCATCGGGTCTCGGCGCTTCGCTGCAGGTCACGATCAGCCGCAGCATTGGCGGCGGGAGTGCAGAGACGCTCTATACGGGAGCGCTGAATGGGCTCTCGGCGTACGACTCATTTGCAGCACCGATCGGCGCAGCATGGAGCTCGCAGAATGGGGGCGCGGTGACTGGCGTGACGGCAAAGAGTGCGGCCTACACGTTCACCTTCACGCTGCCAGCGAGTGCGACAACAGGAGCCGACTCTTCGGTCGCCGCGACCTTCACCTTTGAGGCACGCAACAAGACGCAATGAGTCGGGCCAGCTGGGGTGCCGCCGCGCTCACACTTGTCCTTGCAACGCAGCTTGCCGGACTGCGGATACTCGTCGTTTCAGGGAACTCAATGTCGCCAAGCATTCGCGATGGTGATCTGGTCCTTACAGCGCGACTATGGCGAGGCGGTGAGGTGGGCGATGTGGTGTTGATGGAGCGACCGAGTGATGGTCAGTTACTTCTACACCGCGTCATTCAGCGGGGTGCGGGGTGGCGTCGAACACAGGGCGACGCCAGCCTCAGCCCCGACGCCGAGCGTATCTCCGACGCGGCGGTGCTTGGTGGGCTCGCCGCTGTCATCCCCACCGGCCTCCTCGCCTCGCTTCCGCTCGACCTTGTTGCGGCACAGTTCAGTGCCGGGAGGAACGTCAACGTGGGCATCACCTCCGCGTTAGGGGCGCGCGTGGAGATGAGCGGCCCAACGTTGGTGGGTGCCGATGCGCACGGCCAGCTCCTTCCGGGAGGGCGGGCAACGTGGACGCTCACGCTCACGCCGTGCCCAACGGGGGTGGCGGGCGAGTGTGCTGGCACCACCAATACGCTGCGCATTGATCCGGACCGATTCGCGCCGATCGCAACGAGTGGCATCGCCCGATCACTGCGACTTACCAGCACCTGTCGCCCAGTTGGCAGCACAACCTGGACCGCTTCCGCTGACCTCTTCACCGCCGCGTGGAGTGCGGCGAATCTTGCAACGGGGCGCCTCGCGTCACTCTCTGCGGGCGCCACCGCGAGCGAGTGTCAGATCCAAGTAACCCTCCTCGGGAGTATCACTGCCGCCAATGCGACCATCTCACTCCCGCTGCGCTGGGGGCCAGAGTGAGTCGGCACCGTTCGTGGCTACGAGTTGCCGTACCGCTCGCACTCATCGCCCTTGCAACCTCGGGTGCCGCCTGGTCGCCTCGGCTGGACCTATCGCTCAGCTCTGGCACGTGGAGTGCCCCGGGTGGCGTCAACAGTGGGCTCCTCCTCTGGTACGACGCCGCAGAGGCGGGAACCATGGCGCTCTCGCCGCGTCTTCGCTACTGGTTCGACAAGTCGGGCCAAGCACAACATGCGCCCGTAAGCGCAGGGCCATTTCAACCCTACCCAACGATGACAGCGGGAGTGACTGGCCTGCAGTTCAGCGGTGCGGCGGTGCAGCTACCAACCAGTATCCCCTTGGAACCGATGACGGTGATGATCGTCTTTCGCCAAAGAAACGATGGGCTCAGCCATCCACTCATGGGGAGTCGGACGCGCTTCTCTGGCATCGCGATGGAGTTCGGTCGCCTACGGATATACAGCAATGGTCAATCGGTTGGCGCGACAACCGCTCGTACTGTCACCGGACTGACCATCACCACCGTGCGCACCGCCACAGGAGCGGCTGACGGTTTTCAGTACAACGGAGGAGCGGAGACGTCGTTTAACATCACCACGACAGAGAGCATGAACTGGATCGGCGGGATGTTCGTTGCGGGCACGGCGAAATACTTCGTCGGCACCATCATGGAAGTGGTGATTTGGGGAAGGTCGCTTTCACCGAGTGAGCTGCAGGCGGCACACCGCGCGCTTGGTGCGAAGTGGGGGATTAGCGTCCCTTGAAGATTCGGCGCGGGAGTGCGATGGCCAGCTTCGACAGCAGCGCAATGCCAGCGGCGCCAGCGAGCGCGTACGGCACCGCAATGGTGAGCAGATACTGTGGCCACTTGGTTGGCCAGAAGAACAGCGCAACGGCGCCGAGTCCAAGCCAGATTGCATAGACCGGTCGCTTGCGTGCAAGTGGCACAAGGCCAATGAGCGCGAGTGGCAGCATCCAGAAGTCGAACTTCATCCAGAATTCAAACTGCACGATGAAATCAATCTTTATCAAGAACAACTCTTGCGCGTCGTGCCACGGCACCGATTGCATGAGCCAGATCAGCTGCTGCCACATTGGAAATCCGGTGGACTGCACCTGCTCGCTTGTTGTGTAGGCGGGATGGTAGGCGGCACTGGCGATCAGCCGACCGATCGGGTCGCTCCAAAGATACGGATTCACCGCAAAGAAGGCGAGCGCAGCGATAGCGCTCCAGCCAAGCGCATCCTTGAGCCTGAGTGTCTCGCCGCGTCGCGTGCGACGGAAGCGATCGACGACGATCGCGAGGCCGGCGATGGCGTACGGATACTTGGCGCCGACAGCGAGGCCAATGCCAATTGCCGAGGCCACGTAGGCGAGACGTCGGCGACGTGCGCTAGAGATACCGCGTGCGAACTCGTAGAGCGCCACGCCCAGCAGTGAGAAGAGGAGCGGCACCGATTCGAGCATCACTTGGCTGGTGTACTTAACAGCCCAGGTGCTCGTCGCAAGAAGGATCCCCGCAACCGGGCTGACGAGTGCAAGCCCAGCGACGGCGAGTACACCGAACGCCACCTCCATACGTCGCACTGCAGCGAGCGTTGGGCGATGAAGTAGGTCATTAGCGCTAGACGTCACCGATAGCTCTGGAATGCGCTGGATCGGCTCCATGCCGAGCATCACCGAGGCGATCAGCATCTTCACCAACTGTGGATGCTCAATCCGGTAGTTGTTCTCAAGCAGGATCGCAGGGTTTCCGGTGCGAATCTCATCGGCCAAGATCTGGCCTGCGCGCATGTAATCATCCTCATCAAAGTCGACGGGGAGGCGCGCCGCTTGGGCGTGGAGGAGCAGCGAGAGGGCGGTGATCAGCCCGACGGCACCGAGCCTGAGAGCTCGCGCTGGGCGGGTCACGCGAAGAGCTTGGCGGCTGAGGCCGTATCTAGCAGCCATGTTGCCGTTGGGGTCAGCGCCGCCTTCGCTGGCGCGTCGGCCACCGCTGTGGAGTTGTTGAAGATGCGCGCAAGCGCCTCGGCCTTGCCGGCACCTGGGGCGAGGGTAATCACCGCGCGTGCACTGGCGAGCACGCCGAGCGAAAAGGAGAGGCGCGGCACGTGCGGCTCGATGTGCGTTGGGGCTGGCACTCCCGCGGCAACTTGCGCCCCTTCGAGCGCGAGCGGGGAGCCAGGGAAGACGCTCAAGCAGTGCCCATCGCCGCCAATGCCGATGAGCAGCAGGTCGAAGATGGGGAAGCCCGTCGGCGTGTGCGGAACCCCAGCAGATCGCAGCTCCTCGAGATAGGCGCCCACAGCGGTCGGCGCGTCGGTGGCGGCGGTCGGCCAGGGGTGAACAGCGCTTGGGGAGAGTGGGGAGGGTGCCCCATCAACGCTCGCGCTCAGCAGCTGGGCGTCAAGCGGAGCGACGTTCGAGAGCGCGTCGACCCTTGGCACGAAGCGGTCATCACCGAACCAGATCTGCGTCTGTGCCCATGGCATCTGGGCGGCTCGCGATGGCTCGCGCAGTGCGCGATAGAGCGCCGCAGGAGTTGAACCCCCCGTTGTGCAGAGGTGAAAGACGCCACGCGCGGCAACGGCGGCGGTCGCTGCCTCAATGATGTGGTCCGCAGCTGCCTCTGCAACACCCTGGGCGTCGACGAGCACGCGAACCGTAGGGAGGCTCATCCGATCAGCGCGCTCATGGTGCGAAGGATCGCCGGCGAGAGAGGATCAACTTCCCCAAATTCGAGCGACTCACTCAGCAGTGTCGCCTCGGTCCAACGTGGTGCCTGGAAGGTTCGCTCATGCACCACGGCCCCGTTGATCTTTGCGATTGCACGGGTTGAGGTGGAATCGGCACGTACCTCAAGATCGAAGTGATCGCCTCGCCGATCAGCAGCAATGCGTACCGCGATCGTTGTGCCAGCGCCGAGCACCGACTCAACGGGGTTCAACTCAACGGCAATTGCGTGACGTAGTGGGTCATGCAGCTCAGCACGCCACCCTGGACCCTCTCCTAAGTGCAGTGGCGTCTTGATTGAAGCCTTAAGCCGTGAGGCGAGCCACGCCACGTGATAGGCGGGTCGCACAACATTGATTGACGCGCTGGAGCCCTTTCCGCCTGAGTAGTCAATGGAGATCTTGTTGATGGAACTCAGGAATGGAGTCGCCGCCTCTTCGTCGAACATCGTGGCGATAGAGTCGCGCCAACGCCCCTGGCGCAGTAGTGCGAAGTCGGTGAGTGCGACACCGGCGCTCTCTGCTGCGGCGAAGAGGGTGTGAATGGTTGCGAGGCCGTCGCTCGGTTGCGTCGCGCCATCAATGATCACGCGGTCAACACCGCGCAAGAGTTGACGAACGTCGTTCTCAGCTGCGTTTACTGGGGCATCCCACCAGAGAAGCGTCGGTAGATCATGGAGGGAGAGCGGCGGCACGATGCTGGCGAGGTGATGCGCCGCAGGGCCACCAACATCAATCCAGAGCAACTCGGTGCATGCCGAGGTGCCGTCACCGCGTGGTGTCACTGCGCAAAACACTTCAAGTCGTGCAGCGAAGGTGGCGGGACCCTCTGGGTCACGCGGAACAATGAAGAGGGTGCGCGATGGGTTGCGCGGCAGCGTCGCCAGGATGGAGGCCGCGTGCGCAGCACGTTCTGCGCCGTTGGCAACAACGGCAAGGTTCATCACGCCCGTGCGCACCGCAATCGGCTCGGCCGTGGTTGCGTCAGCAGGCGAGTCAGAGACGAGGAATCGGCGCGCCTCGCTGCTCGCCCAGAGCTTGGCGAGGAGTGCGTCAGCCTCAGCAACGGTGGTGGCGCTTGAAGACCAGCGGAGTGACGAAGCGAGGATGGAGTTGAGGCTCATCGGTGTTGCGCCTCTGCCGGCTTAGAGGCGGCGCCAGCGGCGCCCCTCTCGGGTGAGGAGCTCGTCTGCGGCCTCGGGGCCCCAGGTGCCCGATGTGTAGTTCGGCATCTCTGGCTCTGGGCCAGCAATCCAGGCGTCGATGATTGGGTCAACGATGCGCCAGGCCGCCTCAACCTCGTCGGCGCGCGTGAAGAGCGACGCGTCGCCCAACAGTGCGTCAAGGATCAGCGTCTCGTAGGCGTCGGGGCTCTCAACCGTGAAGGCTGAACCGTAGGCAAAGTCCATGTTGACCGGGCGAACATCAATGCCCAAGCCTGGAACCTTCGCGGCGAACTTCAGCAGGATCCCTTCGTCGGGCTGAATGCGAATAACGAGCAGATTGGACTCAGGCTCCTCGCCAACGGTAGGGAAGAGGCGCTGCGGTACATCCTTGAACTGGATCGCGATCTCGGTGGCCCGCTTTGGAAGACGCTTCCCCGCGCGAAGGTAGAAGGGGACACCCGCCCAACGCCAGTCATCAATCTCCAGGCGTGCCGCAACAAATGTTTCGGTTTCGCTGGCAGGGTCAACCGCCGGCTCACTGCGATAGGCAGACGTCTCTGTCGCTCCAACCCAGCCTGGGCCGTACTGGCCGCGAACCACCGACTGATCAACCTTCTCAACGGGGATCGGTCGAATAGCGCGGAGTACCTTCACCTTTTCGTCGCGCAGTGCCTCAGCTTCGAGGTTTGCCGGCGGCTCCATCGCCACCAGCGTGAGCAGCTGCAGTAGGTGGTTCTGCAAGATGTCGCGCAGGGCCCCTGTCTCTTCGTAGAATGCGCCGCGTCCCTCAACGCCGATTGACTCTGCCACGGTGATCTGCACATGGTCGATGTAGCGGCGGTGCCAGATCGGCTCAAAGATCAGATTGCCGAAGCGGAAGATCAGGATGTTGCGCACCGTCTCTTTGCCGAGGTAGTGGTCGATGCGATAGACCTGCGACTCACGGAAGACCTTGCCAACCTCGCGGTTCAGCTTGACCGCCGTCTCAAGGTCTCGGCCGAACGGCTTCTCGATAACGATGCGGCGCCAGCCGCCATCGGCCGTCTCGTGATCCAAGCCCGCCGCACCGAGACCGCGCACGATCTCTGGGAACGACGAAGCCGGTGTCGCGAGGTAGTAGAGGCGATTCCCGTCGGTGCCAGACTCTGTGTCGATAGCGGCAAGCTTGGTCGACAGCGATGCGTACGCCGCCGGCTCGTCAAAGCCACCCTGGTGATAGGTGATGCGTGCAGCGAACGCCGCCCACTTCTCCTCGTCTACTGGGGTGATGCGCGCATGCGTATCGAGTGAGGTGCGGAGCGATGTGCGGATCTCTTGATCGCTGAACGGTCGTCGACCGAAACAGACGAGCGCGAATCGCTCTGGCAACAGATTGCCAACCCAAAGGTGGAAGAGCGCAGGGACAACCTTGCGGTGCGCAAGATCACCCGTTGCTCCGAAGAGGACCACCACATGCGGGTCGGGGACCCGCTCAATGCGCAACCCGGCGCGCAGCGGATTCTTCGCCCCCTTCTTTGCCGCAGGCTTTCGCGTCTTCTTGCCGAGTCGAAGATCGCGAATTGTTGCGTGCCCCTCAGGGGGCGTTTGCGGACTCACTCCGACTTCACCGAGTGGCCACCGAACTGATTGCGCAGCGCGGCGAGCACCTTCGCTGAGTACGAGTCGTCCTGTCGCGAACGGAAGCGCGTCAGCAGGGAGAGGGTGATGAGCGGTGCTGGCACATCGAGGTCGATCGCCTCCTGCACCGTCCAGCGACCTTCGCCGGAATCTGCAACCCAACCCTTGATCCCCTTCAGGTCGCTCCCCTCGGCGCGGAAGGCGCGCGCGGCGAGCTCAAGGAGCCAGCTTCGCACAACCGAACCCTGCATCCAGAGGTCGCTCACCTTGGCGAGGTCAAGCTCGTAGCGCGACTTCGCAAGGATCTCAAACCCTTCGGCGTATGACTGCATCATTCCGTACTCGATGCCGTTGTGGACCATCTTTACGTAGTGGCCGGCGCCGGAGCCGCCGCAGTGCATGTAGCCATCCTTTGGCGCAAGGGTGATGAAGATCGGCTCGAGCGCCTTCACTGGCTCAGCGTCGCCGCCGACCATCATGCAGTAGCCGTTCTCGAGGCCCCAAACGCCGCCCGAGGTGCCGGCGTCGATGAAGTGAATGCCGTGGCCGGCAAGCTTCTCGTGTCGGCGAATAGTGTCGTGGAAGTTTGAGTTCCCCCCGTCAATGATGGTGTCGCCCTTGGCGAGGAGAGGGATCAGCTCGTCGATCATCGCTTCGGTGGCATCGCCGCTTGGCACCATAACCCAGACGCGCTTCGGGGAGGTCAGGCTATCGACCAGCTCCTTCACGGTGTAGGTCGGCTTGGCGCCCTCCTTGGCGACCTCATCGGTCTTCTCGCGGGAGCGGTTCCAAATTGCGACATCGTGTCCGTTGCGGACCAGTCGCTTCACCATGTTGGCGCCCATCTTGCCGAGGCCGATAAATCCGATCTGCATGATCTCCCCCTTCACTATTGGTGGCTGTATAACCCGATGCTAGCGAACTGCGAGCACCCGTTCGATGAGCGCCGTGAGGCGCGTGAGCCCAGCGTCTGGATCGTTGCCCAGGTGCACTCGCAGCACGGGGAGCCCGTGGTCGGCGAGCGACCGAACGTCGCCGAGTGCCTGAGCGTCAATGAGCTGGCCGAAGCTATACGGCCGCCCTGGAATCGCAAGGTCGCGCGGGTGCCCAGCGACGATCTGCAGGAACCAGCCGATCGGCGCCCCACCCTTATGGAGCTGCCCAGTGGAGTGCAGGAAGCGCGGCCCGATGCCGACGGTGGTGGCTCGCCCGGTCGCGTCGCGCAGGGCGAGGCGGAGCTTGGTCAGCGCTGCGGTGCGCGCTGGCGTGGTGGCGATGTACGCCTGAATGCCGATGTAGCCGCTGGCGCCAAGTCGATCAAGCTGGCCAGCAATGAGCCGCTCTGCGTCGTCGGCGAATGCAGCGGGGAGCGTGTCGTCGGCCCAGATCTGCAAACCATCAACCGAGCACTTTGCCGGCAACTCTGGGAGTGCACCGCTCGCGTCAAGTTCGGCAAGCACATTGGCGGTGTTGGTCTTCGACTCGGTCACGTTCGGCTCATCAAATGGGTTGATATTCAGCACGGCACCAGCGAATGCCGTGGCAACCTCCCAGCGCACGAACTCTCCACCAATGTCAATGCGATCGTTGAGCGTCCACTCCACCACTGGGTGACCAGCTACCGCGAGTGCGTCGAGTCGCGCGTCCACGGCAGAGCCATCGGCGCAACGTGGCGCGATTCCGCCATCTAATGCGATGCGTACGAAGAGGCGGTCGTCGCCGTATGCGTTCACGGCACCGAGTGATTCACCATCAACCGGCACAACGCCAACGCCGTGCTTACCGGTGCTCTCAGCGACGAGCTGCTCTGCCCATGCGCCGAAGCCATCGATCGGTTCGTCAACGATGAGGGTCATCTTGTCGCGACCCTCACGAGCGAGCGCGCCCATGATGCAGCCGAGTGCGAGTGCGTGATTTCCCGCTGGCTCTGGATCGCGGCTCTGCGCAATGGCTGCGCTTCCCGATGCGAGGAGTGGATCAAGATCAATCCCAAGGAGCGCCGCAGGCACAAGGCCAACGAAGCTGAGCGCCGAGTAGCGGCCGCCAATGTCGGCGGGGTTCAAGAAGAGACGACTGGTGTCGACCACCTTGGTGATGCCATCAACACAGGGCGACGGATCGCTAATGGCGGCAAAGTTTGCTGTAGGCGCTTGCGTGGAGCCTGACGCGCTGAGCTGCTCCTGGTTGAGCTCGTGCGCATACGCCGCAAAGGAGAGCGTCTCCGTCGTGGTGCCCGACTTGCTCGCAAGCAGGTAGTAGCTGCTCTCTGGCTTCAGCCCAGCGACTGCACTTCGCACCGCCTCAGGGTCGGTCGAGTCGCAGATACGAGCCTTCCCCCAATCGGTGATGTCGGCAAAGGCGCGTGCGAGCACCTCGGGGGCAAGCGAAGAGCCGCCCATGCCAGCAACAACAAAGTCGGTGACGCGCGTGGCAGCACCAGTGACCGGTGATTCACCGAACGCCTCAAGCGAAGGGATCTCGGTGGTGAAGTGCTCAGGGGCATCAAGCCAGCCGAGGCGATTCGCAATCTTCTCTTGCACCTCTGCATTGTTGCTCCAAAGAGTTGCGTCGCGTGCAGCGAGTCGTACCGCCCACTCACCGGTGCGAGCGCGTTCAAAGGTGTTCTCGATTGCTGCAAGGTCTGAGGCTCGGCCAATGCGCGCGCGGAACGGGAGTCGTGGTTCGCTGCTCATGACTGCTCCTCTTCAATGTCAGCGACCTTGGCCGTGCGGCGGAGGTATCGCTCTTCGCTACTCGGTTCGGACTGCAAGAAGGCGGCGAGCGTTTCGAGCGCCGTCTCAAGGGTGATCAGGTTCGCCCCGAAGGCGAGCACATTCATGTCGTCGTGCACCACGCCCTGGCGCGCGGATGCTGGATCGTGTGCGATCGAGGCGCGGATGCCGTGGAACTTATTCGCGGCGATCGTGACGCCGATCCCCGAGCCGCAAATCACCAGACCCCGATCGGCCTGACCGGCGATCATGCGCTCCGCCACCGCACGTGCGGAGTCGGGGTAATCGTCGGTCGGGTCACTCCCGTCGCCACCAAGGTCGGCAACGCTCCAGTCGGGTGCGACCTCTGCAACACGGGCAACGATTGCCGCCTTGAGAGCGGCTCCGGCGTGGTCGGCGGCGATGGCGAGTCGGCGACCCACCTCAGCGAACCTGATGCCCATCGTGCAGGTGCGGCGTCGGAACGACGCCGTGCACGCTGCCCGCGAGCACGCCCTTGGCGATCTCCACGATGCGCTCTGGGGTGAAGCCGAACTCCTTGAAGAGGGTTGGCGCAGGCGCCGATGCGCCGAAGCGGTCCATCGCAATGATGGCGCCGTCGGTGCCCGACCAGCGGTCCCAACCAAGGCTCACACCCGCCTCAATGGCAACGCGTGCACGAAGCGCAGCTGGCAGTACCGACTCGCGGTACGCCGCATCCTGCTCGCCGAAGAGTTCCGGGCAGGGCATCGAGACAACGCGCGTTGGGGTGCCGGCGGCCTCAAGCTGCTCCGCCGCGGCAACGGCGAGGTGCAACTCTGAGCCCGTCGAAATCAAGATCATCTTCGCGGCACCTGTTGCTTCGCGAAGCACATAGGCACCGCGTCGCACGCCAGCTGCGGCACCAGTGATGGAGCCAGCAAGTACTGGCAGCTTCTGTCGCGTGAAGGCAAGCACCGTTGGTGCATGTCGTCGCTCAACGGCAACGCCCCATGCCGCTGCCGCCTCGTTTGGATCGCCAGGGCGGAAGAAGCGCACGTTTGGAATCGCACGCAACGCGGCGTAGTGCTCAACCGGCTGGTGCGTTGGACCATCTTCTCCGAGACCAATCGAGTCATGCGTGAAGACGAAGATGCTGCCGAGGTTTGCGAGCGCTGCGAGGCGCAGAGCGCCGCGCAGGTAATCGCTGAACGTCAGGAACGTTGCAACGAATGGAATCAGCCCACCGTGATACGAGATGCCGTTCGCAATTGCGGCCATCGCATGTTCGCGCACGCCGTAGCTAATGTTGCGACCCGACTCGGTCGCGGTGAACTTGCCACCGCCATGGATGTCGGTGAGGTTCGACTCCGAGAGGTCGGCGCTGCCACCGATCAACTCTGGAAGGACTGCGCCGAGCGCCGAGATGCTCGACTGGCTGACGTTGCGTGTTGGCGCATCGCCACCAAGCTCGTACTTCGGTAGCGCACTCTCCCAGCCGGCCGGGAGCGTTCCCGCCATGCGGCGCTGCAGTTCAGCGGCCTCGGCAGGGAAGGCGGTGGCGTAGGCGAGGAGCTTCTTGGTGTGTTCAGCGACCAGGGTTGCACCGCGATCGCTGCGCTCCTTATAGAGGGCGGCAACATCAGCAGGCACCGCAAAGGTTGCCTCTGGGTCAACACCGTAAGCGGCCTTGGTGAGCTTCACCTCATCAGGACCGAGTGGTGCGCCGTGTGACTTCTGGCTCCCCGCCTTGTTCGGTGAACCGAAGCCGATGATGGTTCGCACTGCGATCAGGCTCGGTCGCTCATCGGCGATCGCCCAATCAATGGCGCGATCGATGGCTTCGATGTCGTTGCCATCCTCAACGCGCGCGGTGTGCCAGCCGTAGGCATCAAAGCGCTTGAGCACATCCTCTGACCAGGCGGTCGAGGTTGGCCCGTCGAGCTGAATCAGGTTGTCGTCCCAGAGGTAGATCAACTTGCTGAGCTTCAAGTGCCCCGCGAGCGAGGCGGCTTCAGAGGCGATCCCCTCCTGGAGATCTCCGTCGGAGACGATCGCGAAGACGCGGTGATCAATGACCGTGTGTCCTGGGCGGTTGAACTCTTCGGCGAGGCGGCGCTCTGCGATGGCCATACCGACGCCGTTTGCGAACCCCTGGCCGAGTGGGCCGGTGGTGGCTTCGACGCCGGCGGTCAGGCCGAACTCTGGATGCCCAGGGGTGAGCGAGCCCCACTGGCGGAACGCTCGGAGGTCATCAAGGGTCAGGCCGTAGCCGGCGAGATGAATGAGTGAGTAGAGGAGTGCGCTCGCATGTCCGTTGGAGAGAACGAAGCGATCGCGATTGAACCAGCTCGGCGTTGACGGTGCATGTCGAAGGTGGCGTGACCAGATGGTGTGCGCCATCGGTGCGCAGCCCATCGGAGCGCCAGGGTGTCCGCTGTTCGCCGCCTGCACCGTATCAATGGCAAGGGTGCGAATTGTGGTGACGGCCGACTGGTCGAGGCGCTGGTCCATGGGTCTCTCCATCCATCAATAAGGCAGGTGAGCCGTCGGCGCGGAGTTGAACACGTGCGCCACGGTGCTGCAGGGAGATTGTAGACTCCCTCCACTTGCGCCGTTGCAACCGAGTGGCAACGTGGCACCACCCCGCCCAAGGAGGAGTTATGTCGGGATCTACCTCGCCTGCCGCCGTTCAGGCCACCGGGATCGGCCGCGTCTTTGATGCGAAAGGTGGCCCCGTCACCGCGCTAGATGGCATCGACCTGCGCATTGAGCCGGGTGAGCTCTTCGGGGTGCTTGGCCCCAACGGCGCGGGGAAGAGCACGCTCATCAAAATCCTGAGCACCCTTCTCCTTCCGAGCACCGGTTCCGCCTCGATCTTCGGCCTGGATGTCGTCACCGAGACGGCACGCGTGCGCCGGATCATGAACCTCGTCGCCGGCGGCGACTTCTCGGGGTACGGGCTGCTGACCGTTCGCGAGCAGCTGGCGATGTTCGCCCAGTTCTACGGTCTGCCGTACCGCGAGGGGATGGCGAAGGTTGATGCGCAGATCGCCTCATTCGGCATTGAAGAGATTCGCGATCGAAAGATCAGCGCCCTCTCAACGGGTCAGCGACAGAAGTTGAACTTTGCACGATCGTTCTTGAACGACCCGTGGATCCTCTTTCTTGACGAGCCGACGATCGGTCTCGACGTTTCGGCCGCGCGCGACGTGCGCGATCGCGTGCGCGCCTTTCAGGCAGAGCAGCCCGGTCGAACCGTTCTGCTCACCACGCATTACATGGCCGAGGCAGATGAGATGTGCGATCGCATCGCCATCGTCGATCACGGGCGCATCTTGGCGCAGGGGACACCAACGGAACTGAAGCGCATGGTGCAGAAGGATGCACTCTTTGTTGTTGGCATTGACGC
Organism: Thermoflexus hugenholtzii JAD2; assembly: GCA_945862225.1. GTDB lineage: Bacteria > Chloroflexota > Limnocylindria > Limnocylindrales > Limnocylindraceae > Limnocylindrus. Next base: position 3,402 of record CAMAXG010000004.1, on the reverse strand, counting down.
ACTCCCTGCATCGATGTCGTTGGACTCGTTGCGCGCGCTCCCTGGCGTGATCTCAGTCGCGGCGCGAGATGCCGATGGTAGCGACGCCTCTGGCGTCGGATCGCCAATGCGACGGCTCGCAATCGGCCTCAAGGAAGATGGCGCACTCGGTGGCGTGATCAGTGCACTCGCTGCAGGTGGCGCACACCTGCAAGAGATCTCGAAGAGTGAACCAACCCTAGAAGAAGTCTTCGTGCAACTCGTTGGTCGAGGCATTAGCGAATCAGATGAGGCGAGCAATGGGGAGTAGCGTCGTCGGCGCTGAAGCCGCTTCACTTATCTCGCGCATTCATGAAGAGACCAGCTGGAGCTTGGGGCGCCGAATCCGTCACGCCTTTGTCTCGGTGGTGGCACGCGCTTATCCGCGCGTGATCGGCGCAGCACGCGAACCATCTTGGCTCTTCTTTGATCTCGTCTTCCCGATTCTTGGCATGTGCTCGATCGTCTTCCTGCTCCGCTCCCGCGGGGTGGATGAGGCCTGGATCGCCTCCACGATCTTGGCGACGGCACTCCTCTCCTTCTGGATCTCCGTGGTCTGGATGATGGGGGCGCAGTTCCACTGGGAGCGTGACTCCGGGAACCTTCTCCTCTATATCACCGCCCCCGTTGGCCTCGGCGCAATTGCGCTCGGGATGGCGATCGGCGGTGCGCTCGGCGTGGTCATTCGAGCGGTGATCATCACCGTGGCGGGCGTGCTCCTCTTCGGCGCGAAGTACCAGGTCGCCGACCCGTTCCTCCTTGCGCTGGTGATTCTGGCGGGGGTGGCGGCGATGTACTCGCTCGGCGTCTGCCTCTCGTCGGTCTTCCTGATCTCCGGTCGCGAAGCAGATCACCTCGGCAGCCTCTTGAACGAGCCGATGCAACTCCTTGGCGGCGTCTACGCACCAGTACGTTCAATGGGTACCGCAGGGGTGGTCGCGCTCGGCATCTTGCCACTCGCCCCAGCAATTGATGCGCTCCGCCAGGTTGCGGTGCCACAACTCGCCGCAACGGGAATCTTGCCCGTGGGTGTGGAGTTGCTGATTCTCTTGGTGATGACGATCGTGTTCGGCGTGATCGGGCGAGTGCTACTCGCGCACATTGAACGGGTCGGTCGAGCTGGTGGAAAGTTGTTGGCGCGTGCGGATTAGCGCAGGTTCTACACCAGAGGTGCGCCCGTTCGGTCCGTTGCGTGGCGGCGCTGCCGATGCCGCGCGCTCTCTAGTCGCCTCGGCGCGACTCGCGTGGGCGATTGAGGGGAACTGGGCGCAGCCGGTCTACCTTGCGGCATTCCTCATCGTGCGACCACTCGCGTTTCTTGGACTCTTTCTCGCCGTGCTCAGCATTGGCGGCTCACTCGACGTTGCAACGATTGGGTTTGTTGTTGTCGGACAGGCTGTCTTCCAAATCGTCAGCGCTGCACTTGAGGGACCAACGCATGCACTCCTTGACGACCGCGAGCGCTATCGCACGATTCGCTACATCTTTGCAACGCCTTCGTCGCTCCTTCCAGTGTCGATCGGCCGCTCACTGGTAAAGGCGAGCATTGCTGGGTTTAGTGCACTCATCGTGATCGGTGCTGGGGTGCTGCTCGGTGTGCCAATGCGCGCCGGTGGACCGGACCTCTTGCTCCTTGTAGTGGTGCTGCCGCTCGGGCTCCTCTCGGTTGTTGGGCTCGGCATCGTCCTCGGCGGTATCTGCGTGCAACTGCGTAATGATGCGTGGTCGTATCCAGAGGCGGTCTCCTCAACTGTCTTCTTGCTCTGCGGCGCGATCTTCCCGCTCGAGGTGCTTCCAGACCCAGTGCAAGGCATTTCGGCGGCACTCCCCATCACCTGGTGGATCGAGGGGTTGCGCCGCGCGCTGCTCGGCACGACATCACCAGGTATCCTCGGCGCCATGCCCACGAACGAGCTCCTGCTCATCCTTGCCGCGGGCACCGCCGTCATTTGGCTGATCTCGCCACGCCTCTTTGTGGCGGGGATCAATCGTGCCCGTGAGAAGGGGCAGCTCGACCGGAACACCGCTTCGTGAGCCGCGCCCCGCTGAGCATCCGCGCCGTTGCTGAACTCGGCGTGCTCGTCGCCATGGCGACCTGGGCCGTCAACTTCACCGTTGTCAAATCGGCAGTACTGGTTTGGCCCGTGCTGCCGTTCTCTGCGATTCGCATCACTGCGGCGGGCATCTTGGTGCTCGGCTGGGCGCTCATGCGTGGTTCAAATGTGCGCATGGCACGTCGCGACCTGCTTGCAGCCGCACTCTTTGGTGTGATCGGACAGGGCATCTATCAACTTCTCTGGGCGGGTGCGTTCGGCACCATTAATGCTGGCACGAGTGCGCTGCTGATTGCGGTCACACCGTTTCTTACGGCGATCCTTGCATCACTACTGCGCATCGATCCTCTGAAGCCTGCGGTTGCCGTAGGCGGCATCATCGCCTTTGCCGGCGTTGTGGCCGTTGCCCTTGGAGAAGGGGCGGGTGCGTTTGGCGGCGAGACCACCGGGGTGTTGATGACACTCGCCGCCGCGGTCTGCTGGGCCGTCTACCTACTGTCAGGAGCGCGCGTGATTCCGCGCGTTGGCGCAATTGCCTGGACCGCCTGGAGCATGATCTTCGGTGGCGGTGCGCTCTTCATCTCTGCGATTGCCGCTGGGCAATTCGACGGGCTTGTCGCGCCACCACCGGTCGCCATCTTTGGCCTGGTCTTCTCGACGCTCGGCTCGAGCAGCCTGGCCAACGTCTTGTATTTCACGGCGGTGCCGATCGTTGGCGTCTCACGCGTTGCCAGCTTCCAGTTGCTGGTGCCGTTCCTCGCCGTCATTGTCTCGGCCATCGTGCTCAGCGAGGCCCCTGCGCCAATCCAGGCGTTCGGCGGCGCACTCATCCTTTTGGGCATCTGGGCAGGGCGCCAAACCAGTTCCCCGTTCCGCCGCCGCCTGCGATAGACTCCGTCAGGCTCGTTCGGGAATCCCCGAACGCCCCACCTTGAGTGTTGGAGGGAGAGCGACCAATGGCGACGAAGTTCGTATTCGTCACTGGTGGCGTCACCTCCTCCCTCGGTAAGGGAATCACCGCCGCCTCTGTCGGCCTCCTCCTCAAAGCGCGCGGCCTGCGCATCTCCGTCATCAAGCTCGACCCCTATCTCAACGTTGACCCGGGAACGATGTCGCCGTATCAGCACGGCGAGGTCTTCATCACCGATGACGGCGCCGAGACCGACCTCGACCTCGGGCACTACGAGCGCTTCATTGACGTCAACCTCTCCCAGGCCTCCAACGTCACCACGGGGCGCATCTACTCCACCGTGATTGCGCGCGAGCGCCGCGGCGACTACCTCGGCGGCACCGTGCAGGTTATTCCGCACATCACGAATGAGATTAAGGA
>CAMAXG010000003.1 GCA_945862225.1 Thermoflexus hugenholtzii JAD2 | reverse complement strand
CCAGGCTCGCCGATCTACGGCATGCCGATCCTCAACGTGCAGGACGCCGAGCAGGTCATTGTCGTGAAGCGCGGCATGGCCACCGGCTTCGCCGGCATTGAGAACGAGCTCTTCTACCTCGACAAGACGTCGATGCTCTTCGGCGACGCTAAGAGCGTCCTCTCCCAGGTCGTCACCGAAGTGAAGGGGCTCTAGGCCCGAATGGAGCTCAACCCACTCGCACGAGCGGTCAGCACGGTCGCCTTGGCCGCCACCGCCTTCTTCACGCTTGCAGCCTTCCTGCAGCTCCCTGCCGACGCAGTGCTAGCGATTCACTGGAACATCAACGGTGTTGCTGACGGCTTCGCCGGCCGAGAGGCGCTCTTATTCGTTCCGATCACCACGGCTCTGGTCGGCGGCCTGCTCTGGCTCGCGGTGCGCTACGACCCGAAGCGCGTCAATATCGCGCGCAGCGCCGATTCTCTCGGTCTGGTTGTTGTCGCTCTCTCCCTGCTGGTTGCCGTCACGCAGTCGGCAATCATCAACTCAGGATTCGGCGAGGCGGCGCGACTCGATCATGCGGTGCCTGTCGCTGCTGGCGCCCTCTTCGCCATCTTTGGCTACGCCATGCCGAACATTCGCCAGAACTACACCATTGGTGTGCGCCTCCCCTGGACGATTGAGAGCGAGGCGGCGTGGGATGCGTCACACCGATTCATCGGCGGCATTTGGATTCTTGTCGGGGTCGCCACGGCGCTCCTCGGCTACCTCGGCCTTAGTGCAGCGGCAATCCTCACGCTGCTGGTTGGCTTGACGCTCAGCGTGGTCGGCACCGTCTTCGTTGCCTATCGCGTTTGGAGTCGTGAACCGAGGTCGCCGCGCACGAAACGCCGCCGGTGATCACGGTCGATCTCCCATCATCCGCAGCGCTTGAGGCAGCCTCCGCTGCCTTCACTTTTGCCCTCGTCGGCGTTGGCCTTCTGATCGTCGGCAGCGCAGTCGCTGCCGCCACCTGGGCGCGTTCACTGAACGGCTGGGCGCTTGGCGGCGTCTCGTTCGTGTTGAGCCAGACTGCACAAGTTGTGACCCTCTTTCTCTTTGGCCCACTCATCGCGGCGTTTACGAGTGCGCCGCTGCAAGAGGCAAGCCGCGCGATCATTCTTTCTACCGCCGCACGAGGCGTTCGCGACACGAGGCCGAGCACGGCCTTCGGATTCGGACACGGCGCGATTGACCTGTTGACGAGCTCACTGATTCCAACACTCTCGGCGGTCATCATTCTTAGCGGCATTAGAGACGGCAGCATCTTCGTCGGCCTGGATGCCGAAGTCACCGAGAAGGTGCAGGCGGTCGCAGTCTTCCTCGCCAGCCAAACGCTCTTCTCTGCGGCGCTGCTGGTTGCTCAGGGTGCACTGATGCTTGGACTCCACGCGCTCCTTACGGTGATCGTGCTGCGCGCGGTGGTTCGTGGCGGTGGACCACGCGCGATTGGCCGCGGGCTTCTTCTGCCTGCCGCTATTCACACGCCCGTCGCGGTGGTACGCACGCTCTTCCCAGGGGCGACCATGCCGGTCCTACTTCTCGCGCTACTCGTAGCCGCACTCGTCTATCGACGTGGCCAGGAGACTACGGCGGAGTCGGCTCCGAACCAGTAGGCGACGGAGTCGGCGACTCAGTCGGCGATTCGCTCGGCGTCTCACTCGGCGTCTCACTCGCTGGTGGCGACACGCTTGGGCTTGGCAACACGTAGCCATCTGGCGGCGTGAACGAATCACATGCGGGGCCAATCACGCGATCCCCGCCGTTTTGGCGGTTCCACAAAAAGATGCGTGGGACTTGCGCGCTGCAGACGATCTCGTAGGCGAGATCTTTGCCAACGTAGCGCCAGTGCCACGCCTCTGCGCCGTAGCAACTCAGCGCGATGTTCGCTGAACCTGCCGGATACGAACGAACGAATCCGAATTTGTATGCGTTTGATTCAAGCCAGAGTGCTGTTGGCGACGTGGGGAATTTTGGATTACTCCAGGCCACTCCGGTGAGACTTCCAAGGTCAACGGTCGTGCCAAGCTGATGCTCAGAGTGCCCAGGAACGGCGCTGTACTTTCGAGCCTGCTGCAGCCCAGATTGCGCCACCCACTTCGCAAAGGTGGCTCTCTGCGTGGCGTATGAGCGATATGCGGAGAGGATCTTCAGCGAGATGTTGCTGACCTTGGCCTCGATGAACATGGCGCTGAGCGCTTGGGCCGCCTCGCGCTTCAACAGGTATCCACCTTTGGGGCTGATGACGCCGCGCCAGGTGATAGCGACGAGGTTCGTTGGCTTATAGCTCGACGAGAGGCGGTACATGGGGTCAAGAACGGAGGTAGCCCATTGGCTTGTGCGCCAGTTCTTGGTGGTCACTGCCCCTTGAATGCCGATCGATGTGCGCGTGATGATGATCTTGCGCTTGTTGATTTCTGAGCAGGCGGTGATGGGGGGCACTACAACCGTGTGCGGGGCAACGCCCGCCGCCACGACCCCACCCCCGGGAAGGGCGGCCCCCAGGACCGAGGCACCAAGAATCAGCGCGAGAAGGGGCACGACGCGCATGGGTGGCCGGGGGTGGTGAGCACGGTTCATGGCGATAGTTTGGCGCATTCCCATCTTCAACAAAGAGTCGGCTAATGCGCGAGGCGCACCATGAGGGAGAACGAGGCAAATGACCTCGGGAATTGGGAAGGAGCCATGTATGGCACGAACGGTAAAGCTTGCTCCAACAGAGAGGCAGATCGTTGCCCCTTCACGCTTCAGCGGCATTCGCAACAACCTCCCGGCCATCTTTGGCGCAGCGGCCCTTGTGGCTGCAGGCGCTCTTGCCGGTACGGCACTCGCAAACGGTGGTCCTGACGGTCGAGATGATCGTCACCCTGGACAGGGTGCGGAAGCGCGCATGGAGATGGAGCGCGATCACATGCGCGGCGGCATGGACCGAGACGGCGATCGACACGGCGACCGGCATCGAGGCGAGGGCGGGCCACAGGCTAGCGCTGATCTCACCGGGGCCGTTACCAGCGTGAGCCCAACCGAGCTCTCGATCACGCTCGCTGACGGTACGACCAAGACGGTCGTGCTCAACAGCGAGAGCCAGTACTTCACGAAGACGGCGGGCACCGCTGCTGACGTGGCGGTTGGTTCCTATGTACTCGTCCGAGCTGAGAAGCCGGTCGACGGTGCAGTAAGTGAAGCTGACGGTATCGCCGTTCTAGCGACCGGACTCACCGAGGCGCACGTTCACCTTGGCCGACCTGCGAAGGTCACCGCCGTGGACGGCAACACCCTCACCCTTGCGATGGTCACTCCGAGCGGAACAAAGACCATTACCGTCACAGTCAGTGACAACACCGTGTTCAGCAAGATTGCAGCTGCTACGAACGCCGACGTCACCGCCGGTGACAGCGTGGTTGTGGACATGGGCCGAGAGGTCGCAGCCGCTGAGTCGGTGCTTATCGTCAAGTAACGAGCGCACCTAGTTATCGCGCGACGCCGCTGGTGGTCCTCCTACCAGCGGCGTTGTTGCGCCTAGCGCTTGCGCGCGCGAGCGGGTCGAGCAGCCTTGCGCGCGACGCGCCTCGTACGGAGCAGTGAAGCCACGATGGAGAGCGTCAAGATGGAAAGCACAATCACCAAGCTCACGAGTGGCGGAACCTTCCAGTCATGATTGATTGCCGGCAGGATCATCTTCACGCCGATCCACATCAACACAAAGGCGAGGCCCGCACTCAGGTAATGGAATCGATCCTTCGCGTCAGCAAGCAAGAAGTACAGGTTGCGAAGACCGAGGATGGCGAACGCGTTTGAAGTGAACACGATAAACGGATCAAGCGTGATGCCAAAGATTGCTGGGATGCTATCAATGGCAAAGACGAGGTCAATGATGCCGATTACCGCGATGGTCAAGAAGATCGGCGTGAAGACTCGCTTACCCGCCTTAACGATCCAGAAGCGCTCTTCGGTGTAGTCGTTGTTCACGTGGATGAAGCGTCGTGCGAGCTTGATCGCCGACGGCTCATTTTCATTTGCATGGCCACCACCGCGCAGCATCTGCACGCCGGTAAGGAGAAGGAATCCGCCAAAGACCCAGATGATCCACTCAAAGCGCTCAATCAGCGCAGCGCCGATCAAGATCATGATGCCGCGCAGCACGAGCGCGAGAAGAATGCCCCACATCAGGGCGAGCTGCTGCAACTTCTTCGGCGTCTTGAGCGCAGCGAAGATTAGCGTGAAGACAAAGATGTTGTCGACAGAGAGCGACTTCTCTACGAGGTAGCCGACAAAGTACTCCGTGGTCTTCGTTCCATCTTGCCAGACGAATTGCATCGCGATGCCGAAGATGATGGCGAGTACGATCCAGACCAGGGTCCAGGCCGCCGCCTCTTTGACCGGCACAACGTGCGTGCCATTCTTTCGGAGAAGTCCAAAGTCAACGGCGAGCGCGGCAACGAGGAAGACCATGAATCCAATTCCAAGTGGCGAGAAGAGTTCGTTGCCGCCCATGAAGTCCCCCTTACTAGTCGCCGTTTGGCGTTGGGGTAATGGTAGCGGAGGGGGGTTAGCGAGACCGTCGGCGATTAAGCGCGGGCTAGGCCACCGTTCGATGCATTGAGCGTGTATGAGCGTGCGCAGGTGCTGCAGCTGAGCGTGGCTCCCTCATTGGGGAGGCGGCTTCCGCAGTCGCAGACCCAGCCGATCCGCTTGGCTGGGCTGCCAACCACAAGGGCGCGCGGCGGCACGTTCCGTGAGGCGACTCCACCCGCACCAACCATGCAGTACTCGCCCAGGGTGATGCCAGCCACGATCACGGCGCCAGCACCAATCGAGGCCCCGTCGCCAACGTGGATCGGGCTAACTACCCAGTCGCTCGTTGCGGCAAGGCCGCCGTCGGGTGTCTGCGCGCGCGGGAAGCGGTCGTTGGTGAGGATCGCGTTGGGGCCGATGAAGACACCGTTGCCAGCGGTGACACCGTGATAGACGAGGGCGAGATTCTGCACCTTGCAGCGATCGCCAAGCACAACGTCGGCGTCGATGAAGGCACCGCGACCAATAATGCAGTCGGCGCCGATTCGGGCGCCGCGTCGTACCACGGCGCCGCCCCACACCTTGCTGCGCGCGCCAATCGTCGCGCCATCTTCGACAATCGCCGTTGGGTCAATGAACGCCGTTGGGTCAATCATTGAGCTGCGACTCCGTTTGGTCGGCCGAAACCGATGCGCTTCGCGCCAGCTGGCAACGTCGCACCAGCGCAGGCATTACGCCCGTCAATCAGCACCTTCAGCGCCGGGAAGAGTGTTGCGAAGTCCATCGTGCGATACGCAGCATCAGCGGTCGCAACCACCACGGCGCTGACGCTCGCATTCGCAGTGCCGTCCCACGGCGTCATCTTGAGCGCCGAAACATCATCAGCAGAAAGTAGTGGATCGGCACCAAGGACGGTTGCGCCGCGTGCTCGCAATGCGTCGGCAACGAGTGGTCCGCGCGCATGTGCAAGTTCTCGCACACCTTCGCGGTAGGTGAGCCCAAGCACCGCAACCGTCGCCCCCTTCAGCGAACCGAGCTGCTTCGCTACGGCGTCAACGGCGCGATCCACCTGTCCATCGTTCACTGCGCGCGCGGTCTTGATCACGTCAAGGTCGCCATCGGTCGAGAGGATCATGCGCGGATAGACGGGAATGCAGTGCCCACCAACGCCGATGCCCGGTTCATGAATGTGTGAGTACGGCTGCGAGTTCGCGGCGCGAATCACCTCAGAGAGATCAATGCCGTGTCGATCCGCAACGCGAGCGAACTCGTTGGCGAGCGCAATGTTCACATCGCGATAGGTCGTCTCGGCAAGCTTTGCCATCTCGGCGGCCTCGAGCGTTTGCATCTGCGCGATTGGCGCGTCGAGCACGCTCTCGTAGAAGGCAGTTGCACGCGCCAAGCTGGCGGCTTCGGTGCCACCAACCAGCTTCGGATACGCGGCGAGGTTGCGGAACGTTTGGCCGGTGAGCACGCGCTCTGGCGAGAAGCAGCCGAAGACCTTGGCGCCACTCTTGGCAGCAACCTTCGCGACCAGGTCGCGGGTGGTGCCGATCGGCACGGTGGTTTCAAGAATGACGAGTAGGTCGTCGTGCGCACCGGCGATCAGCGTTTCGGTGGCGCCAACGAGCGCCTTGTCGGCGATGCTTCCGTCGTCGCGAACGAGTACCGGCACTACGACAAGGGCAACGTCAGCGTCACGCACTGCAGCAGGGCCGTCGATGGTGGCGCGCAGTCGGCCAGAGCCAACGTGCTCGGCGAGGAGCTCGGGAAGATTCGGCTCGCCACCCCACGGGGCAACGCCCGAGTTGATGATGTCGACGAGTGCCTGATTGATGTCGACGGCATGCACGCGCCACCCGTGGGAGGCGAACTGCAGGGCGAGCGGCAGGCCGATCTTTCCGGAGCCGATGACGGCGATGGTGCCAACGGTGTCAGGGGCGCCGACCCACGGCTTGGCGGTAATGGGCGTGCCATGGGTGCAGGGATGCGGCTCAGCAGTAAAGGAGCCACCGAGCATGGACGTTGCTCGACCGAGCGGATCTGTGGTGCGTGCGCTCATTGCCCCTCCTTGTTCCCTTGGAGGGGATGCTACACCGCGGCGATCGCCTCGAGGTTCGGCCGCACAGGGACGCCGCCGCCACGTGCGGACTCAAGAACTGCGTCTGCGAGGATCACGGCACGCGCGCCATCGTGAATGCTGACCGCAGGCTTCGCCTCACCACGTGCAGCGGCAAGGAAGGAGCTCAGCTCGAGCGCCAGCGGCTCCTGTCGTGCGGCGGGGAGGTCGGCGGTGCGACCCGGCTGCACGGGGGCGAATCCATCGAGCATGGCGCTCGAGTTCGGATCGGCGCTGGTGAACGAGACGGTGCGCTGCAGCAGGCTCACGTCGTAGGCGCCCGCACTCGTGGTGACGAGCAGTTGTCGACGCTTTGCTGGCGCAAGCCATGAGGCGCGAATGCGCGCAACGGCGCCACCCGCAAAGGTGAAGAGCGCTTCCGCAAAATCTTCTCGCCCTTCAATGAGTCGTGAGCCGGCTACGGCGGTGACCGAGAGCGGCGAGCTGCCAGCGATGGCACAGGCGAGATCGATGTCGTGGACCATCAGGTCGCGCACCACACCAACGTCGCTGATCCGCTCGGGGAGTGGGCTCTCGCGCATCGCCTCGATCGCGTAGAGCGCTTCACCAGCACTGCCGCCCATCTGCTCGAAGAGGCGCGTGACGGCAGGGTTGAAGCGCTCCACGTGGCCGACCTGCACGATGGCGCCGGCGGCTGTGGCGCGTGCGACCAAGTCGAGCGCCTCGGTTGAATCGGCGGCGAGCGGCTTCTCGACCAGAATTGGAATCTTGCGCTCGATTGCGCGAATCACCAGCGCGGCGTGGAAGCGCGTTGGCGCGGCGATGATCGCCGCCTCAAGGCCGGGGTGGCTCAACAGCTCTGCGGCGTCGGCATAGGCGGTGGCCGCTGGCGCCACGGCGAGTGCAGCGTCGCGCGCCGCATCGACTGGGTCACTGATCGCCACGATCTCGGCGTCGGGGAGTGTTGCGAGAACACGGAGATGGTTGCGACCCATCACACCGAGGCCGATCAGGCCAACCTTCATGCGGGCCATGCGCTCCCGCCGTGGCGTTCCACGGCGCGTCGGAGCGATGCGGCAACCTCCTCTTGTTCCGCAGCGGTGATCGCCGCGAACATTGGGAGCGAGAGGCAACCCTTCGCCAGCGCATCCGTAACCGGGAGCGCAACGTCGAGACCGCGCTCCTTAATGTATGGCTGCTGGCTCACCGGAATTGGGTAGTAGATGCCAGTGCCAATGCCATCGTTGGCAAGATCTTTCACGATCTCGTCGCGCGCTGGACCAACGTGCACCGTGTACTGGTGATAGACGTGCAGATTGCCGGCTGGAGTTCCCTGACGAACGATTGGTGCGCCAGCAAGGAGTTCGTCGTAGCGCGACGCAGCGGTGACGCGCGCCGCAGTGAACTGGGCAAGCTTGCCGAGCTGCACGGTGCCGATTGCGGCGGCGATGTCGGTCATGCGGTAGTTGGTGCCGAGCATCTCGTGCAGGTAGCGCACCTTCATCCCTTGGCTGCGGAAGGTGCGCAGCCACTCGTTCAGCGTGTCGTCGTTCGTGGTGATCATGCCCCCCTCACCGCTGGTGATGTTCTTGGTGGCGTAGAGCGAGAAGGCGCCAACACCGAACGAACCGGCCTGCTTGCCGTTCTGTGTCGCACCAACCGCTTGGCAGGCGTCTTCGATCATCGCGAGGTTGTGCTTGGCGGCGAGTGCGCCAAGGGCGTTCATGTCGGCAATGAGGCCGAAGAGGTGCACCGGCATCAGGGCCTTCGTCTTTGGCGTGATCGCCGCTGCAGCAGCAGCGGGGTCCATCAACCAGGTGACCGGATCGATGTCTACGAATCGAGGCGTGGCACCTGCGCGCAAGATCGCGGCTGCGGTGGCACTAAAGGTGTGACCAACGGTGATGACCTCGTCGCCTGGCTTGATGCCGAGTCCTTGAATGATCGCCTCTTCGGCGAGCGTGCCGTTCGCCGTGGCGATCGCGTGCTTCACGCCAACGAGCTCGGCGAAGCGGCGCTCAAACTCGGCAACGCGTGGGCCCTGTGCGAGGGCGCCCGACATGATCGCGTCGGCGGCGGCGTCAGCCTCCTCGCGGCCAACGGCGGGGCGGGTGATCGGGATGCGAATTGGCGGTGTACTCATTGCGGGGAGCGTATCAGCGAGCGAAGCGGCGCGCGATTAGGGCGGCTCGGATCGCCTCCGCGGCACCCCCGGCGGGGAGTGGTTGGGAGGCCCGCGCAGCGACCGCAGCCGCACCCGTTGTGGCCCCGACCGTTACGAGGGCACCTGCAGCGCGAGCCGCATCCACCCCAATAAGGAGCGACGGACCAGCCGGGTGCACGAGCTCTGGCCACTCGGTGGTGTCGCGCAAGATCAGCGTTGGCGTATTGAGCCAGACCGCCTCGCGCTGCAACCCGCCGGAGTCGGTGAGCACTGCGGCGGCGTGTGCAGCGAGGGCGAGTGAGTCGAGATAGCCGACGGGCGGCACCAGTTCCACGCCATCGGGTACGTCGATGTTGTGCGCGGCGATCGCGGCGCTGGTTCCAGGGTGCGCCGCAAAGAGCATTGGCACGCCGAGGTGCTCTGCGGCAACGCGCAGCACATCAAGCGCGGCGCGCAGCCGTGACGCCTCGCGCACATCGGCGCGATGCAGGGTGGCGTAGGCGAACCCACCTGATGTCAGTGATCGGCCGATATGCAGCGCGGCAGCATCAAGGGCTGTAGCGCCGCGCGCTGTTGGTGCGAGTCGCGCCGCAAGGTCGGCCATCAGGTCGCCGACGACCACGTTCTCTTCGGTGAGTCCTTCACCGCGCAACGCCTGTACCGCGGCGTCACTCGTGCAAAGTCGCAGTGCAGCGATCTTGTCGACCGCAATGCGATTGCGCTCTTCGGGCATCGACGTGTCGCCAGAGCGCACCCCTGCCTCAACATGCACGACTGCAATCTTGCGAGCGTGCGCAGCGAGCGCACCTGCAAGCGTGGAGTCGGTGTCACCAAACACGAGCACGGCATCGGGCTGACTCTGCGCGAGTGCTGCATCCAGCCCACGCACCATGGCATCAAGTCGCTCGGTGCCGTGGAGATCTCCTGGCTCAGGGAGGAGGAGGTCGGCCGGTGCCATCCCCAGGTCGCGGTAGATCTGGCCGGCAAGCAACTCATCGTGGTGCTGGGCGGTATCAATAACGAACGGCTCAATGGGAGGTGAGAGGTGCGGGCGAAGGGCGGCAAGCTTGATGAGTTGCGGGCGCGTTCCGACGATCGCCGTGATGCGCATAGCCCCTCCTCACCCTTGGCGCCCGTGCGTGCTGCGATAGACTCGCCGCATGCCGAACCCCGCTCCGCACACCGTACCAAAGGGTGCCTCCCAGCCGAAGCGGCAGGTGGCGATGTTCGTGGCCAACAACATGGTGAGCGACCGCCGTGTGATCCGCGAGGCGGCAACGGTGGCCGCGGCTGGGTTCGCCGTCACGGTGCACGCGATCGCACAGCGACGTGAGGTGCTCCCACTACGAGAGGAGCACCCAGACGGATTCACGATTCTTCGTCATCGGCTCGGGCTGATTCCGCCGGTACTACCAATCCGCCCACGACTTCTCGCCCTACTCCTTCATCCGCTCTGGTGCGCGCTTGCCATCGCCGTCGCTGTTGCGCGAAAGGTTCGACTCCCACTTGCTGGCGCTGCACTTCTTGCCATCCGCTGGACATCATGGGCAACGCTTGCGGCACGCGCGGCAAACTCCGCGCAGATCCTGCACGCCCATGACCTCTCCGGCGCACTGCCCGCCCTCGCCACACTCCGCACCAACCCCACCGCCACGCTGCTCTATGACAGCCACGAAGTCTTCCTTGAGAGTGGGCGCTGGGCGAAAAGCCCTGCGTTCATTCGCCGTCTCCTCGCCACACGATTTGAGCAGCCGGCGCTCCGTCGCGCTGCCGCGCTGATCGCGGTGAACCCCCAGGTCATCGAGGAGCTCGCCAAGCGCTACGAGATTCCAGAGCGCCAGGTCGTGACGTACAACTGCCCGCCAGCATGGAACGCCGAGCCGCGCGGCACAGAGCTGCGCGCCGCCATTGGTGTTGATGCCACGGCGCAGGTCGTGCTCTATCACGGTGGATTCTCGGCACACCGTGGGCTCGAAGAGCTGCTTGAAGCGAAGCGAGACCCGCGCCTTACCAACGCACATTTGGTGTTCCTTGGATACGGACCGCTTGAGGCCACGCTGCGTGCGGCTGCCGCTGATCCCGCATACAGCGGGCGCGTTCATGTGCTGAAGGCGGTCGCACCAGAAGTGCTCGATCGTTGGGTCTCGGGTGCCGATGTCGGCATGTGCACCGTGCTGCCCAGCACGTTGAATCATCGAATCTCCACGCCGAACAAGCTCTTTGAATCAATCGGTGCTGGTGTGCCGGTCGTTGGTAGCGACTTCACCACGATGCGCGACATTCTGCTCGGAGATCCCGACGCTCCCCTCGGCGCTGTCTGCGATCCGACGAACGCACACGACGTCGCAACCGCCATTCACTCGATCCTCAGCATGAGCCCAAGCGATCGCGCGGCTCTGCGCGCCCACTGCATTCGCGCAGCCGCCGCGCGCTGGAACTGGGAGGCGCAGGCCACCCGCCTTACCGAGCTCTACAGATCGCTGCCACCAACACCATCAGCATGAGCCGCTCGCCGCGTCGACTCGTGATCGGCATGCTCAATACCGCTGGGCAGGCGCGTGAATGGGCGAACGCCGTGCGACACAACACCCCAGCAACAGCCGAGTCATGGGGAATCAAGCGGCCCGACGAGGCGGCCATCTCGTTTGCGGCGGATCGCACCTACACACTTGTAAACGGTGCAGCCGATCAAGCTTGGAAGGATCTACTACAAGCCCCCACGAAACCAACGCATCTCATCATCGAAAGCGGCAAGCCGATTGTCATCAGGGGCACGTTCCGGCGCATGCTCTTCCAGGCACTCACGGCGCGCCGCCACGGTATTCGACCAGCGCTACTCTTTCACGGCAGTGACATCCGCGTGCCGAGCATGCACGCCGCCAGGCACCCTGACTCACCGTTCCATGAGAGCCTCGATGGCTTGACTGCGAAGCTCGAAACGCAAACGCAACAGATGCACCGTTGGTTGCGGGTCTGGCCGTTTCCAGTCTTTATCTCAACACTTGACCTGAAGCGCTTCGTGCCGCGTGGGCGTTGGCTCCCGATCGTCCCGGACGCTTCCTGGTTTACGCCAATGTCGGCAATCTCCACGGATCGACCACGTCCACACGTGCTGCATCTACCATCCCGACGCGCACTCTTCCAAAGCGACCGGGTGGATCAGATCTGTCAGGCGCTGCACGAGGAGGGCGTCATTGAGTACCGCAGCATCACGGGAGTCACTCCGGCGGAGGTGCGCGCACATGTGGAATGGTCAGACATCGTGATCGACAAGATTGGCATTGGAGGTACGGGCGTCATGGGTGCCGAGGTGATGGCCTCTGGGCGACTCCTCATTGGTGACATCGATCAAATCGAGCGCGACGAGCTTGACGAGATACCGCTGGTTCAGAGCTCCATCGCCACCCTCGAGGCAGTGATCCGCGACCTCGTTGCCGATCGAACAACCTGGTCCGCACGCGCCGCCGCAGGGCAAGCCTTCGCCCGCAAGTATCACGACGGGCGCTACTCAGCGGCCGTGCTGGCCAAGTGGATGGGGGTTCCGGTCAACCAGCCGTAGCGGCTGGAGCCGATGGTGAGGATTGAACTCACGACCTGCTGTTTACGAAACAGCTGCTCTACCACTGAGCTACATCGGCGCCGAAGGGGGATTGTAGCGGAGCCACAACCACCCAGGTAGCCGGCTACGGCGCGGTGGGCGCCCCCGCGTCCACGAGATCTGCGTACGCACCCCCGTCAATCACGTCGGTAAAGCCGAGGCTCTTCATGATCTCCACGGCCTGGCCCGAGCGACTGCCGCTGCGGCAGTAGACGAAATAGGCTGCGCTCCGATCGTATGCGCCAATTTTGGTCTCAAACTCACCAGAGTTGAAGTCCAGGACAGTAGCGCCAGCAACGATGCCTGAGGCGGCCTCGCCGGCACTCCGGACGTCAATAACAGTTCGCTGATCAATCACGGTGACAGCCTCCTTCGCTCCGAGTTTGCGGATTCCAATACCAGTTGCGCTCCCGCTACTGCAAGCAGCAGCAATGAGCACCGCAGACAACGTGAGCAGTGCAACCTTGGCCAATCGGGGCATTCGGATCATATTCACACTCTCCTCCTATCGGTAGAGCTATTCGCCGCCAAACAAACGAGAGAGGAACCCTCTCTCTTTGGTGCTTGTCGCTGTTGGGCGGGCCTGGCTCGCCTCAGCTCGGCAGCGGCAACGCTCAGCCTTTGGCACACCCTTCAGGGCCTGGTCAATATGTTGGCCACAACCGGACCAGGTCGGTTTCTTGCACGTTCCGCACGTTACTTTTGAGCACATGTTGAGCCTCCTTTTGCCTATGCCAGCGTCAAGAAGAGTTTCTCTAGGCGCGCCGAAGCGTCCACTCCCCCTCGCCTCTTTTTGTTGCCGTCCAAAATGCATTCACGAAGGCTCGAAGAGATCATCGTGAAGGCTGCCGTATTGATCGCCTTGCTGACGGCTGCAAGCTGCGTGACAACCTCTTCGCAGTCACGCCCCTCTTCGATCATGCGGGCAACAGCACCTAACTGACCATGCGCGCGGTTAACCCGGGCAAGGATCAATCGCTGATCTGCAGCTGCCGGAACGATGCTTTCCTTCACCATGTTCACTCCTTACTTCGGACACTTTGACGACCGATGGCGGCAGATTAGCATACCCCCTGGGGTATGTGCTACCGTAGGCGAGTGGAGGGCCCATGAACCTGAAAGTCATCGCGATCGACACCCCAACGCTTGGTGATCGCTCCTACCTCGTACACGATGGCGCGCAGGCCCTGGTCGTTGATCCGCAGCGCGATATTGACCGCGTCCAGCTACTCGCGGAGCAAGAGGGCGTCACTATTGCCGCCGTCGCCGAAACCCACATGCATAACGACTACGTGAGCGGTGGCTTGGAGCTGGCTCGGCTAAACGGCGCGCACTACCTCGTCAGCGCCGAGGATCCGGTGCGATTCACTCGCCGTGAAATGCGCGACGGCGATGTTGTCAACGTTGGCAGTTTCGGCGTACAAGCTCTTCATACCCCTGGCCACACGTTCACGCATCTGTCTTTCTCGTTGCTTGCCGCCAACGGCGAGGCGCAGGGGGTTTTCACTGGTGGCTCGCTCCTCCACGGTTCAACTGGTCGCCCCGATCTACTTGGCCCTGAACATGCACCAACATTAGCGGGCCTACAGCACGGCTCTGCACATCGACTCAGTGAGCTGCTTGAAGCGAAGACGTCAATCTATCCAACCCATGGCTTCGGATCGTTCTGTGCGGCAACGCCAACGAGTGGCACCGCGTCAACCATCGAAGACGAGCGCCGCGTGAACCCGGCACTACTTTTGCAGCGCGAACAGTTCATCAAGGAGACACTCGCTGGCCTTGATGCATTCCCTGCCTACTATCGTCATATGGGACCCGCAAATCTTGCCGGACCCTCTCCCGTTGATCTAACGGCGCTTCCTGCTGCGGATCGTGCATCCGTCGAGCGCGCAATTGCCTCTGGGGCGTGGGCCGTAGATGTGCGACCGCGTGCGCAATGGTGCAGTGGGCATATTCCTGGAAGCATCCCATTCGGCACCGACGGCTCTATGGCTACGTATCTTGGATGGGTCTTTCCCTACGAGCGCCAACTTCTGCTCGTCAGCGATTCAGCGCAGCAGGTTGCGGTCGCACAGCGTGAGTTGGTACGCATTGGCATCGACCGTCCAGCGGCGGCAATGGTCGCCCCGCGCGAACAACTTGATGGCGGCTCAACCCGGCGGGTGACCTTCAGCGAAGTTGCCGCAGTGCTGAGCGACCCCGGCAAACTCGTCCTTGACGTTCGTCGCAACAGCGAGCGTGAGGGTTCGCATGTGCTGGGAACGCACCACATTCCTCTGCACGAGTTGGAGCGACGGGTGGAGGAGATCCCGCCCTTCAGTGAAATCTGGGTGCACTGTGCTGGCGCGTATCGCGCTGCGGCCGCCGTA
Source organism: Thermoflexus hugenholtzii JAD2 (assembly GCA_945862225.1). Taxonomy (GTDB): domain Bacteria; phylum Chloroflexota; class Limnocylindria; order Limnocylindrales; family Limnocylindraceae; genus Limnocylindrus. The sequence goes on along the minus strand of CAMAXG010000003.1, from coordinate 31,252 downwards.
GGAGTCTTGGAGCGCTCTGGTCGCACGGCGGTGCTCATTGACGAGCCATACAGCGCAGCACTTGGGGCGACCGGTCTCACGATAGTTCGTGGCGCCTCAGATCACACGCCCGTTGCCCCATCAGACGAACCAGCACACCCTTAACGTCACCGTGCCACCCGTTGGGCTCGTTGCACTCGGCATCACAATCGGTGCGCTTGTTGGGTTGATTGGCGCCGGTGGTTCGATTTTGGCCGTTCCTGGCTTGATCGCCGTGCTCGGTCTCCCCATGAACGAGGCGACCCTCTCTGGAGCAGTAATCGTTGGCAGCGCGTCGGTAGCGGGGCTCATTCGGCGTCGAACAACCGAGTCGATCAACGTTCGTGCTGGGGTGGTTTTCAGTGCAACCGGCCTTCTCGGTGCGATCGTCGGAGTTCGACTTGCGTCGCTGATCGACGAGCGCATCGTTGTGTATGCCTTCTCTCTTGTTGTGCTTGCTGCAGCCGCTTCTATGTGGCGTTCGGTACCCCCCAACGGAAAAGTTTGGGGTGGGCGATGGCGAACGGTTCTCATCGCATCTGGGGTGGGGGCGCTCACCGGCCTGTTCGGAATAGGGGGTGGGTTCATGATCGTGCCGGCGTTAGTGCTCGGCATGGGTCTCTCTGTTCGTGAAGCCTCTGGAGCATCTCTTGTAGCGATCAGCTTGAACTCGGCAGTCGTGCTGCTTCTGCGTGCCGACCAATGGGGCACGTTGCAGCTCGGCCCCGTTGGGCTAGTTGCGGCGTTAGCTATCGGTACCGCGTTTCTGATTACACCGCTCGCCGAACGAATCCCAGCAGGAGTACTTCGTCGAGGCTTCGCTATTTTCCTGATCGGGGTTGCAATCGTTCTAGTTGCCCAATAAGGAGAAGCGACGAGGAAGTTCGGCGGTCAAGCGCTAAACGAGACCTCTGCGGTCGTCAACACCTTCGCGGTTCGACCTGGCGCTGACTGAAAGCCCCAATACATGTTGGTGTGCTTGATGATCACTCCGGGGGGCGGCGCACCCCACTCGGTCATGTCTTCGGTGGTGTGGGCGTCGCTTAGGAGCGTTACGTCGTAGCCACGAGTAAAGGCGCCGTGAATCGTTGAGCGAATGCAGGCATCGGTCTGAGCGCCGACCACCACTAGGTGCGCCACATTCGCAGCAGCAAGCGCCGCCTCTAGATCAGTCGCCTCGAATGAGTCGCCGTAGAGTTTGTGCACGAGCGGCTCGCTCTCTAGGCGCACGAGCTCGGGTACGTACTGCCAGGCCTCGCTGCCGATGGGCATCTGCTCTTCCGAGTGCGCCACCCAAATCACGGGGGTGCCAGATGCACGCGCCGCGGTGAGGAGCGTTTGGATGTTGGCGATCACGGTGTCGCGCTGGTAGGCGGCGCCAACCACGCCGACCTGCACGTCGATGATCAGGAGCGCGGTTGCCGTACGTTGCGGGAGGGTGCTCATCGTTGCGGGATGGTAACAAGAACGCGAACCACCCCAAGCGAGGAATCTGCACCGCAACGGCGGTGGCAGTGGCGCGTGCGGTATCGTGGCATCCGCCGCAGCACAATCGGGGCGTTGCCCTGAGGCTGTGTCATCTATAGGAGGTGTATCGTGGCCGACCCAAAGCAGACGAAATTCGTGCTCGACGAAAATCGGATGCCTAAGGCCTGGTACAACATCGCGGCGGATCTTCCGTGGCCCCAATCGCCGGCGCTGAATCCTCAGACCGGCCAGCCCCTTGGCCCCGATGATCTCGCCCCACTCTTCCCAATGGCACTCATTGGCCAAGAGGTTTCGACGGAACGAGAGATTGAGATTCCAGAGCCGGTGCGCGACGCGTATCGTCTCTATCGACCGAGCCCGCTCTTTCGCGCGCATCGACTTGAGAAGCTGCTGGGCACGCCGGCGAAGATCTTCTACAAGTACGAGGGTGTGAGCCCAGCCGGAAGCCACAAGCCAAACACCGCGATTGCGCAGGCGTTCTATAACGCGCAAGAGGGTGTGAAGCGACTGGCAACCGAGACGGGCGCTGGCCAGTGGGGTACGTCGCTCGCGTTCGCAGGGGCAATGTTCGGCCTGGAGATCAAGGTCTACCAGGTGCGTGCGAGCTACGACGCGAAGCCGTATCGCCGCATCCTTATGGAGACGTACGGCGCGAAGGTGGTTGCAAGCCCAAGCCCCGACACGAACTACGGTCGTTCGGTGCTCGCGTCGGATCCGCACACGACCGGTTCGCTTGGCATGGCGATTAGCGAGGCGGTCGAAGATGCCGCCACGCGCGACGACACCAAGTACGCGCTCGGTTCGGTGTTGAATCACGTGCTGTTGCACCAGACGGTGATCGGCCAAGAGGTGCAGTTGCAGCTCGAGATGGCGGACGTTGAGCCCGACATCCTGGTCGGCTGCACCGGCGGCGGATCGAACTTTGCCGGATTCACCTTCCCGTTCTTGGGTGCCGCCTTCCGTGGCGGGCGCAAGGTGCGGGTGATTGCGGCGGAGCCGACGGCGGCGCCATCGCTGACGCGCGGCATCTATGCGTATGACTACGGCGACACCGCGCATATGGCCCCAATGGTGAAGATGCACACGCTCGGTTCGGCCTTCATGCCAGATCCAATCCACGCCGGTGGGTTGCGCTATCACGGCATGGCCCCGCTGGTCTCTCTCCTAAAGGAGAAGGGCGCCATCGAGGCGGTCGCCATTCCGCAGCGTGAAACCTTTGAGCGCGGCGTGGAGTTCACCCGAGCAGAGGGGATCTTGCCAGCACCCGAAGCGAACCACGCCATTGCGGCGGCGGTACGTGAGGCGCTGATCGCCAAGGCCGAGGGGAAGGAGCGCGTGATTGTCTTTAACAATTGCGGGCACGGCTTCCTCGACCTGGCGGCGTATGAGAACTACCTCGCTGGCAAGCTCGAGGACTTGAGCCTTGAGCAGAGCAAGATCGAGGCTGCGCTCAGCGACCTGCCAAAGCCGTAACGCACCGGCGTTAGACGCTCATGGCGAACGTACGACCCTTCCGGGCGACGCGCTACGCGCGCGAGCAGATTGACGCGCTCCTGAGTCCGCCGTATGACGCGGCAGAGGCAGAGGTGATTCAACGCTTGTGCGCGAGCGAGCCGCTCAACTCGGCGGCGCTCGACGCCTCAAACTCTCCCGAAGAGTCCGCGGCACTCTGGCGCTCGTGGCGCGAGAGCGGCGTGCTGATCGACGAAGCCGAGCCTGCGATCTACCTGTACGAAGGGGTCAGCGAAAACGGCGTCACCATGCGCGGCATCTTTGCCGCAGTGCCAGTTGGCGCATACGGACCAGAGACCGGCGTCTATGGGCACGAGCGCACCCTCGATGCACCGCGCGCAGGTCGACTAGCACTGCTCGCGGCAACGCGTGCGAACCTCTCACCGATCCTACTTTTGCGCGCGGGCGATGCCAACACATTCAGCGCGGCGTTCACGCAGGTTGCAGCAGGTGAACCGACAACGCGCACAACTGCACCAGATGGCACGCGTATTCGACTCTGGCACGTACCGCCAGAGAGCGAGGCGGGCCGAACCCTGCTGGGCTGGGCATCTGGCGCGCCGCTGATCATTGCCGACGGGCATCACCGATACGAAGCAGCGCGCGAATATGCCGAGCGCCACGGCGGCCCTGCGGCCACGATGGGCCTCATCGTTGAGGCCGATGCCGCTGGCCCAACGCTGCATGCCACCCACCGGATCCTGCGCGGCTACGAAAGCGAGCGATTCCTAACCGCCCTCCGAGAGAGCAGTGACGTCGTCACTGTTCAGGCAGTTGATCTGGCAGATGCGAGAGCGCGATTCTCCGAAGTGCACCGTGGCGAGCGAGCGGAGTTTTCGCTCTGCGCCAATGGAGCGGCGCACCTCATCACGCTGGCGCCAAGCCAACAGGCGCAGCCGATCACGCAGCAGGTAGAGGATCTCCTTCGGTCGCTCCTTGGAATCACCAAAGAGGATATTGCCGGCGGGGCACTTCGCTATGAGCGACGAGTGACGGACGCGGTTGAGGCTTCACGCACTGATGGGGTGATCACGTTGCTCCTTCCGCCAGAGCGAGCGGAACTCGTGACAACTATGGCGCTCGCGCAGCAGGTGATGCCCCAGAAGTCGACGCACTTCTCGCCGAAGCCAGCAACTGGTCTGCTCTTTCTATCGCACGACCAGAACGCGTAAAGGGCGGAGGCTAGCTCCGTCGCTTAGCGAGCGGTCTAGAGGGCGTCGTTATACGTCCAGACGTCGAGCGCATCGAGGTCGAGCGTGGTGTTGCCGTTCGCGGCGAGTGCACCAGCGATCTGGGCGCGATGCTCGGTGGCGTGGTGCACCGCCTGGTTGATGAGCACCCAACGGGGTACGGAGATCTCTTCACCGCCGTACGAGATCCAGGTGAGGATCTCGTCGCCGGGGAGCTGCGCACCCGCATGGAGCTTGGCGTCGGCAACCTTCACGGCGACCGCGAGGGCGGCGAGATCGGCGATGGTGGTGGGGAGCTCGCGCTTCTCGGCGCGCGGCTCACCGTGCAGTCGCTGCGCGTAGTTCTCGGCGGCGGTGACCAGGTGATGGGTAATCGCTCCAACGCTCCATTCGGAGCCGGGTGAGGTGTAGGCGAGCGCATCAACAGGAAGTGCTGCAAGCACTGTGAACATCTGGGTGTTCGCCCAGGCCATGTGCTCCAGGGTGCGGTTCAACGTGGTGTTTTCCATGGCGCGAGGATATCCGAACGCGATCGAGTTGGGCTAGCGAGCGAGTGATCGCCGCAGGGCGAGAACAACGGCAGCGAGTGCAACTGCGGCAACTGACGCGATCAAGACGCCAATCTTGGCGGCACCGAGCGACGCCTCGTTAGCAAAGGCGAGCTCACTAATGAGCAGCGAGACGGTAAAGCCGATCCCTCCAAGTGCACCAACGAGGGCGATGTCAATCCAGCGCATGCCCGCCGAAAGCTTCGCCCCTAGCGCGGTTGCAAGCCGGGCGGCGAGAAGAATGCCGATTGGCTTGCCGAGGACAAGGCCAACAAGTACGCCGAGCAGAATTGGCGAACCGGTTACCGCACCGAGGTCGATGGAGCGAAGGTCAACTGCAGCGGCGAAGAGGGCGAAGAGCGGCACGGCGATCGCCGCACTGATGGGATGGAAGCGTTCCGTTGCGCGGTCAACGGGTGCATCTTGCTCGCCAGGATCTTTCTTGACGCGCATCAGTAGCCCGAGGGCAACGCCCGCGATCGTTGGATGAATCCCAGCACTATGCACGGCGTACCAGGTGCCGAGTGCAAGGGGCACGTAGATGAGCGGTGAGGTGATGCGTTGTCGCTGCGCGATCGCAAAGAGTGCGAGCAGCACCGCTGCAATGACTAGCCACTCTACGTGCAGGCTCGCGGAGTAGAAGAGTGCGATTACTAGAATCGCTCCGAGATCGTCGACCACCGCCAGTGTCAGCAAGAAGGTGCGCACGCCAGTGGGCAGTCCGCGACCGAGCACCGCAAGCACTGCGAGGGCGAAGGCGATATCTGTGGCCATCGGAATACCCCAGCCGCTGAGCGCATCGGCGGCACCGCCCTGATTGATTGCAACGTAGAAGAGCGCTGGAACGATCATCCCGCCGAGTGCCGCGGCAACCGGCAGGGCCGCCTGGCGCGGCTTCGAGAGTGTGCCCACCACCAGCTCATGCTTGAGCTCGCAGCCGATCACAAAGAAGAAGATGGCGAGCAACCCATCCGCGGCCCACTCCTGCACGGTGAGGTTCAGGTGGAGCGCGTCGCTGCCGATCTGCGTCGTGGCAACGGCGCGCAGTACCTCTGAGAGGGGGCTGTTCGCCAGGAGGATGCCGATGAGCGCTGCAGCGATCAGCAGCGCGCCACCCACGGTCTCGCTGCGAAGAAAGAGCTGCATGCGCTCTCGAGTATTCATGCGTGCATCGTATCGCCTGAGGGGGTTGGCGGAAACGGAGCCCGTTCGGTAAAATCCCAGACATGCTGGCGCAGTGGGACTGGACGGGCATCATCGGGGGGCTGGTTAGCTTCCTTGTTGTGCTGTTTGTGCAGCGGTCGCAGCGCATCCATCAATCCCGCGGAACGATGGTGAGTGCCATCGCGTTTGCCGCCCTCGTCGCCTACGTTTGGGCACCGTTCGGATTTCCCAACTCTGATTGGTCGCGTGCTCCGCTCGGCAGCGATGTGATCCGCCTGATTCCATTTATGGACTTTGACCCTGCCCTTCTGCAAACGCAGTGGCTGCTGGTGCAGGTCAGCATGGGCGCATCAACATTCTTGCTCGCAACCCTTGCCCTCTATGGCGATGCCCGACGCGCAGCGTTTGCGGTCATCGGCATCATTGCGGTGGGCCTCGAGATCAGCCAGGGCTTCTCTAACTACTTCTCGAGCCCAGTACCGCCGTATCGGATCGACGTGCACGACATCATGGCCCGAGCGGCCGGGGCACTTGCGATCTACCTCGCACTGAAGGTTGTTGCCGCGCTTTGGCGCCTCTGGATCACCCCCACCCTTCGCAAGGGGAGCCTCCTTAGCTTCATTGATGGGGTCACGCGCCGCATCTAGCGGTTGCGAGACGTTGCAGTAACGACCTCCACGCGTAGGCGATACGATATCCATATGACCGCAGCTGACCTCATTGCCCAAGCCGCTGGCGAGCCGAGCATCTGTCGATGCCCGTCGCTCTCCTTCGGGCCGTCCTGCGCGCGCTGAGGCGATCGCAACCAGGGACCAAACGGCAGAGGGGGCGGCGGATGTAGTCCACCACCCACCATGTAGCTGGAGGTACCCGACATGAGCGTTCAGAACCCAGAGATCTTCTCCGACAACGCGATCACCATTGGCGGTACGCCACTCGTGCGCCTGAACCGCGTCACCGACGGCGCCGCCGCAACGGTGCTTGCCAAGGTTGAGGGGCGCAATCCTGCCTACTCCGTGAAGTGCCGACTTGGCACCGCCATGGTGCTCGACGCCGAGAAGCGCGGCGTACTGAAGCCAGGCGTAGAGATCGTTGAGCCAACGAGCGGCAACACCGGCATTGCCTTGGCGATGGTTGGTGCGGCACGCGGCTACAAGGTCACCCTCACCATGCCCGACACCGTCAGCATTGAGCGACGCAAGCTCATCGTTGCCTACGGCGCAACGCTGGTGCTTACCGAGGGCGCAAAGGGAATGCCCGGCGCGATCGCGAAGGCGGAAGAGATTGCCGCATCAGATCCTGCACGCTACGTGCTGCTGCAGCAGTTCAAAAACCCAGCCGGCCCGGCCATTCATGAGTCAACCACCGGTCCAGAGATCTGGGCAGACACCGACGGGAAGGTCGACATCTTCGTTGCAGGGAGTGGCACCGGCGGCACCATTACCGGCGTCGCTCGCTACTTCAAGAAGGGTCGTGGTAAGGCGGTACACATCGTTGCCGTTGAGCCTGCCACCAGCCCAGTCATTGCGCAGCGCATTGCTGGCCAGCCAAATCAGCCTGCGCCGCACAAGATTCAAGGGATCGGGCCAGGATTCGTTCCTGACATTCTTGATATCTCGCTGATTGATCAGGTTGAGTCAGTGACGAACGAAGAGGCGATCGCCATGGCGCGTCGCATCGCTCGCGAAGAGGGGATCCTCGTTGGCATCTCATGCGGCGCTGCCGCACACGTTGCGCTGAAGTTGGCGCACCTGCCAGAGAACGCGGGGAAGACCATCGTGGTGGTACTGCCAGATTCGGGCGAGCGCTACTTGAGCACCGCGCTCTACGAGGGGCTCTTTGATGCCAGCGGCATCGCCCTGTGAGTTCTGAGGTGAACGAACTTAGTCGTGCACTCACCGCTGCCGACGCTGCCCTCGCGGGCGGCGCGGTGGCGGCGGGCGACCGCCCATCGCGTGGCGAGATCACACGCGTGTTGGCCGAGTTGCGTGCGGCACTCTTCCCACGCGAGCTCGGCGTCGCCGCCGATGGCGATGCGGCAGTAGCCGCGCATCTCACCGCGGCGCTCGCCGGCCTGCGCGAGCAGATCCGACGATGCACGGTGCTCTTTGCTGCTGAGCGACCAGGCGAAGGGCTCGCCCCTGATCAGGTCGATCGCGTCACGAGCGCATTCGCGGCCGAGCTCCCCGCGATTCGCACGCTGATTGAAGGCGATATCGCCGCAGCGTTTGCGGGAGACCCAGCAGCACGCAGCCGTTCAGAGATCCTGCATGGCTACCCTGGCGTGCGCGCCATGATTGACCACCGCATGGCCCACCTTCTCTATACGTTGAGCGTGCCGCTCCTGCCGCGCATCGCATCGGAGGCGGCGCACTCCGCAACGGGAATCGACATTCACCCCGGCGCAACGATTGGCGAGCGCTTCTTTATTGACCATGGCACCGGCGTGGTGATCGGCGAGACGGCGATCATCGGGAGTGGCGTGCGCCTGTATCAAGGCGTCACCCTTGGCTCCAAGAGCTTCCCGAAGGGTGAAGACGGCAACCTCGTAAAGGGCCAGCCTCGGCACCCGATCATCGAAGACGACGTGGTGATCTACTCCGGGGCGACGGTCCTGGGTCGCATCACCGTTGGACGCGGTTCAACGATCGGCGGCAACGTATGGCTGACGAAGAGCGTTCCTGCTGGGAGCCAACTTTCGCAGGCACGCGTGCGCACCGACGAGCTCGCTGCCGAGGGTTCAGGGATCTAACGCTCGGCGGGATAGAATCCCGCCATGCCCAATCGCCTACCGACGCGTAACGCCCTCGCCCTCTTCGCCGTGCCCGCATGAGCGGCGGCATGGGTTCAGGTCGTGGTGGCCACATGTTCGGCGGCGATGACACCGGCCCAACGAAGCCGGCCGGGGCGGCGCTGCCGCTACTACGACGAGCGGCCAAGTTCTTTGGGCCATATCGAGGGCGACTGAGCGTCATTGGGCTCGCCATCCTTGGGTCGAGCATCTTGGGGCTCGCCAACCCGTATCTACTAAAGCTCCTCATCGACGAGGCGATTCCGCAGCGCGATCTTGGCCTGCTGGCCCTCTACGCCGGGCTGATGGTGGTGGTGCCGATCGTCAACGGTGGCATTGGACTCGCCCAGGCGTGGCTTACCGCCTCGGTTGGCCAGTTCGTGATGCGCGACCTGCGCAACGCCCTCTTCACCCATGTGCAGTCGATGCCGATCCGCTTCTTCTCAGAGACACGCACCGGCGAGATTCAGAGCCGCCTCACCAACGATGTCTCTGGCGTGCAGTCAGTCGTCAGTGACGCCGCCGCGAACTTGGCATCAAGCATTGCCATCGTCGTCTCAACGTTGGTGGCGATGACAATCATCGACTGGCGCCTCACAGCGGTGAGCGTTGCCGTTGCGCCGCTCTTCCTCTTCTTAAGCTCAAAGGCCTCAGCGGCCCGCCGCAAGGCGAGTGGTGAGGTGCAGACGGCGCTTGCCGACCTGACCTCTATTGCTGAAGAGCACCTCTCCGTGGGCGGCGCACTTCTTGCCAAGTCGTTCGGTCGCTCTGAGGCTGGTGCTGAGCGATTCACGCATCGCTCCGGTGAGCTCGCCACACTGCAGTTGCGGCAAGCGCTCACTGGTCGCTGGGTCGGCGTGGTGGTGCAAGTCGTATTCAGCGGCATTCCGGCGCTGGTCTACTTCGTCGCTGGTTCACTCTCTGTCGCTGGCGCGCCAGATGCGCCAACCATTGGTGACATCGTCGCCTTCACCACACTGCAGAGCCGCCTCTTCTTCCCACTCGCCTCACTGCTCGGTCTGCAGGTCGAGATCGGTGGAAGCCTCGCGCTCTTTGAGCGCATCTTTGCCTACCTCGACCTTGTTCCAGAAATTGTGGACGCGCCGAACGCGGTAACACTGACGCGCGCTGGAGTTCGCGGGCAGGTCTCTGTGCGCGATGTCGGCTTCCGCTATCCGCAGCCACCCGAGGGCCAGGGTCGACAGAGGCGTGATTCCTTCGGTCTCACAAACATCTCGTTCACCGCCGAATCAGGGAGCCTCACCGCGCTCGTTGGCCCATCAGGCTCAGGGAAGAGCACGATCTTGAGTTTGATTCCACGCTTCTGGGATGCGAGCGCCGGATCGGTGCAGGTTGATGGTGTGGATGTGCGCGGGATCAAGTTGCGATCGCTCGGCGAGATGATCGGCGTCGTGACCCAAGAGACGCACCTGCTGCATGCGAGCATCCGCGACAACCTGCTCTATGCCCGACCAGAGGCAAGCGACACACAGATCCTCGCGGCACTTGCGGGAGCATCGCTGGAAGAGCGCATCAAGGAGTTGCCGCAGGGGCTCGATACCGTCGTAGGGGAGCGCGGCTACAAGCTCTCTGGTGGTGAGCGTCAGCGCCTTGCCATCGCCCGCGTGCTCTTGAAGGACCCACCAATCCTCTTGCTCGACGAGGCGACCTCGGCACTCGACTCGGTCTCGGAGCGCCATGTGCAGCAGGCGCTCGAGCGCGCCATGGCGGGCCGCACCACCATCGCCGTGGCGCACCGGCTGAGCACCGTTGCTTCGGCAGATCAGATCATCGTCTTGGATCACGGCACCATCGTGGAGCGCGGTCGACATGAAGAACTGCGCGCCAACGGCGGCCTCTACGCTGAACTCGCCGCGGTGCAGTTCGGGCTGCACGCGTAGCTGCCTGAGCTAGCGAGCAGCGATCACCAGGCGCTGGAAGCTTGCGGGAACCTCTCTCCCGTCAACTGTTCGGTACTGTGCTTCGCAGTGAACGATCTGCCATCCGTTTGGCGCCGCGTCCAAGAGTGCGCCAAGTACGGCATGCGCCTCCATGCGCGCGAGAGGCGCCCCAACGCAGGCATGAGGACCAATCCCGAACGCCACATGCGGCGTGCTTGCGGGGCGGTCGAGGCGCAGTTCGGCGGGGCAGGTGAAGGTGGCGGGATCGTGATTGGCTGAGGCAAAGTCGAGCCCGACGTGTGGCGAAGTCGCGGGGTTACCAGCAGCATCACCGCGATCAATGCGCTCCATGAGGCCAAGCGGGGTGGTAAGCCGCAACGTCTCTTCAATGAACGTTGCCCGTAGTGCTGCATCGCCTCGCACGGCGTCGGCATGGGCTGGGTGCATCGCGAGCATCCAGGCGATTCCGGAGATCAGGTTCATGACCGTATCTCGTCCCCCGGCGAGGAGGAGGCTACCAACACCGATCTGCTCCTCACGGCTCAGCACCATACCGTTGATCGGTGTGGCCGCAAGGAGGTTAAAGAGGCGCCCACCGCGCCCCGCAGCCCCCTCATCAACGGCACGCTCCAAGAATCCGAGCAACGCCGTGCCGTCGCGTCGCCCATCGTGATCACCCCACACCGACGGACCCCATGAAGCCCACTCTTCGATGTCGCCTTCGCGGTCGAGGAGCCGCGCGATGGTGCGCACCACAAGTGGGAGGCCAACCCCGCGAACCAGTTCAAGATCACTGTGCGCCAGCGGAGCGATTAGCGCACGCGCATCCGCGTCAATGTGGTGCTGGTGTGGCGCGAGTGATCCCTTAGAGAAGAAGGGAACAAGAAACGCGCGCAGCGCAGAGTGCAGCGGCGGGTCCGCCTCCAGCGGCAGCTGTCGATAGTCGCGTACATCTTCGTCGCCTTGGTGGAGCGACGAAAATCGTTCAAAGTTTCTTCCTGCCGCTCGGACGGCGTCGTAGCCAGTGATGCGCGGTAGGCGTTCAATCCGTGTCGGGCCGCTCATGCGTACTGAGGTGTGAATTGTCGCGAACCAGAGACTATCTCCATGCCCTCCTAGCTCGTGCGCGCCACACGGCTCGCTCCGCCGATTGTACGGCTCCCTCGGAGCGTAGAGCGGTAGAATCGCTGCATGCCATCTGCCGCCGTGCCGCACCGCACCGTCCGCCTCTGCGTCGCGCTGCTCACCGTCGCCATCAGCCTCTCGGGTCAATCGGTGGCGCCGGTTGCCGCGACGGATCCAGTGGATTGGCGCACCTGTGCGGCACGCCCTGTCCCGCTCCCACCGGCGCGCGCAGTTGACCCCACTCTTGCAAAGGCCCTCACCGCCAAAGTGGTTGCCTGGCAGAAGGCGCGTCGAACCCGCCACCCCGGCGTCTCCGTCGCCATTCGCTGGGATGATGGCCGCAGCCTCACCGCTGCCGTTGGTGTTGGTGATACGAAGAGCAAGCGTGTCGTTACGCCCGCAATGCCATTCACCATCGCGAGTACCAGCAAGGCAATGACCGCCGCAGTGGCGCTGCTCCTTGATCGCTGTGGAATCTTGCCACTTAGCACACGCGCCTCTGATCTCGTACCCGAAGCTGACGTGAAACCTGAAGTCACCATTGCGCAGTTGCTGTTGCATCGATCAGGGATGAGCGACTGGCTGACCGACAAGGACTCCAGAATGGGGTGGCTGAGCAGAAATCAGAACGCCAAGGTGACGCCACTGACGGCCGTGCAGGGGCTGCTCTCCCCGACAACGGTTGGGAACTTCTCGTATTCCAACTCAGGCTTCACTCTCTTCACAATCGCCGCTGAACGCGCTACTGGTGTTGGCTGGAAGTCGCTGGTGCAGTCGCTGCTCCTTGATCCAATGAACATGACTGAGACAGGCTGGGGACCAAAAGTTGGCGCGGCGCGGCCACACATGAGCGGCAAGCCATACGGCTTTGCGAGCTGGGGGCCGAGCAAGGCGGTCGGCACGATCTTGCGTGGCGCAGGTGACATGCTCTCCACGCCACGCGACCTTGCACGATTCGGTGAGCTCTTCTGGGGGAACCGACTCACCGAGGGTGAGGCAACGCTCGCGATGAACGGAATCGGATATCGAACCTGGGCATCATGGCTCTACAACTACGGCACACAAGTGGATCGAACCTGGCTCGGCGAACTGCGCACGTACGGCCACGATGGTGGATTCTCTGGCGTCACGAGCTCACTCAAGCGAATTCCCACGCTGGGGATCACCATCGCTGCGGTGGCGAACGGCTCGCCGACAAGGAACTCGTTCGCCGACGATCTTGTTATGGAACTCTTCAAGTTGATTGATCAGCCCGCAGTTGATGGTAGTGGCCTACCGCGCCCCACCGCTGCCGACAGCGGCGACCCGGAGCCACCCGACGCGCCGGTGGTTCTCCCTGCCGACTACTGCGGTGATCCCACACCGATCAGCAGCAGCGATGCTCTGGCTGCCCGCTGGATCGCTCTCGGCTCTTCCACCGGTTGGGTGGGCGGCACGACATCGATGGTTGAGCTCCCCGATGGGCGCCTCGTCGTTGGCGGCACAGGACTGACGAAGGCGGCCGGTAGTGCCGTCGCGGGGCTTGCGGTGCTCGACCCGCGGACGGGCGCGTGGCAGGCCCTCGCAAGTCTGAAGACCTCTAACGGGCGCGTCGCCTCGGTGTACGCGTTGGCCGTTGATGCCTCGCGGAAACTCCTCTATGTCGCTGGCAACTTCAGCAGCGTGACGCGGGGCAACCGCCGCGTTGCAGCTGTTGGGATCGCCCAGCTCAATCTCAAAACTGGGCTCTGGTCAAAGGTCGGCACAGGCCTCACCGGCAAAGGGGTTTTCGCCAGAACACTCTCGCTGGACGCAGCGAGTGGCAACCTGCTGGTCGGGGGCCGCTTTACGCGCGCGGGCGGCATCGCCTCGGCAAACATCGCAACGTGGAACCCAGCACGGAAGCGCTGGCTCGCCCTTGGCACCGGAGTGAAATCTGACGTTGTCACCGCTGCGCTCGCAGGCGACGGCACCGTCTACGCCGCCGGTCAGTTTACTGATGGGCTGGTGTCAACATGGAACCCCACAACGAAAGACTGGAGCGCGATCGGTGACGCTCGACTCTTCTCTGACCTTCCGACGAGTATGGTCATTGATTCACTCGGCCATCCACTCATTGGGCGTGGCGTTGGCTGGTATGGCGAAGCGGTCCAGATGATTGAACCCGCCGCTCCTGGTGGCTGGGTCGCGCTGGGCGGCGGCGTCAGTTACCCGCGACGCACGGCGTGGGTTACGGCGATGACCACACTCTCCGACGGCACCGTTGCTGTTGGCGGCTACTTCGCCAATGCCGGCGCGTTGAATTCGCCGAATCTCGCACTATGGGACCCCATCACGCAGCGGTACACAACGATCGGCGCTGGTCTTGCCATTGAGCCCGACGCCCTCGCGTCGAGCGCATTCGGAACGGTGTATGCGGCGACACGAGTGCGGAGCGCAGCTCCTGGCGGCAACGGCGGGCGCTGCATCGGAGTCTGGGCGACCCAGGCGCCTGGCGCCCCTGTTGGCGCAACGCTCACGGCGGGTCGCGGCACCATTCGCGTCGACTGGACGCTCCCCGCCGATTCCACCCTTGCAACTGGCTGGATCGCTACCGCTACCGCTAAGGGTCGAACGACGCGCACCTGCACGCTTGCTGGAACAGCGGTCACGCAGGTCGCAGGGGCTGCCGCTACGTGCACCATCACTGGCCTCGTCAAAGGGGTCACCTACAAGGTGACGCTCGTCGCCTGGTCTGCCCCGGCCGGGCCATCGCCGCGCATCGACCTTGGCACTGTGAAGACGCTGCGCTGATGGTGCGCTTTGTACGAGCAACCTGGAGTGCCGTGGGCCTTGCACTCGTACTTATCGGCTGCTCGGCTTCGGTGGTTCCGACGGCGTCGCCAAGCCCGACACCAATCGCGCGAACTCAACCATTCAAGGTCGTTGGATATGTGACGCCGGCGGCAAACATCGATGCGATTGACTTCTCGATCCTGACGCACATCAATTACTCCTTCCTCATTCCACGGGCGAATGGCACGACTCGACCGTTCGGTGCGCCGAATCATTTACGCAACGTTGTTGCGCAAGCGAAGAAACATGACGTCAAGGTGCTCATCGCTGTTGGAGGCTGGGGGTGGGATAAGGAGTTTGAGACGCTCGCGGCGGATCCAGCAATTCGCGCAAAGCTCGCGAAGCGCGTGGCTGATTTTTGTGCCACCTACCAACTCGACGGGGTCGACATTGATTGGGAGTATCCAAATGCCGGGGCATCGGCGGAGCGCTTCGCCGCACTCGCGATGGACTTCCGATCGGCGCTCCCTGCGGGGGCGCTGGTGACCGCCGCAGTGCTCGCCGATGCCACGGACGCGGATGGGATCTCGACTGATGCCGTTGGGCTTCTCGACTTCATCAACCTCATGGCGTACGACGGACCGAGAACCGATCACTCGTCGTTTGCGATGGCCGAACGTTCGATCACGAGCTGGCTTGCCCGAGGCATTCATCCCGACAAGCTCGTGCTTGGGGTGCCGTTTTACGCCCGCCCCGGTGGTGCAACCTACCGCACCCTGCTCGCAAGCGACCCAGCGACCGCAAGCGGTGATCGCATCCTCTTCAAGGGTTTTGAGCAGAACTACAACGGGCCCGCAACGATTCGGCGCAAGACGGAGCTTGCCCTGCAGTTGGCAGGCGGAATCATGATCTGGGAGCTATCGCAGGATGCGCGCGGTAGCGACTCACTCTTGCGCCTGATTGGCGAAACCGTCGCAGCCCCCTAGGGGTATCCTCCCCCCATGCAACCGCTGCGCATTGAAAGCCTCTCCAACCCGATCGTGAAGGGGCTGCGCGCCCTGCGCACACCGAAGGGTCGTGACGAGCAGCGCCTCTTCCTGGCTGAGGGCGAGCGCACCATTGCGACCGCTACGGCAGCAGGCTGGATCCCTGAGATGCTGCTGACCGCTGGGCCCCTGCGCGCTCCCATTGACGGTGGAGCGAGCCACGCGCGCGAGTCGTTCTCGGTGACGACCGAAGTGCTGGCCAAGATCACTGGACGCGACAACCCGCAGGAGCAGCTTGCCGTCTATGCCGATCCTGCGCCAGAGGCCCAATCGGTGTCCACCATTGACCCGAGCCGAGCAGCACGTTGGCTGATGCTTGAAGCACCGCGCGACCCTGGCAATCTTGGGAGCGCCATTCGCAGCGCCGATGCCTGTGCGGCTGGGGGCGTGATTCTGGTTGGCAACACGTGCGACCCGTACTCCATTGAAACGGTGCGCGCCACGATGGGTTCCATTTTTACGGTGCCGATCTATCGCGCGACACACGAAGAGGCGGTCGCGCTACTGAAGCGCTGGCCGGGGAGCACCGTTGCCACTGCACTCGACGGAGCATCAGATTACAGCGAGCTCACATACGCAACCCCAACGGCGATCGTGATCGGCACTGAGGCGGATGGGCTGAGTGCCAACCTGCGCCGCGCCTGTGCCAGTGCGGCACTGATTCCGATGCTTGGAACCGCTGAGAGTCTCAACCTTGCGGTGGCGTCCGCGATCATGCTCTACGCCGCGGAGCGGGCGCAGCGCTAGCGCACTAGATCAGCTCGTTCAATACTGCTGGGCTGATCCCGGAAAAACTATTCGCAGATCTGCGGCGTTGCTACCGGCATCGGCCGGGTGGAGACTGTTGTATCTACGTACTTTCCAATGACGACCATTTTTGTTCCATCACTACGATCAGTTTCAGAGGTTTGCAAGACGACGCGACCCTTTGGCACATCACTAATGTCAGCCCATGAGGTGATGTGCTGTCGCACTTCGGTCACGCGGTAGCGAAGGCGGAGCAGCTTCTGGCCAGTTTCCTTTGGCAGAACATCAACCTCAATGATCTGACCAAGCATCTGCTTTGGCGTTTTGTCGAGAAGACCGCCGAATTCCCAGTAGCGGCTGTGTGCATAGATAAAGAGGATGCCCGTCTTACCGTCGGCCCTCCCCTTACTTGGCATCCACTCGGCAACACGACACCAGGGGAATCGAGGCGCTCCATCGCCCTCAAGTGGTGGGCGAACGACCGGGAGGTTGATCCAGACGCCACTCACCAAGACGCGAACAGGGTCACCGGCGATCGAGGGAACGAGCAGGCTTGGATCCACGGGCGGGAGGGGTGGCGGCGTGGTGCGCGAGCGCTCTGAAGGGTCTGATGGGTCGGCCTCTGGAGTGGGGGAGCCGCTTGGGCCGGTTGACGGCTCCTCAGTGACGACCACAACTCCGTCTGGGGCCCAGGGTCCGATCTGCTGATCGATCCCCCACGTGACGAGCGCGCCCGCAGCGAGGATGAACGAGGTAGCAAGCAGGATCGTTGAGCCAATATGTCGAAACGGCATGCGCTCACGCGGAGTGCGGGACGTGGGCTTGGTTGGCGGCAACATAGGGAGAGTGTAGTGCGGGATGGCACACTACCCCCATGCCACGAGACACCCGAGCCACCGACCTTGGAATCCGCATCGGCCGGTTTACTCCTGGCCCAACGGACGGAATCAACGATGTTGCGGGCGTGCGCGTTGCTGCCACCACCATCATCAAGGGTGACGGCGCACTCAAGCGCGGTGTTGGACCGATTCGCACCGGCGTCACCGCCATTCTTCCCCGCCCGCTCGCCGAGATGGGACACCCGCTCTTTGCTGGCACCCATCGACTGAACGGCAACGGCGAGCTCACGGGGTTGGAATGGATTCGGGAGTCTGGTCTGCTCACCTCGCCGATCTGTCTGACAAACACCCACTCCGTTGGTGTCGTGCACGACGCCATGATCAGCTGGTCGCTGGACCACGTACCCGACGCACCACCATGGAGCCTCCCCGTTGCAGGCGAGACCTGGGACGGTGTGCTGAACGACGTGAACGGATTCCATGTCACCGCGGCGCATGCACAGCAGGCACTCGATGCGGCAGCTGCGCTACCGAACGGTGCGCCAGTGCCGCGCGGCAATCAGGGTGGCGGTACCGGCATGATCTGCCACGGCTTTAAGGGCGGCAACGGCACATCGAGTCGCCGACTCCCCGCAGAACTTGGCGGGTACACCATTGGGGTGTTCGTTCAGGCGAACCATGGACGTCGCCACCGGCTCACGCTGCAGGGGAAGATGCTGGGCGCCGCCGACGGACCACTCTCGACTGAGCACTACCCACTTCCATGGGAGACCAAGGTCGGCGCTGCACCGAAGCCCGATGATCCTCGCGGCGGGGCAGGCTCCATCATTGTGATCGTCGCGACGGATGCGCCACTCCTTCCGATGCAACTCGATCGCCTTGCGCAGCGAGCGGTCATCGGCATCGGCCGCGTTGGTGGCGTCGGTGAGCACTCCTCGGGTGATTTCGTGCTCAGCTTTAGCACCGCGAATGGGCATCTCCCCGCAGAGGACCTTGAGCCGAAGGAGCCGTTCGAAGCCTCAGTCACGATGGTGGTCAATGCACACCTCTCTGCGCTCTTTGAGGCGACCGCTGATGCGACAGAGTCCGCGATCCTTGATGCGCTCTTCGCCGCCGAAACGATGAGTGGCGCTGACGGCGCCACAGCCGTGGAACTCCCGCTCGATATCGTGCGCACGGCGCTGGACTAAGATCACCTCATGAATCTGCCGAATCCTCTCCGCAGCGATGAGTGGCCACAGAGCATTCGCCTAATCGCGTGGGCCACGCTCGCAAGCCTTGCCCTCGTCGCCATCATGGCGGGACTTGGCGTCGTCACCACCTTCATCTCAGCCCAGGGCCCCCTCCTCTACGCACTCGCCGGCGGGTGGCTGCTGGCGGCGCTGGCCGATGCGCCAATTGACCGACTCGTGGCACGCGGCTGGACGCGCACACGCGCAGCGGTCCTTGTGTGGATTGCAGGCGCTATTCCTGTCATCGTCATTGCGATTGAGCTTGCGATTGCCTTCGCGCAATCGCTGGGCGGCATCATCGCCGGGCCAGAGCCAACGTCGGCAGAGGTCGGCGTGATGGTTGGGCGACTCAGCGCCCTACTCGCCTCTGTCGGACTCAATGTTGATCTCGTACCGCTGGCGACCACGGCGATCCTCGCCATCCGCGATGTGGCGGCGTCGGTGCAGTCAAACATTGCGGCGATCGCGGCAGGCGCGATTGGTGCGCTTGGCCCGCTCATCTTGGCGATCGGCATTGGCGTGATCCTCTCGGCAAACCCTGCTCACCTTGATTCCGTTGATCAGATTGCAACGCGCGGGCGAGTGCGCAGCGCGCAGCGTTCACGCAAGATTCTTGAAACGATCATTGCGCGGTTCATTGGACGACATGTGGCACTCGGGTTTGTCTACGGCCTAGTCGTGTTCGTCGGCGCCACGATTGCTGGAGCCGATGGCCTGTTGGCCGCCGTGCTTGGCGGCATCGTGATGGCGATCCCGTCAATTGGCCAGGGCGCTGCGGTACTACCACCACTTGCGCTCTCGATTCTCGCCGCTGGCCCCTACGTGCTTCCTGGCTCGGTGGTGATCATTGTTGGCTGGCTCCTCTGTGCCACGCAGCTCGCACCACGTCTGATGAACGGCGTGCTGCGCCTCTCTGGAACCACCGTCTTCATTGCGGGCAGCATCGGCGGGCTCGTGGGGGGCGTCCTTGGGGCGATCTTCGCCCTGCCTGTGGTCGCTGCCGTTGCCGCAATTCGCCGCGATGAGCCCCCAGCCCGCGCAAAAACGGTGAAGCGAGCCGCAAAGAGCAAGCGTCGCTAACCCAACCCGCCACGCTGGCGAGGGGTAGATCCGCGCAGGTGTAGCCTCTAGCGATGCCGAATACACGAAGCAGATCCCGCATCACCCCAGCCTGGCGTGGGCCGTTTCGCCATCGCAACTACCGCCTCTTCTGGTTCGGGCAACTTGTCTCGCTGGCTGGCACGTGGATGCAGTCAATTGCACAGGCCTGGTACATCACCGAGCTCACGAATGAGCCCGCATGGCTCGGCATCGTTGCCGCCGCGCAGTTCACCCCAGTGATGATCCTCGGACTCTTCGGCGGTGTGCTCGCCGACGCGCTCCCCAAGCACCGCGCCCTCATGGGGACGCAGGTCAGTCTGATGGTGCTCGCTCTACTTCAGGCCGCGCTAGTTGCAACAGGCCACATGACACTGCCGCTGCTGATTCTCATGGCCGTCTTGCTCGGTGCCGTAAATGCCATCGACATGCCTGTTCGCCAGTCGTTCTTCAGCGAGATGGTTCCCGAAGACGAGGTCGGTCGCGCCGTCGCGATGAACTCAGCCATGTTCAATGGCGCGCGCGTGATCGGCCCAGCGATCGGCGGCGTGCTGATCGGGGTGATCGGCGTAGCCGGTTGCTTCGCCGTCAACGGCGCCAGTTTCCTTGCAGTGTTGCTGGCTCTCCTCTTTATGCGTGCTGATGAGCTTCGCCCTGCGCCACGAACCCCACGTCCGCGAACCGTTGCCGATGTGCTCATCAGCCTCGCCGAGGGCGTTCGATTCGTGGCTCGCACGCCGCTCATTGCCCTCTGTGTGTTTGTGATCGGCGTAGTTTCTGGTGTGGCAATGAACTTCAACGTGATCATCCCGATCCTCGCGCGCAGCGTGCTGGAGATTGGTGCGCCTGGCCTCGGCTTGCTTATGGCTGCGATCGGCTTCGGTTCGTTAAGTGGAGCGCTCGCGGTCGCCATGCTCCGCCAGCCGCGTACGGCCGTGATTATTCTTGGGGCGGCGGCACTAGGAGTGCTCTCCATCGTGGCTGGTGCAGTCAGCGGGAGTGGAGCACCGTGGGCGGCACTCGTTACTGGTGTGGCTCTCTTTGGCGCTGGCTTCGGCGCGATTGCCATGGCGGCCACTGCAAACGCATCGATTCAGACCTCGACGCCGCCAGCACTACGCGGTCGAGTGATGAGCGTGTATACGACGGTCTTCGCCGGCTCAACCCCGATTGGTGGGCTTGGGACAGGTGCGGTGGTTTCGCTCATTGGGGCACCAGGCGCGCTGATCGTTGCGGGCGGGTTGGCGCTGATTGCCACGGCGTACGCGGCAACGCGGTGGCGGGCGATCCTCTAGCTAGGGGAGGCGCACGCGGCGCCAGGAACTCTCGTTCCCAGCTGCATCAATCAAGCGCACCTCAACGGTGACGCCACGCATCAACAAGATCACCTTCCCGCCCGTAGTCTTCATGAAGGGGCCGATCTCAATCTCATCGCCAGCGGCGAACCTGAGCGGCTTCTCGTAGCCAACCCGTACCTCAATGGCAACGGTGCCGGTGCCCGTATCGCTTCCGGCGATTTTCAGAAGATATGGCGCTGGGTTCCCGCGCGATGCTCGCCCTTCGCGAACACGCACACTGCTAATTCGCGGATCGCTACGGTCGCGTCCAGCGGCAACGGCGAACGGCGTTCGCTCTGATCCGCCAACGAACCGCATCCATACCGTTGCGCTCGACGTGCCGAGTTGCGGAAGTCGCGACCAGCTACGCACTTCGCGGATCGTGTAGGTACGTGCGTTGCGGAAGGTTTGTCGATCAGCGACTTCAATTGCACGTGCGCCCGGTGGCGCATAGTCCTGCAGGATCTGCAGCGCGAGATCGGCATCAAAGGGTGTGCTGGCAGTGGCGGCGGCGAGCAGATCGCCGAGTGTGAGCTCTGGTGGAGTTGGCGTAGCTGGCTCATCACTTGGAGATACTTCGACATCGCCGTCTTCGCCACCTTCGCCGTCCGTGGCGTCAGGGGTAATCTCCTCTCCCGGATCTTGCCCCGGGTCAGGCTCTGGCTCCTCCTCGGCAGGTGCGGAAGCATCGGGATCGAGGCTCTCGTCTGGCGACGTTCTCTCATCGGGATCGGCGCTTTCGTCGGTGATCGGGTCCCCGTCGATTGGCTCTTCGTCGGCCGCAGCGACCAGCCCGGCACCCCAGCCAAACGTTCGTGGTGCGGCAGCAGAGCCAACGATCAGGGCAACCAGAGCTGCGGCCACAAGCCAAGGGGTGCGCTGAGTCTTCTTCATGTTCGTAGTGTGGCACGTGTGCGTGCCAGCAGCGTGGCACGGTCGCGCCGAGTAGGGCGCCTTACTTGAGTGAGGCGATCAGATCGGCGACGAAGCGTGGGCCATCAACCTTCATTGGTACTCGTACAAGTGGCGGGGTGGCATCTTTGCCACCGTTGCGCTCACGCGTCTCGCGAGCATCGGCGGCGGGAGCCATCCAGGCGCGGCGATCGATGATCGTTGCGCCGCGGGTTGGGCCAGTGGTGTTCACCTCTACTGCGCGATCAAGCCACTCGGTCATGTAGGTGGGATCGGCGACGATGCCAGCGGCGAGCGGATCATGGAGTGGGCACTCGCGCGTGCCAAACGTTCGCTGATAGACGTCGAGGTAGTGACTCAACACCTTGAGGGCGAACTTCGAACGCACTGAGCCGATCGCCTCAATTTCAGCAAGCTCCTTGGTGCGCAAGCGCGTGACCTGGGTCACATCAAGCCCAACCATGGTCACCGGCCACTCGGCACCGAAGACAAGATTCGCCGCCTCAGGGTCGTGCCAGATGTTGGCTTCAGCTGTGGCGGAGGCGTTCCCTTCGTGAGCGATCGCACCGCCCATCACCACTACAGAGCGCACACGCCCCGCGAGCTCTGGGTCGAGGCAGAGGGCGAGTCCGAGGTTAGTCAGTGGGCCAACGGCGAGCAGGTCGATCTCTCCAGGCATCTCGCGGGTGAGGCGCAGGATTTGTGAGACCGCATCTTCAGCAACAGGCCCGCGCCTCGGCGCGGGCTGGTTGGTATTGCCGAGGCCATCTTCGCCGTGCACCCACTCGGCGGTGGCCAGCGGCTGCGCCATTGGTCGGCGCGCGCCGTAGGCGACCGGAACATCGTCGAGGCCGCAGAGCTCAAGGAGGCGACGAGCGTTGACGGCGGCGAGGTCAGCGGGGATGTTGCCGTGCACGCTACCAACGGCGATCAGTTCAACGTCGTTGCGCCCGGCGAGGTGAAGCATGGCGATCGCATCATCGATCCCCACGTCGGCGTCGAGCAAGATCTTTCGGCGTTCCATAAGGCGGTGAGTGTACGGGTTTCGCTCCCCACCTGCGTGCCTGATGCGCGGGGAGCCCCTGCTACGATCGCCCAGAGTTATTCAGAGAAGGCGAGGGGATTCATGCCACACCTGGCACTCGTGGTGCACTCGTACGTAGATGAAGATCCGCGCGTTCGCCGCGCCGCCCGCGCCGCGGTTGCCGCCGGTTGGCGGGTCAGCATCATCTCCCTGCAGCGCGACGGCGATCCCGCACGAGGTGATCTCGACGGTGCCCAGCTCTACCGCCAGCCCGTTCAGCGGCACCAAGGGGCGGGGATCAGCACCTACGTCGTTGAGTACGGTCGCTTCGCTGTGCTGGCCGCGCGCCAACTGCTCCGCATCGACTGCGATCATCCGATCGACGTCGTCCATACCAACAGCGTCCCAGACTGGCTCGTCTTTGCCGCCGTGCCGCTGCGCCGACGCCACCGCATCGGCCTGATCCTTGACCTGCACGAAGCGTCCCCGGAACTCTTCCGCATGCGCTTCGCGCGATCGTCGCGCTCGCTCCTCACGCGCTTCACAGCGCGTGCACTGATCTCGTTCGTCGCGTTCGCTGAACGCCGCTCCATCGCCATCGCCGATTGGGTCTTTGTCACCGCTCCACGCCTGCGCGATCGTCTAGTCAAGATCGCACCGCGACGCGCCGATGCGGTGGAGGTGCTCCTCAACGTTCCCGAGACGCAACGATTCGCCGCCGCAACAGCAGGCGATCGAACCTGGATGTCAGATGGAACGGTCCGCCTTGTCTATACCGGCGCGCTGACGCCGATCTACGAGGTCGACGTCATCATTCGCGCCGTCGCGCTCCTGCGCGCTGCGCCAGCACCGCTTCCAGTGCACCTGGTTGTTGCGGGACGCGGCGATCGTGAGCAGGCCCTCCAGGCACTTGCCGCAGAACTTGGGGTCGCGGATGCGGTGGAATTCTTGGGCCGTGTCCCATTTGAAGCGGTGCCGGCGCTCATTCGAGGCGCCGACATTGCCTTGGCACCAACGCGTCTCGACGAGTTCACCGATCTCTCAATCTCAAACAAGGTGTTTGAAGGGATGGCAAGTGGTCGACTTGTACTAGGGACACGGCTCAAGACGCTTGACGACCTCGTCCCAGAAGAGTCGGTCGCACGCTACGCGTCGGGGAGTGCTGAGGAGGCTGCCACTGTGATCAGACGGCTAGCGTCAGATCCAGCAGAACGCGCGAGTCGCATTGCGTCTGGCCTCGCAGCGATTCAGGGCGGTCTCAGCTGGGAGGCGGCTGGTGCCGCCTATGTGCAGCGACTTACCGCCCTGCTGCCGCCGCCCGTCGACCCTCGCTAACCCAGGAGCTTTTCGGCACCGGCTGCTTCGGTGGACGCTCGCCAAATCGTCGTTTCCACTCACGTCGCCCAGAGAGATAGCGCGTCACCTCAAGGTCAGCCGCCTTAATTGCCGCCCCGCGTAACCAGGTGCGATGCAGTTCAAAGCACTTCCGCGCCCACGCATCACCATGCGAATCGCCACTGATGAGGTGCGCAAGCTCATGCAGCGCGGTCCCCTTGTCGTACGAGCAGAGGAACATTTCACCCGCTTCAGTGATCACCCAACCAAACGGATGCGATGGTTCACGTCGCGTTCCGGTGTGGTCGTGAATGCGCACCCACTCAAGTTTTCGCTTGGCACGCGCGGTAGCTTTTGCGAGGAGCTCGAGCGTTGGGCGCCAGTGCGGCCATGCAGCAACAGTGAAGCCACGCATCGGTCGAACTTCAAAGGGGAGGTCGAGCGCCCACTTCGGCGCCTCGGTCCAACGCCCGGCGATCTTGACGCGATACATACGGCTCATGAGTTCACCCTATCGCGACCCACGTATTGGTGGCGTACCACCAGCACTTAGCGAAGGGCGCTTGCCCCAACAGAGCGCACCCGCTTCAGGAACGCGCGCGTTCGTGGGTCTCGTGGTGCCTTGAAGATCTTCTCTGGGCTTCCCTCTTCCACAATTCGTCCACCCTCGAGATAGCAGATGCGATCGGCGACGTCGGCGGCAAAGGCCATCTCATGCGTTGCGATGAGCATCGTCATGCCGCCCTTTGCGAGTGCGCGCAGCGCTTCAAGCACATCGGCAACTAAGACCGGGTCGAGCGCGCTGGTGATCTCATCAAGCAACAAGACCTTTGGCTCCGTCGCTAATGCACGCGCAATGGCAACGCGCTGCTGCTGTCCACCCGAGAGGCTGTCTGGGTACGCGTTCGCTTTTGCGGCAAGCCCGAGCTGCTTCAAGAGTGCGCGGGCACGCTTCTCCGCCGCAGCGGTGGTCAGGCCGAGCGCTACGCGCGGAGCAAGCGCCACATTCTCCAGGGCGGTGAGATGCGGGAAGAGGCTGAACCCCTGGAAGACGATCCCGAGCTGACGTCGCGTCGCGTCTGCATCGCGGTCATCAGCGCTCACCGTGCCCCCGTCGAGCGTGATGCTGCCGGCGTCAATCGGCTCGAGTAGGTCGGCGCAGCGCAACAGCGTTGATTTCCCCGAACCTGATGCGCCGATCAGGCAGACGACCTCGTGTTCGGCGAGTGAGAGATCAATCTTGTCGAGCACCAGGGGGCGCCCGTAGCGCTTCGAGAGGCCGCGCAGCTCCAGCACTGGCGCAGCTGCCCGCTTCGTCGCCTTGCGGGCCATCAGCGGGTACCTCCCTGCTGCGTCGCACGATCCTTCGCCGCGAGGCAATCAACGAGTCGCGTCATTGGAATCGTGATCACCAAGAAGATCAGCGCGGTCACCATGAGTGGGGTGAAGTTGAAGTTGGCTGACTTCAGGATCTGCGCCTGCTTGAAGGCTTCCACGACACCGAGAATTGAGACCAGCGCCGTGTCCTTCTGCAGGCCGATAAAGTCATTCAACAGCGGTGGCACGACGCGCCGGAGCGCCTGCGGCAGCACGACGTAGCGCAGCGCCTGGAAGCGTGTCAGGCCGAGCGCACGTGCGGCGCGCTCCTGCGATGGGTGAATGGACTCGATACCGGCGCGGTAGACCTCGCTTACGTAGGCGCTGTAGATCAGCACCAAGGTGACGAGTGCCCAGAAGAAGGGCTCCTTCGGCACGCCAGGGAGGCGCAGCGCAGGCACGCCGAAGCCGAGCACGTAAATGAGCAAGATGCTCGGCACACCACGGAAGAAGTCGGTGTAGATGGTCGCGAAAATCCGCAGCGGTGTGAAGGCTGGATTGGTGATCGATCGCGCGAGTGCAATCAAGAGTCCGATCGGCAGGATGAGGATCTCGGCCAGCACGAAGAGCTGGATGTTGATGGCGAATGCGCCAATCACATCCGGGAGGGAGGAGGAGAAGTAGGTTCCGTCGAAGAAGGCCTTCTGAACGAGTGGCCAGCTCGGCGATGAGCCGATGGAGATCGCGACGAGTGTCGCGACGACGAGTGTGCTGATGACGGCGACGAGGGTTCCCTTACGGGCTGACCTCGCCGCCGTCATCGTGCGATTCGCTTACTTCAGGACTGGCGCGCTCGCCTTGTCCGCGATCCACTCCGTGAGCAGTGCTGCAAACGTGCCGTCAGCCTTTAGGGCGTCGACAGCAGCTGAAACACAGGCCGTGAGTGCTGAGTCCTTCTCAATCACGATGCCGAACTGCTCCTGTGCGCCACCCTCTGAAGGGAGCTGCCCAACGATGATGCCGCCCGTGAGCTGTGCATCACGCATGTAGAACGCAGTTGGAACGTCGGTCACGATGCCGTCAATGATGCCGCCATTCAGCGCAGCAACTGCCTCGTCGTTCGTGTTGAACACGGCGACTTCCGTGTCTGGATTAATGGTCTCGCTGATCGCATCAAGGCTCGTCGTGCCGATCATTGCGCCAAGCTTCGCCGTCTTTAGATCGGCAATGCTCGTGGCACCAGCAATTGGCGAACCCTCGATCGTCACCACACCCTGAGCAGCGTCGTAGTAGCCGCTGCTGAAATCTACGGCCTCTGCGCGCTCTGGCTTAATCGAGACCTGAGCCAAGTAGAGGTCGAAGCTCTTTGCCCCAGGGGCGTACGAATTGTCGAAGGTGGTGTGAATCCACACAACCTCGTCGGCAGTGAATCCGAGCTTGGCGGCAACGGCGTACGCCACTGCACCTTCATAGCCCTGGCCCTTTACTGGATCATTGTTGTAATCACCGGTCCACACCGTGGCGCCCTCATTACCACCCTGGAACCACGGGCTGTAGGCCGGGTTGTCAGTGGAGAGGGTGAGCTTCCCTGCGGTCTTCAGTGCCAACGTGTCTTTTGCGCATGAAGCGTCAACAGATGCTGATGGTGAAGCTGCGGAGCCGCCACAGGCGGCGAGGAACATCGCCATCGCCATGACCACGGCCGCCATACGTGTGGTCTGGCCGATTGCGATGCGTGAGCGCGTTGTGCTCATATCCATACCTCCTGTACAGCCGCTATTGGCGACGATCTGACACAGCGTCAGTGCGACGGTGGGGCGGTGATCGGCGCGCGGCGCGCCGTCGACGTTGTGCCCCCACGAGCGGAAGGATAGCAGGGGGGTGGTGGCTGGAAACCGAGCTATGCGCGGGTAATCACCACAGGAGTTCGGCGAACTGCACCATATCGCTCGGCGGCGCTGCCACGGTTGATTGCCAGCGCGAGCCGCCCAGCCGAGTCGATGTAGCAGAGGGGCTCCTGCTCAGGCACGTCGCCGAAGCGGTTGGCCCAGACGGTTGTCAGCTGCTTGTCGCCAACACTGATCTTGAGCGGCTCCCCGGCGGTCAGGGCACCAACTGACGCTTCAATGGCTTGGCGATCGCCCGTGAGCACCAACGTGCCGAAACCATCCACGATGCGAACTGATGTGTTCAAGACACCGGCGCCGATCTCAATCGGCAGCTTGGATGCGGGGACAAGGTCGCTGGGGGAGATCGGCGTACCGAGGTCGCCGAAGGGGATGCCCGCGGCGAGGTGCGCTGCGACTGGCGCAAAGAGGTCGCGGCCGTGGAAGGTGTGTGAGCGGCTCGAGCCCCACCAGCGCTCGTCATCAAGGATGACCGCTGCCACCGCGCCGCCAAGCGCCGCTGCGGCAGGGAGCAGGAGTCCGTTGTCTGGGCCGATCAGGGCATCACCACGCCCGCAGCGAATGGCGATCGGTCGGCGCTGGGTGCCCACGCCCGGATCCACCACCGCCACATGGGCGCCGATTGGCAGGTGCACGAGCGACTCGACGAGCGCCTCAGCCCCCGCCTCCACGTCATAGGGGGGGATCGCGTGGGTGAGGTCAAGGGTTCGCGCATCTGGGGCGATCCCGAGCACCACGCCCGAAAGGACCCCGGCGGAGGGGTCGCGCAGGCCGAAGTCGGTCATGAAGGTGACCAGTCGCGGTTGCGCGTGTAGTGGACCAAGCGGATCAAAGCTCATGCCCAGCAGCGTAGCGGAGCGCCGTTGATAGTGCGATGGATCGCCCCAAGCGGGTCAGCCCCACTTCTCAAGCGAACTTACGCACTGAACTCTTTGGCAACCGTACGCTGCACCGCGAGGTACGTCGTGACATGCATCACGGCATAGATCAGCGCGATCCCATCCTTGAACGAAATCAACAGCTCGTTTGTTGGATCAATTGGCGAAACTGGAATCACTCCCAGAGCCAAGCCGAGCGGCGAGCCGAACGACATCAGCAAGACGACAAGTGCAGCGCGATCCCAAATGTAGCGGCGCCATGTGCCGACAAAGATCCGCGCCACGAGGCTGGCCGCAGCAACGCCGCCGGCAGACGCAAACGCAACGCCAGCGACCGTCGGGACCGATTCTCCAATCGGCGGCACAATGCCGACGATCGAGACCGCGATCCACAGAGCAAGATTGCCGATTGCGGCGAGTGCTGCGCCGCGATTGACTGCGGCCAGCATTAGAAGCCGAGCTCTTCGGCAACAATCACCACGTCAATGCGACCTGGAAACTCGCCGTGAAGGGTCAATGTCTTGTTGATGGCACTGTTTACGCCGTAGGCGGCCTGCGCGCGAACATCTTCGAGCGGCAGGGTATAGGTAGCGATCCGCTCCGTTGCCTCGGCAAGATCCTTCACGATCTTCTGTGCGCCAACGACGAAGACCACGTGGCCTGCACCGTAGGCATACGCTGGAAGCTGTGAGCCGGTTGCAGAGGCCAACATCAGTTCGCCCGTTTCGGTAATGGCGTGCACGCTACCCACGGCAAATGCTGGAGCCGAACCGATGGCGCGCATTTCGGCGCTCTGCGTGTTGCGGTCGAGGGCGTACATCTTGTCGCGCAGGCTCTTGTACGGAGCTGCGTTCAGCGCCTGGGTGAGGCCAACGGTGTCGAGCGTCGCTGAGGTGAAGGTGAAGACCTCCGAGCCGGCAGGAATCAGCGCGAGCACTGCATCCTTGGCGGCGGCGCCGTTGGCAACGACCTTCGCGGAGAAGCCGCGCTTATTGAGCGCCGCTACGGCGCGATCGATCTTGGCGCTATCTGCCACTTCCTTGAATCGTGCTGCTGACATCGTGGACCTCCTTCAACTCAACCCCCGTGCGAGCGCGCAGGTAGTTGCAGACGCAACCATACCCCTTGACCAAAATGATTGCAAGTGCAACTATTGCAAGCAATGGCAACAACGAACAAACCCGTCAGCGCCGAAATTGAAGCACTCTCCGCAGTGCTTGGTACCGACGCGTCGAAGCTGCTCGACCCCACGGTTGCGAAAGCCTGGATCGCGCTGCTCACGGCCTACGGCCGCGTGACGCGCGCCCTCTCCGCTGAGCTCATGGAGAGTTCAGGGATGAGCCTTGCCGACTTTGATGTGCTGGCGCAGTTGGTTCGATCTGAGGACTACCGACTGCGCATGAGCGAACTTGCCGATGCAGCCCTCATCTCAAAGAGCGGACTGACGCGCCGAATTGATCGACTCGCAATCAATGGGTGGGTCACACGTCGCCGCTGCACCGAAGATGGTCGCGTGCATTGGGCAACTCTGACCCCACTCGGCGTGCGAACGTTCAAGGCTGTTGCGCCGGGGCACCTCGCAGCAGTTGCGGAACGATTCGGTGGCGCACTCCCCGTCAGCGAGATGGAGCGCTTCACGAAAGACCTCCTAAAAATCGCAGCGAAAAACGCGGAGCCGATCAACTCGTGACGCGCTCGGACTAGTTCCCCGCGAGCAGTGGCAACGCAAGACGGTTTGCACCGTCAACAAAGATTCCAATCGCGAACGCGGCAAACATCAGTGCAGAGATCAGTGCGACAGCGCGAATCGTACGCGGTCCAGTGAAGCGACGCGTTGCGCCGACTACGCCGGCGAGCACAACAGAGTGCAACACCGCCGCCGTTGCGAATCCAGAGATGAATGGGATGAATCCGGCGATGCTCGTTGCCTGCGAGGCGACGACGCTGCCGCCGACGGTGGCGGTCCACAAGATCAACGTAGGAGAGCTGAGGGCAACGCCAAGGCCAAGCCCGACGGCACGCAGCCCGGTGGCGCGACGGAGTGGTGATGAGTCATCAATTGAGCCGCCGCGCACAGCGTCGCGCAGCGCGGCAGCGGCGAACCAGCAGAGGATGGCGCTGCCGCCGAGCCAGAGCACCCAGGCCGCGGGTGGCCACTGAAGTAGGGCGCTGATTCCGAGTGCGCCAGCACAGGCCCAGATCACATCGCCGATACAAGAGCCGAGGCCGATGAGAAGGGCGGGCCATGCTCCACGATCGATCGCGGTGCGCACGATCATGACGTTGACGACACCGAGTTCAATATTGATGGAGAAGGCGAGTGCGGCGCCAAGGAGAAAGATCTCCACCCCTACTCGTGCCCCGACTCCACGACGCTCGTTGGTGTGTTGTGTGGATTGCTATGGGCGGCGGGGATCACGCCGAGCTTTCCAGCCTGGTAATCCTCGAAGGCCTGGACCACCTCGTCGCGCGTGTTCATGACGAATGGTCCGAGCCAAGCAACCGGCTCCTTGATTGGGAGCCCGCCAAGGATCAGCACGTCGAGTGCAGGGGTGCGCTGGTCCTGATGCTCGGAGGCCTTGACGACGATGCGATCACCCGCGCCGTAGACGGCGAGCTGCCCTGCCTGAATACCGACGCGCTCGGCGCCAACAGTGCCGCGGCCAGAGAGGGCGTAGACGAGTGCATTGAAGTCGGGGCGCCACGGCAGGTCGAGCTCGGCACCAGGCTGCAGCGTTGCGTGCACCAGGGCGATCGGCGTTTGTGTGGAGCCAGGTCCGCTGTGGCCACCAACATCACCAGCAATCAAGCGCAGGAGGGTGCCGCCATCGGGGGAGGCGAGCAGTTTTACCTCGCTTGAACGGATGTCTTGGTAGGCGGGTGGCGACCACTTCTTGGCGCGCGGCAGATTCACCCAGAGTTGGAATCCGTGAAAGAGGCCGCCGCTCGCGACCAAGAACTCTGGTGGTGTCTCGATGTGCAAGATGCCGCCGCCGGCGGTCATCCACTGCGTATCGCCATCACTAATGCGTCCGCCTCCACCGTTGCTATCGCGATGGTCGAGGATGCCGTCGAGCATGTAGGTAACC
>CAMAXG010000002.1 GCA_945862225.1 Thermoflexus hugenholtzii JAD2 | reverse complement strand
GGTGCTCTCGCGGAGGATCGTTGAGATGCTGAAAGACCTGAGCGAGGGTGGCAGCGTGCAACTACCGAGCGCACCGCTCCCCCTCCCGCGCAAGCTGCCAGCACTCGCCGAACCGTTTACCGCTGAGTTCCGCGTCGGCACCATTGCCCTCGCCTGGGATCCGCTGCTCACGCGTCTCATCCTCGAGTTCCGCGATGACATGAGCGTTGAGGATGCCGCCGCTCCCCCACCGATCAACGACGCCCCCGACGGCCCAGATGTGTTGCGCGTATCGCTCAGCATTGCCGCCGCCCTTGAGTTTGCAGAGAACTCGCTTCAGCTCGCGGCCGCAGGCCGACCGATCTGCCCGAACTGCGGCGTGCCGCTTGATCCGCGCGGCCATCGCTGCGCACGCAAGGCTGCACTTCTCAACTGAGGTGACCGGCGCAGCATCGACACCGAACTGGCGCGGAGCGCTCCCCACTACCGCAGGTCTCGTTGAGATCGATGAGGCGATTCGCTTGATGCAGCTCTCAAACGATCTCACGCCGATCGGACGCATCGCCGAGGCGAGTAACGCTAGCTTCCTCTGTGAGATCGACGGCGGACTGCAGGTGATCTACAAACCAATCCGCGGCGAACTGCCGCTCTGGGACTTCCCTGAAGGAAGCCTCGCGGCGCGCGAGGCTGCTGCGTTTCTTGTGAGCGAGGCCCTAGGGCTCGGCGTTGTGCCGCCCACGATCCTGCGCGATGGCCCTGCGGGTGAGGGTGCGGTGCAGCTCTGGATTGACCATGCTGGCGTGCAGCGTGCAGTCGATCTCGTCAACGCCTCAGACGAGGGGCTGCGTCGTCTCGCCCTCTTCGACGCGATCGTGAACAACGGCGACCGGAAGGGTGGGCACATCCTCCCCCTCCCTGACGGCCGCATCCTTGGTGTTGATCACGGCGTCACCTTCGCCGTGGAGCCGAAGCTACGCACCGTGCTCTGGGCGTGGCGCAGCAAGGCGTTCACCGATGAGGAGCGCGCAATCATCGCTGGCGGCGTTCAGGGTCTGACCGATAACGGAGCGTTACGCGCCCAGCTCTCACCAATCCTCGACGGTGAGGAGATCGATGCAATGGCGGCGCGCCTCAGCGACCTCGCTGCGACGGACTGCTTCCCAGAGCCGAGCCCCGACTGGCCGCCACTCCCGTGGCCGCTCGTCTAGAGGCGGTCACGCTACGGGAGTAGCGACTCGTCGACGATATCGCTCGCCTTCAGTCCGTCGAGCACCTTCTGGCCAGGGATCGAGCGCATGAAGTTGATGGACGTCTCCCAGCCTTCAACGCTGATCGCCCCGTAGCCGGCGCTCTCTTGTAGTGGGCCGGCCCACACGCCGACGGTTGCCTGCATCACTGCAAGGGAGCTGGCGCGGGCCGCAGGTGTCGCTGCAACTTCAGGAACAACCTTCGCTGCAGCATCAACGCCGAGCTCTGGGTTCGCTGCAATCTGTCGCATCGCCTCGAGTGTTGCGGCGATAAAGGCACGGATTGCATCACGCTTGCTCTCAATGGTCGTTGGCGATGAGATCAGGCCAGGCCCTGCGAATGGTGCAGCAGCCGAGGCGTAGAAGACCTCTACCTCTACCCCTTCCGCCTGCGCCTGCACCAGGTCGTTGTTGGCGTATCCGGTTGTTGCATCAGCGGCGCCGCTGATCAGCGCCTGCGTCTGCCCAAAATCTGGGTAGAGATCGAGCGATACATCACCAATGCTGAGCGATGCCTCGTCGAGGATGCCGAGCAGCGTCAGGTACCCAGAACCGTACTGGCCTGGTGTGCCAACGCGCTTCCCCTTGAGGTCAGCTGGGCTCATGATCCCCGCATCGGTTCGCGCGATCACAACGTTTGGCAGCACACCGTAGATGGTGGCCAGATAGCGGACAGGAATTCCCTGCGAAACAGCGGGGATCATGCTGGTGCCGTCGGCGAGGGCAAGATCAAGTCCGCCGCTACCGACAAGGCTGATCAGATCAGGATCGATCTGATTCTGCAGCGTTACTTCAAGGCCAGCCGCAGCATATGCGCCGCTCTGCTGCGCAAAATAGAAGGGGGCGAACTGAACGCCGGGGATGTAGCCGAGTCCGACCGTGAGCTTCACGGGGGCCACCGAAGCCGATGCTGATGGTGTCGGCGAGGCGCTCGATGTGCACCCAGCGGCAACCACTGCGAGAGAACCGAGTAGTGCGACCAAAATCCGCTTCATGGCTAACCCCCCTACGCTTGCGATCGCATTACGCGATCTTTTTTGATGATACCCGCTCAAAAAGAAGCACGAGCGCATACGCACTCACACCTACGATTGCGATTTGCAACAGATCGGCAAAGAGGAGTGGCGTATCAAAGAGTGACCCGCGCGCAAGATTGAGAAGTACGCCAAGTCCTGCAGTGCCTCCGAGCCACTCGCCAACAATCGCCCCGACCACCGCGAGCGTTGCGGCAACGCGTGCCCCAGCAAGGATGCCGCTACGTGCCGCAGGGAGGCGCACATAGCGAAGGCTCTGCCAGCGCGTTGCCCCGAGTGAACGCATCAGCTCAAGGGTCCCGGCATCAACGTCGCGCACGGCGACGAGCGTCGAGATGGCAACTGGGAAGAGGGTGATCAGCGCGCAGACGGCGACCTTTGCGGCGAGCCCTGGCCCGAGCCAGAGGACGAGCACCGGACCGAGCGCAAGAATTGGCGTCGACTGCGCCGCAACGAGATAGGGGCTGACGACACGGCGGGCCGAGCCCGAGAGCCCGAGCGTGACGCCGATCAGGAGACCGAGCGCGCCGCCAAGTAGGCCACCGATCGTCACCTCGGTCACCGTGGGCACGAGGTGGCGCAGCATGGTGCCGTCGGCCCACGCCTCCGCGAATCGCACCGCGATCACCGATGGCGCGGGGAGGATGAATTGCGGCACAGCGAAAATGCGCACCGCAACTTCCCATGCTGAGAGCAGGAGAGCTGCGACGGCGAGCGGAGTGAGTTGACTCAGCCTACGCATGCGACACCGAATTAAGGGCGGCGTAGAGGCGCGTCTGTCGCGCGGCGCCGTCCGGCGAGAGGAGTGCGGCGCGTCGCCCAGCTGCTGGCTGGCCTCGCAGGCCTGGCACCTCAAGCTGAATTGCTCCATCAGAGCCGAGCACTAGTACGCGGTCGGCAACGAGCAGCGCCTCTGCGACGTCATGGGTCACGAGCAGCGTCGCCGCCCCCGCCACTAGTTCGGGGAGTTCGTCATCGAGTCGGGCGCGCGTGATGGCGTCGAGCGCGGCAAAGGGTTCGTCGAGCAACAGGAGCGACGGTCGCCGAACGAGCGCCCGCGCAAGCGCGACGCGACCACGCTCGCCACCCGAGAGCTCAGCAGGATTGCGATCGAGCAGCCCAACAGCGCTCACCCGCGCGAGTGCCGCCTCGGCTGTCGCACGTGCACTCGTGAGCGACACACCCTCTAGCTCCAAGGGGAGCGTCACATTACGCAGCACCGTGCGCCATGGAAGGAGTCGTGACTCTTGGAAGACGATGCCAACCTCTGGGCGGCCGGCGGCCGCGGCGCTCCCAACGAGTACGATCCGCCCAGCCGTTGGCGTCAGGAGCCCTGCGACAAGGCGCAGGAGCGTTGACTTCCCTGACCCATTCGCGCCTAGAAGCGCCACCGATTCGCCGGCAGCGACGGAGAGCGAAAGGTTGCGCAGCACGTCTCGTTCACCAAACGAGTGCGAGAGCCCGTCAACTTGCAGTATCTGCATCAGTACATCATTGCGTGCGAAGCCCGCACGCGCCAATCAGGCGCCGGTTGCGGCTCGGTCTGCAGCGGCTCGCCGCACGGGGCGCACATAGAAGAAGAGGCCGAAGATCAGATAGGCGCCTTGCGCAAGGAGCGTCGTCAGCTCTGGGGTTGAGCTGTAGCCGACGATAGCGCGCAAGAACTGGCCGATCCCCTCCTTGTGCGGCAGGATCGCAGAGATGTCGTAGACCGGGTTGATCAGTGCTGGCAGGAGGCCGAGCTCGATGAACTCATGGACGCCATACGAGAGAAGGCCCGATGCAATCACTACGAGTGCGGCGCCCGTCACGTTAAAGAAGGCGCTCAGGTTGAGTCGCAGCCCGGCACGGAAGATCAGCACGCCGATTCCGGCGGCGATGAGCAGACCGATAAAGGCGCCCACCACAACGGAGAGCCCCTGATCGGCTGCCGCGGTGGTTTGACCAAGCAAGAAGAGCGCGGTTTCAATTCCCTCGCGAATCACCGCGGTGAAGGCGAGGAGGCTCAGGCCAAGGACCGAGGTTGAGGCAACAGCGCGATCAACCCCACTGCGCAGATCCGCGCCGAGGGTGACGGCCTGCTTGCGCATCCAGAAGAGCATGTAGGTGAGGATCACCACCGCAAGGATTGAGGCGGAGCCCGCAAAGATCTTCTCCGCCGTTCCCTGGAGACTTCCAAGTAGTGCGAAAGCAAGGATGCCAATGGCGGCTGAGGCGGCGATTGCGCCAACGACACCAAGCCAGACGCTCGAGAGTCGATCCGCGCGACCGATCTTTACGAGGTAGCTGGCAATGATGCCAACGATGAGTGCCGCCTCGACCCCTTCACGAAGACCGGTGAGGAGACCTCCGAAGCCCCAAGCGAAGAAGCTGTCCACTTGCATCCCCCTCTCACTGATGACGCCAACGCGTGGGGAAATGGTGCCACCTTGGGCCGAGGAGTGTCAACCGCACCTGTCTAATGCGACAAGTGACCTTGTCGTCGGGGGATGGACTAGCGATCTAGGACGAAGACAGGTAGTCGATCAGGGTCGATGCCCAGCTCCTTGATCGCCGCAGCCGCCTCGGCCGGCGTGCGCTCGCCACTGCGCGCCAGAGCCACCATTGCGGCGGCGGTGATGTGCTTGGCGTCAACAGAGAAGAACTCGCGGAGCGCTTCGCGGGTGTCGCTCAGGCCGAAGCCGTCCGTACCAAGAACGAGGTACGGCACGTCGATCCATGGGGCGAGCAGATCGGGTAGCGCAGTTACCCAGTCGCTAGCGGCAACGATCGGCGCGCCACCCTTACCGAGCTGATCCTGCATCCACGAGGTTCGCGGTGCGCTCTCTGGGTGCCGACGATTCCAGCGCTCAACAACGAGCGCTTCGCGGCGTAGTTCTGAATATGAGGTTGCCGACCAGATCTCGGCGCGTACGCCGAACCGCTCGCGCAGCAGTTCGCGTGCCGCAAGCACTTCGCCCATGATCGCGCCCGACCCGAAGAGGCGAACGATTGGTCCGCTCGCGCTGGCATCCGCCTCGGCGAAGCGATAGAGGCCGCGATGAATCCCCTCATCAACATGCGCCCCCTCAGGGCGTGCCGGCTGCGCCTGGTTCTCGTTGTAGATCGTGAGGTAGTAGAGGATGTCTTCACGCCCACCGTGCATGCGGTCCATGCCGCGACGAATCAGCGCCGCCATCTCGTAGGCGAATGACGGGTCGTAGGCCGCCACATGCGGATGCAGGTGCGCGATCATCTGCGAGTGGCCGTCGTCATGCTGCAACCCTTCGCCGGCGAGCGTTGTGCGGCCGGCGGTGGCACCAATCAAGAAGCCACGACCGCGCGCATCGCCCACCTGCCAGACCTGGTCACCAACACGCTGGAAGCCGAACATGGAGTAGAAGACGTAGAACGGGATCGTCGGCACGCCGTGCGTTGCATACGCCGTTGATGCCGCTTGGAACGAGGCCATCGATCCGGCCTCGGTGATCCCCTCTTCGAGGAGCTGGCCGCTCTGCGACTCGCGGTAGCTCAAGAGCAACTCGGAGTCGACCGGCTCATAGCGCTGACCGAACGGCGCGTAGATGCCGCTCTGCTTGAAGAGCGGATCCATACCGAAGGTGCGCGCCTCATCTGGAACGATCGGCACAATCTGCTGGCCGATGTTCGGATCGCGCAATAGGTTGCGCAGCAACTTGGCGAAGGCCATGGTGGTGCTGACCGGCACGGCGCTTCCGGCAGCAAACTCGGCATCGACCGCGGCCTCTGGTGCGCTCCAGTTCACTGGGTGCACGATGCGGCTCGGGAGTGGGCCGCCAAGCGCGGCGCGGCGCTCGTTGATGTACTTCACCTCGGGGCTGTTTGGGCCAGGGTGGTAGTAGGGAGCCTCAGGGATCTTCTCGTCAGGGATCGGCAGGCCGAGCCGATCTCGGAAGGCGAAGAGTTCCGCCTCGGAGAGCTTCTTTGCCTGGTGCGTCACGTTCGTCGCCTCTACCGAAGGCCCGAGGGAGTAGCCCTTCACCGTCTTCGCCAGGATCACCGTTGGCGCACCTTTGTGGGCAACGGCTGAGGCGTAGGCGGCATGGATCTTGCGATAGTCGTGACCGCCGCGGCGGAGGCGCACCAAGTCATCGTCAGAGAGATGCTTCACCAGCGCGCCGAGCTCTGGCTCTGGGCCGAAGAAGTGCTCGCGAATGTAGGCGCCACCAGCAACGATGTACTTCTGGAACTCACCGTCAACGGTCGAGTCCATCTTGCGTACGAGCTGTCCGCCCGTGTCGTTCGCCAAGAGTTCGTCCCACTCGCGGCTCCAGATCACCTTGATCACATTCCAGCCGGCGCCGCGGAAGAGCCCTTCGAGCTCCTGGATGATCTTGCCGTTGCCGCGCACCGGACCGTCGAGTCGCTGCAGGTTGCAGTTCACCACCCAGGTCAAATTGTCGAGCCCTTCGCGGGCGGCGAGGGTGAGCGCGCCAGCAGACTCCGGCTCATCCATCTCGCCGTCGCCAAGGAAGGCCCAGACGCGGCTGCGAGATGTGTCGGTCAGTCCACGGTTGTGCAAGTAGCGGTTGTAGCGCGCCTGATAGATCGAACCGATGCCACCGAGGCCCATGGAGACGGTTGGGAACTCCCAGAAGTCGGGCATGAGGCGCGCATGTGGATACGACGGCAAACCGCCGTGTCCGGCCGTCTCTTGGCGGTAGCGGTCGAGCTGCGGTGCGTTGATGCGCCCCTCGAGATAGGCGCGCGCGTAAATGCCAGGCGCCGCATGCCCCTGATAGAAAATCTGGTCGCCGGCACCGCCCTGCTTGCCGCGGAAGAAGTGGTTGTAGCCAACCTCATAGAGGCTCGCGGCGCTGGCGTAGGTCGCAAGGTGTCCGCCGATGCCGGCGTGTGTCTTGTTGGCGCGAAGCACCATGGCGGCGGCGTTCCAGCGAATGATGTGCCGGATGCGCGTCTCCATCGCCTCGTCGCCAGGGAAGGCAGGCTCATCGCTCGTCTTGATGGTGTTGATATACGGCGTGGTGACGAGGGTGGGGAGATCGACACCAAGGTCGCGGGCTCGTGCCAAGAGGCGCATCAGGAGGAGCTTGGCGCGCTCAGGGCCATGGGCCGCGATGGAGCGCTCGATCTCGCCGATCAGGCGTGCCGTCTCCGTTGGGTCGGCATCAGGCATCTGCTCAAGGAAGTCGAAGGTCTGCACGATTCCCCAAGGGTAGCGCCCCGTGCGAGGATGCGGGTATGGCAAAACCACAGCGTGCCCTCCTGATCGTCGACCTGCAGGTCGACTTCGGCGACCCCTCGGGGAGCCTCTTCGTAGCGGGCGCCCCCGCCGCCCTCCCCCATGTGCTGCGCCTTGTTGAGCGCGCGCGCAGCCACGGTGAGCTCGTCGTCTGGAGTCAAGACTGGCACCCCGAGAGCACACCGCACTTCGCCCCGCAGGGCGGCACCTGGCCGGTGCACTGCGTTGCGGGGAGCCCAGGCGCCGAACTCCTCCCTGAGGCGGTGCTTGCGCAGCGGCCCGGCGATGTGGTGATTCGCAAAGGGGTGGCGGGCGAGGATGGCTACAGCGCCTTCTCGCTCCGCAATCCGATCACCGGCGAGGTCCGCTCCACCGA
Organism: Thermoflexus hugenholtzii JAD2; assembly: GCA_945862225.1. GTDB lineage: Bacteria > Chloroflexota > Limnocylindria > Limnocylindrales > Limnocylindraceae > Limnocylindrus. The sequence continues at coordinate 38,565 of CAMAXG010000002.1, read as the reverse complement.
ACTTGCGGCGCTCCTGCGCAACGCGGGTGTCACGCTCGTAACCGTCTGTGGCCTTGCCACCGACTGGTGCGTCAAAGCCACCGCGCTCGACGCACTGACCGCTGGGTTCACCGTTGAAGTGGCCGTTGCCGCAACCGCCGGCGTTGAGCTACGCGATGGCGACACCGCCGCAGCGCTCCAAGAGATTGAGTCTGCGGGCGGAGTGCTCTGCTGATGCTGTTGCTCTTGATCGCTGGCGTCGGTCTGCTTGGCGCAATCTTCGTTGAGCTGCTGCTTGGTCGACTCATCGCTGCAGGAAAGATCCGACGACCCGAGATCAATCTAGTGATTGAAATTGCGGCACCCCGTGACACGGTGTGGGCCTACGCCTCAGACATTGCGCGTCAGCCTGAATGGATGCACGAGATGAAACGAGTCGAGATGCTCACGCCGCCACCAGTGCAGCCCGGCTCGCGCGGTCGCGCCACCGTGCGCATCTTCGGCATCTCGACGACCGATGATGTGGTGATCACTCAGTTTGACCCGCCGAGCACCTTCGAGATTCGGCACGAAGGGAAGTTTGTGGGCGAGGGGCTCCTGCGCTTCACGGAGATTACTGCGACTAGTACGCGCATTGATTGGATGGAGTACCTGCGCCCGCCACTCTTTGCAAACATCGGGGGGTTCGTTCAGCGTCCAATCCTCGGTGCGATCTTTCGATCAGACCTGCGCCATCTGAAGCGCATCCTTGAAGAGGGTTCGACCGGAAACTAGTCCCCGCAGGTGATCGTGAGCGGGATGGGGTCGCTGCCAAAGCTTTTGAGCTGACGATCGACGGTGGTGGTTGCCCCCGGCTCAATGCGCGGGGTGGAGATGATTTCAGAGAGGCCGGCGCTGCCGATCTCGCTCGTTGTGACCTGGCAGGTGGCTGACCCTGCGGTCGCCCCTGTGTTCGTGACGGTGATCGCCACGGCGAGGCCGCCCGGCACTGAGTCGGGGGCGCTCATGTCAACGGTGAATGGTCCGATCCCGCGTGACGAGCTTCCCGCGAGCGAGGCGAGAAGGAGCACTGCCGCACCGATTCCGAGCGCGACGGTCCCGTGAGCCTGGCTGGCCGATGGCTGGGCGAGGCCAAGTGGGTTGCAGCGCTCGCAGAGGGCCGTCTGCAACGAGACGGGCGCACCGCATCGAACACACGCTTGAACCTGGTTGCGCGTCTGTGTTTCGTTCATGCGTACATCATCTCAGTTTCTCCAGAAGCTGGAGCGCATCTTCAACATCACGTTCGGTGCGCACCGTCACGATGAGGCCGTCAGCGCCGCTGGCTTGCGCCGCTGCTAGTACCCCCTGCGGATCTCTGCCGAACGGCGACTCCAGTAGCGTCTCGCTCGCACGCAACTCATGCAGCAGGTGCGTTCGTACCAGTGGCTCTGTGCGACCAGCGGCACGCTCACTCTCGCGCAACTGCGCGTACCCCGCCGCGAATGTCACTGCGGGAGCCACCCACTCATCGGCATACGACGCCGCAAGGCTGATGGAGCTCGGATGGTCGCCTGCGACAAGCAGGCGCACGCGGGCACCGGGGCGTGGGGCGCTCGCTGCTCCGCTCAGGCTCCCTGGCGCGGTGAGCGTGATGCGCTCGCTCGGATCGCCGTTCAGCATCGCGCGCGCAACGGCAACCTGTTCGGTCAGCGCCGCAATGCGCTCACTCACCTCGCCGTAGGGCATCCCCAGCGCATCGTGCTCGGCAGCATCGCCGCCAGCGCCGATCCCAAGGGTGAATCGCCCCGGAGCGATCGCGTCGAGCGTCGCCGCAATCTTGGCGGTGAGTGCAGGGTGCCGCTTCGTGACATCGAGCACCAGTGTGCCGACATGCAGATTCGGAGTGAGCGCGAGTGCGGCCGCGGCCAACGTGGTCGCCTCTAGAACGGAGCGGTCTGGTGCACCGCGCCCCATGAGGTGATCCCAGATCCAGAGGCGATCAATCGGACCTGTTGCTAGCCGCGAAGCGGCACGCAGCCACGCATCTCCCTCGAGGCCGATGGTGCCGAGAGCGACGCCGACTGGAATCGGCGCGGTTCGCGTCACGAGCGTGCGGGCTAGCGAGCGCCGAGCGTTGCGGCAGCCTTCAGCGCAGCGCCGATCGTTAGATCGATGCGCTTGATCAGCTCATCTTCAGGGAGTCGGTACCACGGCTCACTCCCCCCCTTGCGCGCCTCGGCGACAACCTTCGGATCGCGAATCGTGTCGGAGACGGTAAGGATGGTGCCCGCGCGAACTGGTCGGCCCTTGGCGCGCTCGCGCATCGCGAGCAAGAACATTGCGGCTGACTCCATCTCAACACCGAGATAGCCGCGCGCGCCCCAGCGAGCGGTGCCGAGCGGATTCGGATCGTAGAAGACGTCAGAGGTGACGATCGGTCCGACATGCGTGGTCAACCCCTCGGCCTTTGCAGCTGCAACGAGAACGTTCGTCACATCAAAGTCCGCGGTTGGCGCGGTCGGCTCGTCAAATCCGAGGATTGGGCCAATGCCGCTGCTGGCGACTGCCGCCGAAGCGACAATCACATCGCCCGTATCAAGATGCAGGAAGCCGCCGCAGGTGCCGATGCGCACGAACGTCTCAACGCCAAGGTTCAGCAACTCTTCCATAACAATGCTCGTTGTTGGCGTACCCATCCCTGTGGTCTGAACGCTGACTGGTACGCCGTTGATCGTCCCCGTATAGCCGAGGAGACCACGGTGCTCGTTGACCAGCTTCGCCTTCTCAAGTCCCCCGTCGAAGCGCGCCGCGATCCGCTTGGAGCGGTTCGGGTCGCCCGGCATGAGGACGATGGGGGCGTAGTCGCCGCTCTCGGCGTGTAGATGGATCTGGCCCATGGAGCACCTCCGCAACTTCTGGGCCCACCTAAGGACGGCGGGCTCCGTTGCGTGTAGCGTACGCCTCATGAGCCCATTAGGAATTGGCGATCCTGGGATCCGGAGGTTCCTCGACCGACCACGCTTCGGCAGCCTCGCAACCATCGACGCCGACGGTGCGCCGTTTGCCGCAGTGGTCTGGTACGAGCTCGTCGGCGACCGCATCCTGGTGAACAGTGCCGAGGGGCGCCGCTGGCCGGCGAACCTCCGCCGTGACCCCCGCTGCTCCTTCATGGTCGAGGACCGCTACGACTATGTACAGATCCTTGGGCGCGTCCGAATCGACGACAACCAAGAGGTCGCCCAGGCCCAGATGGCACGGATGGCCGCCAAGTACCTCAGTGATCCCGCTCTCTTGGCGAAGAATCTCGCGATGTTCAAAACGCAGCAACGAATCCTCATCGAAATCGTTCCCGAGCGCATCGGTGCGCACGGCAAGCCCATTGGAGAGGAGTAGTCATGAGTAAGGGTTCCGCAAAAATCGGGTACGCCGCAATGCTCGAGCAGTTCGGTCCGACCGAAGTCGTCGACTACTCCGTAGCCGCCGAGCAGGCGGGGTTCAGCGGCGTGATGGCCGCTGATCACTTCCAGCCGTGGGTTCCCGAGCAGGGCTCCGCACCATTTGTGTGGAATGTGATGACACTTCTTGCTGAGCGAACGAAGGGCGATGTTGGCCCTGGTGTCACCTGCCCCGGTTGGCGCATGCATCCAGCCACCGTTGCGCAGGCGTCAGCAACGCTTGAAGCGATGTACCCAGGTCGGCACTGGCTCGGCCTCGGCTCGGGCGAAGCGCTGAACGAACATGTCGTTGGTGGCTACTGGCCCGAAGTTGGTGAGCGCATCGCTCGAATGTTCGAGGCGATTGAGATCATCCGCAAGCTCTTCACCGGCAAAGAGGTGAAACACGCCGGCCGTTGGTATCAGCTGGAGAGCACACGCCTCTGGACGCTGCCACCTGCCCCGCCACCAATCTACGTGGCGACCGCCGGCCCAATCACCGCCAAGAAGACGGGGGAACTCTGCGACGGCATCATCACCGTCGGCGCCGCCGACGAGAAGATCCAGACGGTCTTCGACAAGTTCGCCGAAGGGGCGCGTGCGGTTGGCAAGGACCCCGACACGATGCCGAAGATCCTTCAGCTCCATCTTTCATGGGCGCCGACCGATGAAGAGGCGCTTGCGAACGCCATGCGCGAGTGGCCGAACGGCGGGATGAAGTTCCCGAAGCAGGACATTCGCAACCCTGCCGACTTCCAGCAGATGGCGAAGCTCGTACGACCCGAAGACTTCGCTGGGCGCATGGTGATCTCGAGCGACCTTGAGACGCACCGCAAGACGATTCAGCGCTACCTCGATATGGGCTTCGACAAGATCTACCTGCATAACGTGGGTCGTAACCAGGCTGAGTGGGCCGCCGCCTTCGGGCGCGAGGTGCTCCCCTCCCTCACGGCGTGAGTCCACGCGTCGCTCTCCTTGCCGGCGGTGTCGGCGGAGCGAAACTCGCCCACGGCTTGCGTGCCGCACTCCCGGCTGGTGACCTCTCGATCATCGCGAACCCAGGCGACGATTTTGAGTTGCACGGTCTCACCATCTGCCCAGACCACGACACCCTGCTCTATACCCTCGCTGATCTTGGAGACCGCGAGCGCGGCTGGGGTCTCGCGGGAGAAACCTGGAACGCCCTCGAGCAGTTCGGCAAGATCGGCGCACCCGACTGGTTCCGGCTCGGCGATCGCGACCTTGCACTGCACATTCATCGCACGGCGCAACTGCGCGCTGGCGGGCGGCTCACCGAGGTGAATCGCGAGATCCAGCGCAAGCTCGGCCTCAGTGAAGCGCCGATCCTGATGGCGACCGACGATCCACTTCGCACGCGCCTACGCACTCCAGATGGCTGGATGGAGTTCCAGCCGTGGTTCGTTGGCGCACAAGCGAAGCCTGAGGTGCTTGAGGTGGCCTTCGACGGCGCCGACGCGGCGCGCCCGACCGCCGAAACGCTCGATGCCCTCGCCGTCGCAGAGCGCATCGTGATTGCGCCGTCAAATCCGCTGATCTCCATCGCTCCAATTCTCGCTATCCCTGGCATCCGCGAGGCGATCGCGGCAGCACGGGCACGCGGCGCGAAGGTCGTGGGGGTCTCGCCGATTGTTGGCGGGAAGGCCCTGAAGGGGCCGGCTGACCGCATGCTCGCCGCGGCAGAGCTCGACGTCTCGCCAGCGGGTGTTGCCAAGCACCTGACCGGGCTGATGGATGCGTTCCTTGTTGAAACGTCGGACCTCACCTCTGCGCTTGCCGCTGCAATCGCGCCACATGTTCGCAAGAGCGTGGCTGCGCCGATCGTTATGGGTGATGATGCTGCGCGCCTCGCCGTGGCGCGCGCTGTTCTCGCCGTCTCGTGACCGTCACCGCAATCCTCCCCTTCAGGTCAATCGACTCGGCGAAGTCGCGCATGGCGCCACTCCTCAGCGAAGAGGAGCGTCGAGAGTTCTCAGCACGTCTCCTTGAACGCACCCTCTTGGCGCTCGGTCGCGCCAACAGCGTCAGCAACGTGATCCTGGTCTCGCCAGATCCGCTCGGCCGCGCCCTCGCGCGCAGCGGCGGACATGAGGCGCTCGATGATGGTGGCGTTGAACTGAATGCGGCGATTACACTCGGCGTACGCCACGCCACGGCTGGTGGAGCATCTGCGGTGCTAGTTCTGCCCGTGGATCTTGCCGAAATCTCCGCAGCAAACATTGATGCGCTTGTGAACGGTTGGTCGGGTTCGCAGCCGGGCCTCCTTGCATCGCCAGATGGCGGCACCTCGGCGCTCTTGGTATCCCTCCCACACGACTTTACGCCGCAGTTCGGAGCGAACAGTGCAGCGGCGCACCGTACCGAGCTGAGCCGTGACGGTGCCCACGTCGAGGCGCTCGACTCACCGCTCGCCGCCGACCTCGATACGCCCAACGACCTGAAGGCCGCCATGGAGCGTGAGCGGGCTGTAGCCACGCCAACGCCAACAGCGGGCCTGCTCGCACTCCCCGTTGACGGACTTGGTGAGATCCAACCGGGCGACGACCTGCCAGCCATGATCGCCAGCTGTGTGGCGACAATCGCAGCCACGAGTGCGATCGGCGGTCTACGCAGCGATGATGTGATCGCCGTGACGCAGAAGATCGTCTCAAAGGCGGAAGGGGCCATCGTTGAGCTAACCACCATCACGCCACGACCAGAGGCGGTGGAGTACGCAACGAAGTGGGGTCGCGACGCGCGCCAGGTTGAAGTGGTGCTACAAGAGGCCGTACGTGTTGTACGCATGGATCGCGGCGTGATCATCACCGAGACCGCACACGGATTTGTTCTCGCAAACTCTGGCGTTGACGCCAGCAACGTTGGTCCGCGCAGCGGCGAGGTGGTGACACTCCTGCCGCGCGATCCCGATGGCTCGGCGCGCGCGATTCGCGAGGCGATCCGCCTGCGCACTGGCATCGCGCCCGGAGTCATCATCACCGACTCCTTCGGTCGCCCGTGGCGCCTTGGCATCACTGACGTGGCGATCGGTGTGGCTGGAATTGCGGCGCTGGAAGATCTGCGCGGCAAGCCCGATGCCGATGGGCGGACAATGGCTGCGACGGTGCGCGCCGTCGCTGACCAGATTGCCGCCACCGCCGAACTCGCCCTCGGCAAGACCGCCCGTCGTCCCCTCGCCCTCATCCGCGGCGCACACCCTCAAGTCGCAGAGGACGGGAGCGCCCGGTCGAGCCTGATGCCTCCCGATTGGGACCTCTTCCGGTAATCAGCCAGCCCAAATCTGCGGGGGGCGTAGAATCGCAGCATGACCAACGCAGAGACCCCCAAGGGATTCGGGCTGACGATTGACTTCGGCGCAGCTGCGCCAGCTACCGAACCTGCCGTTGCCACCAGCACCACAGCCGCCGCCCCAACGGAGACAAGGTTGTTGATTCTCGGCTCTGGGCCTGCGGGCTTGACCGCGGCGATCTATGCCGCTCGCGCCGCCCTCGCCCCTATCGTGATCGGTGGCTACGCCCCTGGCGGACAGCTGATGCTGACCAGCGAGGTCGAAAACTTCCCAGGATTTCCTGAAGGGATCGATGGCCCCGAGCTGATGGCAAAGATGCGCGCACAGGCGGAGCGCTTCGGCTCGGTCATGGTGGACCAAGATGTCGACCGCGTTGACTTGAGTGCACAGCCTCACCGAGTGTGGAGTGCTGGTCGCGAGTTCCGCGCCGAAGCCCTCATCATCGCAACCGGTGCATCGGCGCTCTGGCTTGGGCTTGAGTCTGAGACCCGACTCCGTGGACGCGGCGTCAGCGCCTGTGCAACCTGCGATGGCTTCTTCTTTAAGGGTCAAGAGGTCGTCGTCGTTGGCGGCGGCGATACCGCCCTTGAAGAGGCGCTCTTCCTGACGCGCTTCGCTACCAAGGTGCACCTTGTGCATCGCCGCGAAACCTTCCGCGCCAGCAAGATCATGATCTCGCGCGTCGAAGCACACGCGAACATCGAGCTGCACATGAACCGCGAAGTGGTGGAGGTGCTCGGAGAGAAGAGCACCGAGGCGGTCATGCTGCGCGACACCACTCCTGGCGCAACGAGCGCCCCAGAGCGTCTCGCCGCGGGTGGGCTCTTCGTTGCGATCGGCTACAAGCCGAATACAGCAATGCTCGGCGGCGCACTCCCCGTTGATGCGGCGGGCTACCTCCAGCTTGAGAGCGAAACCTCCGCCTCCCAGATCGACGGTGTCTTCATTGCTGGTGACGTGCATGACCACCGCTACCGTCAGGCGGTCACCGCCGCAGGTGATGGCTGTCGCGCCGCTCTTGACGCGGAGCGATGGCTCGCGGAGCGCGACGCCTCGAGGTCGTAAGTGTCGCGCAGCGAAGATGAGATCGCGCTCATCGACACCGCTCGCGCCGAACTCCTCTCACTCGTCACACACGAGCTGCGCACGCCCCTCGCCGTACTGAGCGCTTACGTTGAACTGCTGTCGGACGCAGCATCTGGGGCCTCTCCTGCAAAGCCGGCCGACCTCGCCACCTGGCGCGAAGCGGCCATGCAGCAGGTCGGCCGACTGAACTTACAGATAGATTCCATCCTCACCGCAGCCCGACCAGGCTCAAGCCTTCCACTCGAGCGTGCGCCGATGAACCTCGGCGAGATCACCGGTGCGGTGATTCGGGAGATGGCGCCACTCCTGCGCAATCACTCCCTTCGCTGGGAAGAGCCAGAGTCGGCGATCATCGTGCTTGCCGATGAGAGTCGATTCCGCCAGGTGCTTGGCCACCTCCTTGAGAATGAGGCGAAGTACGCGCCCGTGGGTGAACCGATCTCGATTGGCTGCTGGGTGCGCGATGGCCGAGCCGAGCTCTATCTGACTGACGACGGGGTAGGGATCCCCCGCGAAGATTGGGAGGAGATCTTTGAGGCCTTCGTTCGCCGCACGCAGCGCCCTTCCACAAGCGGCTCAGGGATCGGCCTCTATGCGGCGCGGCGCCTCATGGGGGCGATGGGTGGCGAGATCAAGATTGAGCCGAACGGATTCGGTGGAAGCCGATTCCTTCTGACGCTGCCGCTCGCCACCGAAGCGCACGGCATACTTGCACTATGAGCACTGCAGCGGCAACTACGCCCCTTGAGATCTTGGTCGTCGATGACGACCCAGCGCTCGTTGGCGCGATCTCGGCCCTCTTAACAGCTGGCGACTACAAGGTTCATGTCGCCTACAACGGCGTTGAGGCGGTCGAGGCTTTCGATGCCAAGAAGCCGGCCCTCGTCCTTCTTGACCTCGCCATGCCTGGTCGCGACGGGCTCAACGTCATTCATGAGATTCGTACCCGCAGCGCTACGCCAATCATCGTGCTGACGGGCGAAGCGGATGAGGCGGCGAAGGTTGATGCCCTCGATGCTGGTGCCGATGACTACGTTACGAAACCATTCGGTCGCCAAGAGCTCCTCGCCCGGGTACGCGCCGCGCTGCGCCGCGGTGGTGAACCGGCCGATGGTTCCGCCCGCGACCGCACCATCACTGGTGCTGCAGGTCTACGCATCGACATCAGTCGACACGAGGTCCACGTGGGCGCGCATCTCCTCGCCCTCACCAAGACGGAGTTCAACATCTTGGAGGCTCTCGCCTCCGTGAAAGGCCGCGTTGTGACGCAGCAGCGACTCCTCGCGGCCGCTTGGCCGAACAAGGCCACCCCTGATCCGCTCCTCCTGAAGCCGCACGTCGCGCGCCTACGCAGCAAGCTGGAAGAGGCTGGTGGCCCACTCCCCGAATCGGTTCGCGGGGTCGGCTACCGACTAGGGGCGAGCTAGCTACTCCTCGCCTACGCCAATCAGGAGTGCGCTCGCAGTTGCGAGTGGCATTGCCAAGAGCACACCGGCAGTGCCAGCAAGCGCCCGAACCACTTCAACCGCAACGGTTTCCGTGCTGAGGCGGCTTGCGATGCCGCCAGGTGCGATCAGGGCGGCGACCACCAGTGGGAGTGATGCTGCGAAATAGGCGAGCGGCAACGTGTTGATCACCGCTCCAACATGAGAGCGCCCAATGGCCAGCGCTCGGCTGCCAACATCGAGCGTGCCGGCCCGCACATCCGCTCGGCGAATCTGCTCAACCGCCGCAACCTGCGTGGCAGCTACATCGTCCACGATACCAAGCGTGCCGATCATTGCCGCGGCCAAACCAATACCGCGAAGGTCGACGTTGCCACCCAGGATCGGAATGAGGTTGACAAGGTCCGAATCTCCAGCAAATGGTGTGAAGGCGAGGAGACGATCAAGGAGAATGGAGATCAGCGCGACGGCGATGAGGCTCCCCCCGATTCCCAAGATCGTTGCAGTTGCACGGCGATTGAGCCCTTCCGTAATCACGACGGACGAGACTCCGACGACCAGGGCAATCGCCCCAGCGACGACCAGGGGTGATGCCCCGGAGAGGAGCGCGGGAATCCCGAACCGCACCAGTACGACGCCGGTAACGGTGAGCGCAAGAAGTGCGCGTGCGCCGACCGCCCCCGCAATTGCTACGACCGCAATCGCAAAGAGTGCAAGGGCGATGAGGAGTGCCCCTCCTCTGGAACGATCCGTAACGGCAAAGACCGCTCCCCCGCTGGCGTCGGTGACCTCCGCGAGGAGGACCTCGTCCCCCTTGTTGTATGGAATCGAGCCAGCAATGTCGCTCGCCTGATCCACTGAAGCGGTCAGGCGCTCTCCAAGCCGTGGGCCTTCAAGCAGTTCGACGGTCGCGCTACCGGAGGATCCCCCTTCGCCTGGAAGCGGCTGGGAGACGAGAACAGCGCGCAGGAGTACGGGCGCGCTCGTGTCGGTTGGGAGCGTCCATGGGCTTGGGGCCACGAGGAGCACGAGGAGCAGCGTCGCCGAGGCCAGGAGGCGGGCGACTCCAGCCAGCCACGCTCGGCTCGTGCGGGGCGACCGACGGTTGCTCGTGCGCGTTTCTGGCATTGATACCCCCACTGATTTGCATCATCGTAGCCGCTCATCTGGCGTTTACCTGCGAACCCTAGAATCACTCCATGCAAGAACCTGCACAGGGAGCCCCCGTCGCCATTCGTATCCTTCGTGAGCAGCAACGCCTTGAGCTGGATTGGCACGATGGGCATGTGAGCACCTATGAGGCGATTCCGCTGCGATGGCTCTGCCCCTGTGCCTACTGCCGCGGCGAGGCTGGCCTCCCCGGCTGGCTCGACGCCAATCCGACCCTTAGCCCAAGCCAGACGAAGCTTGAGGGCGGCGAAATGGTTGGCAGCTATGCGCTCTGTCTCTTCTGGGGCGATGGCCATCGCACCGGCTACTTCACCTGGTCGCTGCTGCGCCAGCGCTGCTCCTGCGCCAGCTGTATGAGCACCCCGCGATGACGCTTGGCGTCAGTCGCGAACTCTCACTCCTCGCCTTCAACGCTCGCGTTTTGACGGAAGCGTCGAACAGCAAGCGCCCCCTACTCGATCGCTTCCGCTTTCTCGGCATCGTCGCATCAAACATTGATGAGTTCTATGGGGTGCGCGTTGCCGGCATTCAGGACCAGCAGGTCGCAGGCGTGCGAACGCCTGGACCTGACGGCCGCACTCCCGACGTGCAGCTTGCCCTGATTCGCGAAGCGACCGACCTCCTAACCGAATCGGCACAGGAGAGTTGGGGCACGCTGATCGAAGAACTTCGGAGTGCGGGGTTGCCGCTGCGAAGGTGGTCCGACCTCGATGCCGCCGAGCAGTCAATCCTCACGGAGCGATTCACGCGAGAGATCTTCCCCGTGCTCACCCCTCTCGCAGTTGACCCGGGCCACCCATTTCCGCTGATTAGCTCACTCAGCCTCTCGCTCGCGATACGGCTCCGCGCACATGGCGGCGAAGAGATATCACTGGCGCGCGTAAAGGTGCCAACAATCCTTGGCAGAATCGTGCAATTCGGCAACGGTGACTGGATCTTAATGGAAGAGCTGATCTTGGCTCATCTTGACCTCCTCTTCCCTGGCACAGAGATCGTTGACGCGCACCTCTTCCGAGTGACGCGTGACGCCGACCTCGACACCACTGAAGACGAAGCGGACGACCTTCTGGAAGCAATCGAAGAGGGGCTTCGCCAACGCCGATTCGGCAGCGTGGTGCGACTAGAGGTTGGCACCGAGATGCCAAGCGCACTGCTTGAGATGCTCTTGGTGGGACTCGAGATTAGCCAGAACGAGGTGCAGGTTGCTGAGGGGACGCTCGACCTCTCCGTCGCACTGCAAGTTGCAAGCCTCCCTCGCCCTGATCTGCGTGCTCCGCGATGGCAACCGGTCACGCCAGCGCGCATCACTGAGGCTAAGTCAGCCGCGTCGCCGAACGGCGACATCTTCAAGGTGATCGCGGAGGGCGATCTGCTGGTGCACCACCCATACGAGAGTTTCGAGGCGAGCGTCGACCAGTTCTTCGCCCAGGCCGCTGATGATCCTGAGGTCCTCTCTATCCGCTCCACGCTCTACCGCACGGGGGCAACCTCAAGCATTCCTGCGCACCTGATCCGCGCCGTCCAGGCAGGGAAAGAGGTGGTTGTCCTCGTTGAGCTGAAGGCCCGCTTTGACGAGGCTGCCAACATCGAGTGGGCACGACGACTCGAAGAGGCGGGCGCACACGTGGTCTACGGCGTCATGGGCCTGAAAACGCATTGCAAGGCGACACTGATCGCGCGACGAGAAGGTTCCTCGATCCACCGCTATGTGCACCTCTCCACGGGGAACTACAACCCGAAGACCGCGCGTGGCTACACCGACATCGGCCTCTTCACCACGAACGAGGTGATCGGCGCCGACGTGGGGGTCCTCTTCAACTTCCTGACTGGTGCCGCGCGTACCTCGTCGTACCAGCGCATCCTCGTAGCTCCGGACCACCTACGCAGCGAGATCAAACGGCGCATTGATCACCTCGCCGAGCAGGCACGCGGCGGCGCGGAGACCTCCATCACCATCAAGGTGAACGCGTTGATTGATCCCGAGATGATTGCGACCCTCGACCGTGCCGCCGAGGCGGGTGTCTCCATTGACCTCATCGTGCGTGGCATGTGCGGCCTTCTGCCGAATCCGGCGCGCCATGGCACACGCCTGCGGATTCGCTCGGTGATCGGTGACTATCTCGAGCACAGCCGCATCTATCGCTTCGCGGGCCCAGAGGGGACGGAGATCTACGCCGGAAGTGCCGACCTGATGGAGCGCAACCTTGACCGGCGCGTTGAGGTGCTCTTCCCATTTGAAGATCGTGAGGTGCGCCGCAAGGTTGACGAGATCCTCGCCGCGCTCCTCGCCGACACATCCAACGCCTGGGAGCTGAAGCCAGGCGGGGCCTGGGAACGGATCGCAGACACGGGCACCTCATCGTTTGAGACCTTGCGACAGGTGGCACTCGCCGCATCTCAGGCATAATCTCGCCATGGAGCGCGAGTTGAAATTCCTTCTCGAGCACGCGCACATCCCCGCACTCCCCAGCGACTACCGTTCGGGTGAGCCCGAAGCCACACTCCACCTACTTGATGAGTACCTGGACTATCGCGGCCAAATTCTCGCCGCTGGCTGGCGACTACGACGCCGCCGAGCCGATGGCGAAGCGTTGCGCTACACGCTCAAATCCGTGCGAACCGTTGGCACCTCAGGCCCTCTGAGTGAGCGGATAGAGATCGAGCGCACGCCAGAGCAGGGTGAAGAGCTCCCGTCCGAGATTGCGACGACGCTCGCTGAGGCTGGAGTTGATACGGCCCACGTCCTCGATCGCCTGCAGCCGTATCTCACCCTTCGCCAGGAGCGCCAGCCGGTGGCGCTCTCGAATGGCGACGGGGAGTTCGCACTGCTCAGCCTGGACGAGGTCCGCGCGGTCACTCCGACACCTGAAGGGGAGCGCCGCTGGACTGAACTTGAGATTGAGTTTCTCGCCACCGTTCCGCCCGAAGCTCGTGATCGTGCGGTCAGCGAACTCACCGCATGGCTTGCTGCGCAACCGGGGGTTACGGTCGGTGGTGAATCAAAGGTTGAGCGAGCGGCGCGGCTGCTCTCAATCTCAATCTAGCGCGAGGAGCCTGCGCGAGTCTCCATCACCAGAGTTGGGAGGGCATCGCGCCAGCCATCACCCGCTCGGGCTACAGCAACAACCAGGCCTTCGCGAATGCCGCCGCGATCAACAGTAACTTCGCGCGCGGTGGTTCGCTGCAGCAGCGCCTCTACGATCGCGATCCCCGCTGGAAGGAGTCGTGCACGGCGCTGTGAGATTGCAAAGCGTTCCGCAACCTCCTTTGCCGTCAGTGCCACGAGCCGCTCCCCCATTGCTGCGAGATCTTCGCGCTCAATCGTGCGGCTGATCAGAGTTGCCGGAACAAGCTTGAGTAGGCGTGTTGCAGTCCCGCCCACCAAGATCAGACGATGAACATCGGCAACGGTAAGGTCGGCCAGCGCGATCTGGGCATGTCGACGGAGCTCCTGCCACTCGCGCGGCCGTGGTGGGTCCTGGTATGAGACGCGCGCCAATAGGCGCGCCGATCCGATGGAGACACCGATCGCACGCGGCAACTCTCCTGGATGAAGCTCCACCGCTTCGGTTGAGCCACCACCAATGTCAACGACGAGCTGTGGCACCGAGTGGTCGTGTCCGTGGTGTAGGCCGAGGACAGTGAGGAGCCCCTCCTCTTCATGGGTCAGCACGATTGGCGCACCAAACTTTGGTCCGCGAAGCGCGCGCAGCACACTCTCTTGATCACGGGCGCGACGGAACGGTTCGGTAGCAACGACAAACAGCTCATCCGCACCCAAGACGCTGGCACGTGTGCGAAACGCCGCGAGCACGTCACTAATCGCTGTGGTGGCCTTACGCCCAATTGTGCGGTCCTGTTCGACCAGCCGACCGAGCTCAATCGGCATCGACTCATCGGCGATTACCTCTTGGCGAACCCCGTCCGAGACGGCCACATAGAGGTGCGTTGAATTGGAGCCGATGTCGACCACGGCACAGACCCGTGGGATGCCAGCTTCCGAGCTGCCCACCCGGCCGCGGCGGGCCTTGGGGGTCTGCGGGGTGGCGCCCGAACGCGGCCTCGCCGCGTGAACACTGCGTGAACGCCTTCCTGCCACCATCCGCGCATCCTAGCCGTGAACGGAGATTCCCTCTTGGCGGGGCTGGGGCGGTAGGATGTGAGCCAATTACTTGAGCAGCTCGGAGGGAAAATGCCAACAGGAGACGATCAGGGTCGAGTCGAGAGCGAGATCCAGGAGATCCTCGCTCGCACCGCGTCCGACGGGGCCACTGCGGCGCCACAGGGTGCCCGCGAGCCGCTTGACCGCGAGCTGCGCAACATCAAGGAGACGGTCGTCCGCATGGGGAGCATGGCTGAGGCGGCGATCCGTGACGCCCTCGATGCGCTCGTCACCCACAACGCCGAGAAGGCCACGGCAGTGATCATCGGCGATCGAAAGATCAACGATATGCAGCACGAGGTCATTACCGCGATCACCACCACCATCGCAACGCAGAGCCCGGTGGCACGTGACCTGCGCAACCTCCTGATGATGAACCACGTCGTCTATGAGCTGGAGCGCATCGGTGACCATGCCGCATCAGTCGCGAAGATCGCCGTCCAACTCGCCCCAGAGCCCGCGCTGCAGCGCTACCTGCACCTACCCGAGATTGGCGAGCTGGCAGCCACCCAGCTCCACGGCATCTTGATGGCGCTCGTCGACGTTGACCCGGTTCGCGCCCGCGAGGTAGCGGTCAGCGACGACCAGATCGACGCCCTCTATCGACAGTCATTTGATGAGTGCATCCGCCTGATGGAGGCAGATAAGTCAAACGTTGCTCGCGGCACGCGACTCCTCTTTGCTGCGCACTACCTTGAGCGTATCGGTGATCGCACCACGAACATCGCCGAAGACATTGTCTACCTTGCCTCGGGAGAGGTTGAGGACCTCAATCCTTGAGTTCGGATCGCGCAGCTTCAACCACCGAATCGAAGCGCCTCTACATCGTTCGCCACGCCGACGCTGGTGATCCGTCCGAATGGATCGGTCCCGACGCGGAGCGACCACTCAGCTCAAAGGGGGTCAAGCAGGCCGCCCGACTTGCGGCGGCGCTCGTAGCCGCTGGCACGAACGTTGGATCACTGCGCACCTCGCCAGCTCGTCGCTGCACCGAAACCTGCGCCGTTATTGCCGCAGCGCTAGAGACGACTGCAACAATCGATGATCAACTTGCCGACGGCCCAACTGCGGCGCATGTCGCCAAGCTCCTCGGTCGACGCGGTCACGACGCCCTCCTCCTCGTCGGGCACCAGCCCCACCTTGGCAATCTGATCACCGAGCTGACCGGCATTGCCTCGATTCCTGTTGAGAAGGGGTCCATGATCCGCATCGATATCGCCGCCCCGTACTCGCCTGGGAGCGGCCGCCTTGTTGCGCTCGTCCCCCCCGCGCACCTTCGCGCTCCGAAGAGCGAGCGTTAGCGCTTCGCCGCGCGAGCGGCAGTAACCCCTTCGCCCTCGACACAGAGGGCAGTGAGGCGCAGGTCACTCGCCCATGCGGCACCCTCCTCACTCCGTAACGTCCAGGCCGCAACCTCGAGCCCTGCATCGCGCCAGAGGCTGATGTTCGCGTCGTTCAGGAGTTCCATTGCGACAGATACCCCGACGCAGCCGAGTGCGGTCGCCTGCTCCGCCTCTGCCGCGGTTTCAGCGTTCAGCCAACGCGACCAGTCAGGCGCACGCTCTTCAACCGCTTTAAGGGCACCCGGGTGAAAGCTGGAGAGCACAACCGCCTCAGCCTCAGGCCCGCGAGCAGCAACAAGGGTGGTGAAGAGATCGTCGGTGGGCTGCTCCTTTAGTTCGAGGTCAATCAACGTGGTGGCGGGCATGGCAGCCAGCGCTTCGGTGAGCATTGGCACACCCAAGCCCGCTAGCTCAGTGACGGAGAGTTCACTTACGCGACGTGGCACCCCGAAGAGTCGATCGAGCGTCTCATCGTGCACGATCACCGCTACCCCTTCGGCGCTAAAGCGCACGTCAAACTCCACGCCATCGCACTGCTCCGCACCTGCAGCGAGGGCGGCGAGGCTGTTCTCACGGATCGTCTCGTTGTGAGCTCCACGATGAGCGAGGAGAATCGGACGCTGGAGTGCCTCACGTGCACGACCGATCGCGCTCGGGCGAAGAGTCAGGAGGCGGCTCCGGCGGCTGGCAGCGTGATCGTGAAGGTTGTTCCAACGCCAGCGGTCGAGGTCACGGTGATCTCACCGCCGTGACGAAGCACGGCGTGTCGGGCAATCGCGAGACCGAGTCCGGTCCCGCCGCCGCCCACAGCCCCCGCACCACCATCGACTCGTTCCACCGTGAAGAAGCGCTCGAAGATGCGTGAAAGGTGGGCGCGGTCAATGCCAATGCCGTGATCAATCACGGCGATCTGCGATCCGCCATCGTTCAGCCGATCAATCTGCAGCTCAACACGGCCGCCCTCGCGGCTGTACTTCACGGCGTTATGGACAAGATTGGCCACCGCCTGGCGTAGGCGATCACGGTCGCCAGTAATGAGGAGTGGGCCTGTGCCGATCACATCAATGCCGCCGCCATGCTGTGCCGCGACCGGAGTGAATCGCTGCGCGACCTCCTCGGCCAAGGTGATCAGGTCGAACTCGGCCTTGCGGAGCGGGATCTCACCCGCCTCTAGGGTGGCGAGGTCGAGCATCTCATCGGCCATCTGAACGAGGTGGAGCACCTCAACCTCGATCTTGGCACTGCGGCTTGCCACACCAGAAACATCACCCTTCGCTGCGGCGCCGCCAATCGTCTCCGCGAGGAGGCGGATCGTTGAGAGCGGCGTGCGCAGCTCGTGCGAGAGGTTGTCTACGAACTCGGTGCGAATCTGTCGCAGTCGACGCACCTCAGTCAGGTCGCGCAAGACCAGCCAGGCGCCGCCATCACCATCGGGTGCTGCCACCACAGAGACGTGTCGCGCCTCGTCGGAGTGCCCAAGGCGGCCGTCGCGAATATCAATCTCGCCGCGATGCACTTCGCCAGCGATCGCCTTGCGGGTGAGCTCCTCGAGTCGGAAGTCAACGGTCGCTTCGATCAGCGGCATGCCACGGAACTGCACATCGCCACGCGCAAGGATCTCACCGGTGACCGGGCTTGCGGCGCGGATAACGAGATCCGAGCCGACGCGGAGAATGGCATCGTCGGTTGCCTCAAGGAGGGCGTTCAGGCGCTCAGATCGACGATCAGCGCGATCCCAGGCAACGTCTGCCCGACTGCTCTCCCGTGCTGCGCGATCGGCCTCTGTTGCTACGTCTTGCGCCGTGAAGCCGCGAACAACCAGATAGGTGATCCCTGCAGAGACCAGTACCGTTGCAAGCCCGATGATGATGTCGGGCATCAGGCGGCTGGGTGCGGATCGCGTGCTGCATGCCGCGGTGGATACCCGCGCTTGAGCAGCTCCGCCTCAATCGCGGCACGATCGCTCGCCTGCGCGTCACGAATGGCGTTGAGCACCTCGCTCACCGGTAGGACGCTTCGCTCACCCGTTGAGCGCCGGGTAACCTCTGCGCCGCCAGCTTCAAGCGAGCGCGGCGAGATGGTGATCATCCATGGCGCACCAATCAGCTCGGCATCGGCGAACTTCACGCCAGGGGTCTCGGCCCGATCATCGACGAGCAGCTCAATGCCAGCAGCCTCAGCCTCCGCCTCAAGGGCGAGTGCGATCTCGGTCACCTTCGGGTCCTTGTTCGCGCCAACGATCGCAACCTGCGCGTCAAAGGGGCTGATCGAGATCGGCCAGGAGAGGCCCTTCTCGTCGTGGTGCGCCTCGGCGATACAGGCAACCGCACGGCCAACGCCGATTCCATACGAGCCCATCACGATCGGGTGCGAGACCCCCGCCTCGTCGGCGTAGGTGGCACCCAGCGCACCGGTGTATCGAGTGCCGAGCTTGAAGATGTTGCCAACCTCAATGCCGTTCTCGATGCGCAGTTTGCCACCACAGGCGAGGCAGGCATCGCCCACTTTCGCTGATGCGATGTCGGCGACGGCAGTTGGCGTGTAGTCTCGGCCGACGTTCACGCCGGTCAGGTGATAGCCCGCCTTGTTGGCTCCTGCAACCATATTGGCGGTCGTTGCGACGAGCTCATCCACGACGACGGTTGCCTCCTTGATTCCCACAGGGGATGCGTACCCTGGCTCCATGCCAGCGGCGCGAATCTCTTCTTCGCGTGCGGGTCGGAGGTCTCGCGCACCGATGGCGTTGGTCAACTTCGTCTCTTCAACCTCATCATCGCCGCGGACGATGGCAACAATGAGTCGTCCATCGCGGTCGGCGAAGAAGACCGCCTTTGCACAGGTCGACGCAGGAACCTTCAGCTGCGCCGCAAGTTCAACAATGGTTGAGGCGCCTGGCGTTGCGATCTCCTTGAGCGGCTCCTGTGGCGCGCTTGCTGGGATCTCGCGCTTCACAACGGCGACCTGTCGGTTCGCGGCAGCACCGCAGCCATCGCAGAGCACGAGGCTATCTTCACCAAACGGGCTGAAGGCCATGAACTCGTGCGCCAGTGAGCCGCCCATCATGCCAACATCGCTGGCCACGGCGATCGCCTCGAGTCCAAGCCGAGCAAAGATGCGCGTATAGGCGTGGTAGTAGAGCTTGTAGGAGCGATCAAGGCCCGCCTCATCACGGTCGGCGCTATAGGCGTCCTTCATCGTGAACTCGCGCACGCGAATAAGTCCACCGCGCGCCCGTGGCTCGTCACGCCACTTGGTTTGGAAGTGGTACATCTGCTGTGGGAGTTGGCGCCACGAGTTGATCAGCTTGCGAAGTAGGTCAGTCACCACCTCTTCGTGCGTCATCGCCAAGACCATGTCGCGGCCACCGCGGTCGTTGAAGCGGCCCATCTCTGGGCCGATCTGGTCGTAGCGACCCGTCTCGCGCCAGAGGTCGGCAGGGTGCACGACCGGCATCAGCATCTCTTGGGCGCCGATGGCGTTCATCTCTTCGCGAATCACCTGGGTGACGCGCATGTTGACGCGCATGCCGAGCGGGAGGAGCGAATAGATTCCAGCACCAAGTGGCCGAATGTACCCAGCACGGAGCAGGAGTCGATGGGAGGGCATCTCCGCGTCGGCGGGATCCTCCCGGAGGGTCGTAAAGAAGAGTTCGCTCATGCGCATGGGGTCAATCCTACCCGCGCGCGGGGCTCTCGTTCAGAAGAGGTGTGTGGGTCAGGCTGGGCGGCGCAGGACGTAGCCGATCCCGCGGACCGTCTGAAGGGCTACGGGCTCGGCGGGGATCGCCTCCACGGCCTGACGCAGGGCGTGCATATGCACGTCAACCGTGCGCGTTTCACCCGCATAGTCGTAGCCCCACACCTTGTCGAGGAGCTGCTCTCGGGTATACACGCGGCCCGCGTTCTCAATGAGGAACGCCAGGAGCTGGAAGGCCTTCGGCTTCAGGTGCACCACGGCGCCGTCGCGCAGCACTCGCTGCCCCTCAAGGTCAACCTCCGCCTCGGCAATGCGGAGACGGGCGCCCTGCGCTGCGGGGCTGACCCCCACTTCGGCGCGGCGGAGCACTGCCCGGATGCGGGCGACGAGCTCACGTGAAGAGAATGGCTTCGTCACATAGTCATCGGCACCAAGGTCGAGGCCGCTGATGCGATCGGTCTCCGATGCCTTGGCTGTGACCATGATGATCGGCACGCGCGAGCTGCTGCGAATCGATCGGCAGACCTCAATGCCGCCCATCTCGGGGAGCATCAAGTCCAGCAGAATTAGATCTGGTGGAGCTGCGCGAAAGGCGGCAAGCCCTGCGGCGCCGGTCTCGGCCTGCGTGACAACGAAACCCTCGCTTGTCAGGGCATCGGCGAGCGCCTCGCGGAGGGCTCGCTCATCTTCGACCAGCAGGATTTTGATCGGTCGTTCAGGCACCGCGTCACTCTGAGGGAGCGGTGTTATCGCCATGTAAACGCTAGCTGCCGCTCACCAGTGCTGCGGCGGCGTCGAGATGCGCCAGCACGCGAGCGCGACCGAGGAGGCGCATGCTGTCAAAGAGTGGTGGTGTTGCCGTTCGCCCCGTCACCGCAACACGGAGAGCCATGAAGAGATCGCCCGACTTCCAGCCCGACGACTCGGCGAGCGCCCGGAGCTGCACCTCAAGCGGATCCTCTGCATCGAGTAGTGGCTGGTCGCCCTCGCCGATCGCCTCGGCAATCAGAGGGCGTGCCGCTGCGAGCGCCTGCAAGGTCGTAGCAGCATCCCAACGCTTCGGTACCAGTGCCGCACGGTCGTGCTCAAGAGCGGTGGCAAAGAGGAAGTCGGTGAGTGTGACCGCCGACGAGAGGAGCGGAATGCGATCACGGATCAACGGAATCAGCGCGACGATCTCTGCATCGGTGGCCGCGCGCTGCAGCGCCCCGCTTGTTGCTGCACTCTCGTAGAAGGGTCGGAGTCGCACGAGCAACTCCTCGTTGCTCAACCGTCGAATCCACTGGCCGTTCAGCCACTCCAGTCGCGTGCGATCAAATACCGCGCCGGCCTTCTGTACATGTTCAAGGTTGAAGCGCTCCTGTAGTTCATCAATGGAGAGCACCTCATCCTCGCTCCCTGTCGACCAGCCGAGCAGGGCGAGGAAGTTCACCAGCGCCTCCACGAGGAAGCCCTCCGCACGATAGTCCGCCAGTGCAGTCTGGCTCTTGCGCTTGCTCATCTTTGTGCGGTCGAGGTTCAAGATGAGGGGCAGGTGGGCAAATTTCGGTAGCGGAACGCCAAGCGCCTCGAAAAGGAGGATGTGCTTCGGTGTGTTGGAGAGGTGGTCCTCGCCGCGAATGACGTGGGTAATCCCCATATCGGCATCGTCGACGACGACGGTGAAGTGATAGAGCGGCGTGCCGTCGGCGCGCAGGATCACCAGGTCGCCACCCAGGGCGTCGCTGTCAATCTCGACTCGCCCGCGGACAAGGTCGTCAATGACGACCGCGCCTGGCTTAATGCGGAAGCGCAGCGCCGCAGACTCACCGGCTGCGATGCGGGCGTCAGAGGTTTCGGCGGGAATCGCGGCGCAGCGGCCGGAGTAGCGCGGTGGAAGCTTGGCCGCTTCACGAGCCTTGCGCTCTGCATCGAGATCGCCTGGGGTACAGAAGCAGGGGTAGGTCAACCCTTTGGCGCGGAGCTCATTTGCCACCGCGGTGTAGCGCTCACTTCGTTCTGATTGACGGTATGGGCCGCGATCGCCGCGCTCCCCCTCTGCAACGACACCCTCATCGGCGCCAAGGCCGAGCCAGGCGAGCCCTGCAAGAATGTCGGCCTCAAACTCCTTGGTGGAGCGTGCGGTGTCGGTGTCTTCAACGCGCACGATGTACGTGCCGCCATGACGGCGCGCGAACAGCAGGTTGAAGAGCGCCGTTCGCGCCGTACCGATGTGGAACGGGCCGGTTGGGCTTGGCGCGATACGAACGCGCACGACATCGCTCATGAGCGGGCCGGGATCTGATGGAAGAGCGCAGCATCAACAGCGCCGCGCATGACGTGCACAAGCGCGGCTGGTCGAAGGCCGAGCGAAGCCTTGCCGATCGGGCCATCGAGCGTGAGTGAATCGAGTGATGTGCTTCGTGAGAGGACGGTGATCTTTGCACCAGGGACGAGTCCGCGTGCCTCGAGGTAACTCAGCAGCGCGGCATCTGCCTCGGCCGCCTCAGTAACGCGATAGATCGTGGCCGCCTCGCCCGCCTCAAGTGCTGCGAGTGGCTCCCCCTTCGGGCGCCGTGCTTCGGTTGCCCGATCAATCGGATTCCCGTGCGGACAGGTTTGTGGATGGCCAAGCATCTCTTCGAGGCGCGTCTCAAATTCGGGCGAGATCGACGAGTGCAGTCGTCGCGCCTCCACATCAGCCGCCGCCCACGGCATACCGACGATGCCAGTTAGTAGCCACTCCAAAAGTGCGTGTCGACGGAAGACGGCATCGGCGGCGCTCTCGCCCGAGGCGGTGAGCTTCCAGAGCCGCGCATGTCCGCTGCACGGCACGATCAATCGGTCATCGGCGAGTCGGCGGAACATCTCAGCGGCCGCCTGCTTGCTCACTTCAAGATCCTTGGCGACGAGTGACGGAGTGACCCCCTCATCGTCGCTGTGGCTGCGGAAGGCGAGGAGGTACTCCTGCGCCGCCGCTGTAAGTGCCGATCGACGTGTGGTTGTCATAGCCCTGATCCTACCTGTGCCGCCAACTCAAGGCCGCAAAGGCGAGAAGTGCGCAGAGAGCCGCAGCCGCGAGCAGGCGGAGTGAGCCACTAACCAGCACCGTAATGAGAAGGAGTGAGGTGGTACCTACGGCAAGCGAGGTGGATCGCGCCACGCCGCGTGTCCCTGTCGTCGGCGGTCGCGGAGCAGGCTGCGCTGTGGTGCGCTCCCGCGGCGTCCGACGTACGGGGCGTCGTCCTCGGGCTCGATACTCGGGGCCATGCTTGCGAGGGTCGGCATACTCGCGCGGATTGACCGTCCAATACGTACCGGAGTCGGCGCCAACCCAGGCGGCACCATCCCAGACCGGTTCCGTCTCTGTTGCTCCGTCATAGGTTGTTGAGCCAGGATGCGCAGTTGGCGCTGGTTGTGCGCTAGCGCTAGGTCGAGCCTGCGGCGCAGCTCGGCGTGGTGCAGCTGCTGTACGAGCTGGTGGTAGGTCACGAGTTGGTGCACCGATGCGCCCCGCAGCAATCGCGTCAGCGAGTGCAACCTCGTACGCCTCGGTGATCCGCGCAAACTGCGAGGCAGTTCTGCCACCACCAATCGCATCTGGATGCGTCGACTTTGCTAATCGGCGAAAGGCAGACTTAACCTCGCGCGCAGATGGCTGCCCAGGGAGACCGAGTACACGCCATGCCTCCTCTTTGCGCATCTTTGCCGTTGGCACGACCTACGAAACCTTGAGCGTCGTGAGTGAATCTCCGGGTCGTACCGTAGCGAGTGCTGCACCGCCCCGCGGATCGGCAAGGCTCACGCTGCGATGCGAATCGAGCGATGCTGCTGCGGCAACGCTGGCGCCGATCGCCGCAAGGACGGCGACTGTCGCAACGCGACCAGAGCGAGCCGCTGCATCACCATCCTCGGTGCGCACCGCGATGCCGTAGCCCGGCAGGCCAACAAGGCAGAGCCCCTCAGCCCCTTGCTTTGCGACAACGAGTCCCTCGCCACCGCGAATGAGATCGGTATCCAGGAAGCCCGCCCCCGAGATGAGGCGGGGGTTCTTGATGGCGGCAACGCGAACGCGATCAAGCAGCGCGCGGTAGCGCGCGGGCACGTGCTCATCGTGCGGGGTCGCCCAGCGTCGGGCCCCCTCCGCCGCCGCGCGAAGCGGGATCGCCGAGGTGGGGATCGCACAGCCATCAATACCCCACGGCGCTGCGTGCAGGTCAACGCTCAGTAACTCACCAACAACGGTGCGCAACTCGCGCTGCACCGGGTGATCAAAACTCTCGTACCCGACCGGATCAAACCCCCGTGCCTTCGCCAGGAGCAGCAGTGAGAGGTGCTGCCCTGAGCACATGTGGGCAAGCAACTCGCCGCTTCCGCCACGAGCGCTCTGCGGTCGGCCGTGCACAAGGTGTGCTGGATTGAGCCCGAAGGTATCGATCATCCGCTGCGCCACCGCGATGTGTTCGTCGGCGCCCGCGTGGCTCGCCGAAGCGAGGGTGATCATCTCGTCGTCGAGCGTGAGGCCCGCCTCGTCTGCTGCAGCCAGCACCGCCACTGCGGTGAAGGGCTTCACGGAGCTGCGCAACGAGATCAGCCGATCTGGCTCGCCAAGGCTTGCGGCGAGGCGACCGGCGCCTGCCACCACCGCCACGTCGCCGCGATGTGCCGCCTCAGTGATTTGGCCTCGCTGGACCACCGTAATCACCGGCGGTGGCGCACCCTCGCCGACGCGAGCGTTGCTCATGCCAGGCCGAGGGCCTTGTCAACCTCTGTCAGGCCGCGGTCGATCACATCGAACGCAAAGTCAAGCTCCTCGTTCGTGATGATGAGCGGTGGATTCGTGAAGAATCCATTCCATCGCACGATCGTATAGAGGCCGTTCTTGCGGAAGAAGGCGCCGAGCGCCAGCATCTCTGGTGCGCTGGTGTTGAACGCCGCGATCGGCTCTTGCGTCTTCGGATCACGCACCAGCTCAATGATTCCGAAGAGTCCGATGTTGCGAATTGGCCCGACGCACGGGTGCTTCGCCTTCATGCGCTCATGATGCGCGCGGAGCGTCTTCCCCATCGTCGCGGCGCGGGTGATCAGGTGGTCCTCCTCGTAGACCTCGATCGTGGCGAGGGCGGTCGCGCAGGCGAGCGGATGGCTGTTGTAGGTCAACCCACCACCGAACACCTTCTCGGCGAAGTGATCGGCAATCGGCCGTCGCATGCCGAGGGCACCAAGCTGCACATAAGCGCTGGTGAGACCCTTCGCCATGGTGATCATGTCGGGCACAACGCCTGAGTGATCAATGGCGAACCACTTCCCTGTTCGGCCGAATCCGGCCATCACCTCGTCGGCGATCAGCAGAATGCCGTGGCGATCACAGATGTCACGCAGCCCCTGCATGTAACCATCTGGCGGAATCAAGATGCCATTGGTTCCCACAACCGGCTCAACGATGATTGCGGCGACGGTGTGCGGCCCTTCGAAGCGAATGATCTTCTCAGTCTCCGCAAGCACCTCAGCGACCGGGCGTGGCTCGACGGCACCGAACTCGTGGAAGTCTGGGATGCGGAAGATGCCAGGCATGCCAGGCTCGGCGAACCAACGACGCGGATCGCCAGTAGCGCTGAGCGCTCCAGAGGTGCCGCCGTGGTACGAGCGATAGCGTGCGGCGATCTTGTGACGGCCCGTATAGAGGCGCGCAATGCGGAAGGCGTTCTCGACCGCTTCAGCACCGCCGTTGGTGAAGAAGAAGGCGTCAATGTCACCAGGGCAGATCTCGGCCAGCTTCGCACCGAGTCGGGCGCGCGGCTCTGTCGCCATAAACGGGTTTGCGTAGGCGAGGGTGGCCG
Organism: Thermoflexus hugenholtzii JAD2; assembly: GCA_945862225.1. Taxonomy (GTDB): domain Bacteria; phylum Chloroflexota; class Limnocylindria; order Limnocylindrales; family Limnocylindraceae; genus Limnocylindrus. The sequence goes on along the minus strand of CAMAXG010000002.1, from coordinate 13,145 downwards.
CCTGGTCGGTAATCGCCTTCAGCACGCGCTCATCACCGTGGCCGATGTTGGTGCACATGAGCTGGCTGTTGAAGTCGAGGAACTTCTCCTCTTCGGGGGTCCAGAACCAGGAGCCCTTTGCGCGAGCAATCGGAATAGGGTTCGCTGCAGCCTGGGCGGACCATTCGGTCATGGTGTGGCGCTTGGAGAGGGCGACCATCTCTGGCCCGCTCAGTGGGGTTCGCTTGGCTGCGCTCATAGACCCTCCCAGTGATGAGGCGCAGGCGCGCCCTCGTGCCGCTGAGGATACCCCCCTTCTGGTGGTGCGTGGCGCGAGACAATCACGCCGTGCGCCGCGCTTAGGGCGCGGATCGGCGAGAATCTCGCCATGGCAACAACCATTGAAAGCTTGGCCGCACAGAGTGCCCCAGCCACCCTGAAGAACTACATCAATGGACACTGGGTCGCCTCCTCTTCGAGTGAGCGGCTCGTCGTGCCGAACCCGGCAACCGAGGCTCCCCTCGCCTATGTACCCCTCTCGAATGCCGCCGATGTACAGGCTGCCGTTGATGCGGCGCGAGCCGCCGCGTACGAGTGGGGCGAGATGCCGCCGCCAGAGCGAGCCGGCTACCTCTTCAAGTTGCGTGAGGCGATGCTCGACAACCGCGAAGCGCTCGCCAAGCTCGTCACCACCGAGAACGGCAAGGTGCTGAGCGATGCTACGGGCGAGGTCCGCCGCGGCATTGAGGTCGTCGACTTCGCCTGCGGCGCCCCAACGCTGCTCATGGGGCAGAACCTCGACCAGGTCTCGCGCGGCATCGACTCCGAGATGGTGCGCTTCCCTGTCGGGGTGGTCGCCGGCATTACACCATTCAACTTCCCCTTCATGGTGCCAATGTGGATGCTGCCACTCGCGATCGCTTGCGGCAACTCGTTCATCTTGAAGCCATCCGAGCGCACGCCACTCTCGTCGCAGCGCATCATCGAGATCTGCGAAGAGGCCGGCATTCCGGCTGGCGTTGTTGGCTTGGTGCACGGCGCCGTGGAGACGGTCACCGGCCTGATCACCAACCCAGGGGTTGATGCGATCAGCTTCGTCGGCTCCGAGCGCGTAGCGCGCATCGTCTACGAGACTGCAGCCAAGAGCGGCAAGCGCGTGCAGGCGCTCGGCGGTGCCAAGAATCACATCATCGCCATGCCTGATGCGGTGCTTGATCAGAGCGTCCCCAACATCGCAGAGTCTGCCTTCGGCAATGCGGGGCAGCGTTGCCTCGCAGGCTCGGTCCTCACGCTGGTCGGCGAAGCGCGTGAGCGCATGTTGCCGCGACTCCTCGAACACGCCGACACGATCAAGATGGGATTCGGCCTTGATGCTGGTGTCTCGCTCGGCCCCGTGATCCGCGGTGAGGCACGTGAGCGCATTCACACTCTGGTTGACCAAGGGGTCGCTGCAGGAGCGAAGATGCTGCGCGACGGTCGCGGCACCGGGCCCGAGAAGGGCTTCTTCGTTGGCCCAACGCTGCTTGAGATCGCGCCAACCTCGCCACTGGCACGCGAGGAGGTCTTCGGGCCGGTTCTCTCGATTCTCTACGCGAAGGACCTAGACGAGGCGCTCCGCCTGATGGCTGAGACGAACGAGTACGGCAATGCGGCGAGCATCTACACCGCCTCTGGCTCTGCGGCGCGCGAGTTCAAGCGCAAGGCGACCTCAGGCATGCTCGGCGTGAACGTTGGTGTGGCAGCCCCAATGGCCTTCTTCCCGTTCAGCGGTCGCCGCAAGAGCTTCTTCGGCGACCTACACGCGACCGGCCGCGACGGAGTGGAGTTCTACACCACGAAGAAGGTCATCACCGCTCGCTGGTTCTAATCAAGAGCGCCGCTGGCGCTAGAGCAGATCGACGAGCTCTTTCACTGCATCGGCCGAACGCTTGAATGCCGCAGCCTCGTCGCTCGTCAAGGTGATCTCAATGATCTTCTCGATGCCGTTGCCACCGATTACGACAGGGACCCCAACATAGAGACCGTCGACGCCATATTCACCCTCTAGAAGGGCGGCGCATGGGATCAGTCGACGGCGGTCAAGCAGGATGCTCTCGACTACTTCGAACGTAGCTGCGGCTGGTGCGTAGTAGGCCGAACCGGTCTTCAGCAGCTCAACGATCTCGGCGCCACCACTGCGGGTTCGCTTGACGATTGCCTCAATCCGATCTGCGGCGAGGAACTCTGGCAACGGAATGCCACCAATCGATGAATAGCGCGGGAGCGGCACCATCGTGTCACCGTGACCGCCGAGCACAAACGCACGCACATCCTCAACGCTTACGCCCGCCTCTTGCGCAATGAAGGTGCGATAGCGCGCGGAGTCGAGGGTGCCGGCCATGCCGATCACCCGATGCTTTGGGAAGCCCGACGCCTTGAGGGCAACGTGGCACATCGCGTCGAGCGGATTCGTGACGACGACCAAGATGGCATCAGGGGATCGCTTCGTTGACTCGGTGACTACACTGCGGACAATGCCAGCATTGGTGTTGAGCAGATCGTCGCGGCTCATCCCTGGCTTGCGGGCGATACCACTGGTGACGACGATCACGTCGGAGTTCGCCGTGTCGTCGTAGTTGTTAGTGCCGATGATGTGGGCGTCGTGGCCAACGACCGGAGCGGCCTCGGCAAGGTCGAGCCCCTTCCCCTGCGGGAGCCCCTCGACGATGTCGATCAGAACGACATCGGCGAGCCCGGACTCAGCGATGCGCTGTGCGGTTGTGGCGCCCACGTTCCCTGCGCCGATGACGGTGACCTTGCGACGCTGAATCTTTGCCATGAGCCCTCCTCTCTCGGCGGTATCGCCGAGCACGCTGATCCTACCGCTGGCGCTGCTTCTTGGCGGGGGTGGCCGTTCGCAGGCGGACGATGGCGACCAGCAGCGTGACGAGCAGCACCGCCCCCATCACGAAGTAGGCGGTCGCAATGCCGCCCACCTGCCAGTTTTCTAGACGAAGGCCCTCGAGAGCGATGCGGGTGACGCTATACCAGGCGACGGCGCCGAGGCCGATCATGCCTGGGAGGAGATGCCCCTTAAGCCGCTGTCCGAGCGCAGGAAGGATCAGCGCACCAGCCAGACCCGAGAGCGACTCGTAGAGGAAGAGCGGGTGGAACTGCGTTGCTTCGCCGACTGCGGCACACGAGACGGTGGCGGCGCGATGGGCGCAGTCGATTGCAAGCCCCCAGGGAAGATCGGTCGGCGCACCGTAGAGCTCCTGGTTGAACCAGTTCCCCCATCGTGCGATTCCCTGCATCACTAGGATCGCCGGACCGGCTACGTCAACCCAGCCCCACGGCTCCTGTCGCCAGCGGCGAAGGATCACCACAAGGGCGATGGTGCCAGTGATGAGACCACCTGGAGCGCCGAGCCCCTCGTACGGAGGAATGAGGGCAGCGATCGGGTTTGCTGCAAACAGCCGATCCCATGCGTCAATTACGTGATAGAGGCGACCACCCGCTAGCGCGGCGATCGAGATGATGATGAGACCGTCGAGAATCAACTTCTCGTTGAGGGAACGACGTCGTGCTTCGCGAAGCATGAACTGATACGCCACCAAGAGCCCGATCGCATAGAGGACGCCGTACCAACGGATGACGATGGGTCCGAGCTCAAGTAGAACTGGATCGGGTGGGAGTGGCAGCATCTAGACGTTGACTCCAATCAGTGAGCCAACGGCATAGGTGATTGCGGCCGCCGCTGCACCAATCGCCAGCTGGCGAAGTCCCGTGTAGATCGCCGACTTACCCGTCAGCAGACTGACCGCAGCGCCGACACCGAAGAGTGCGAGCGCGGTGAGCCCAATGCTCGCGAAGAGAGCGTCCGCTCCAGCAAGAAGGATGAACGGCAAGAGCGGCACAAACGCACCGAGCGCAAATGCAAAAAATGAGCCGAAAGCTGCACCCCAGGGGGAGCCAAGCTCCTCTGGGTCAAGGCCGAGCTCTTCGCGGACGAGCGTCTCAAGGGCAATTTTCGGATCCCCCATCAGACGCTTTGCGATGGCCTTGGCCTCCTCTTCAGGAAAGCCGCGTGCGCGATAGATCGCCGCAATCTCGGCCTCCTCCTCCTCAGGCATCGCTTCAAGTTCAGCGCGCTCCAGTTCAATCTGGCGCTCAAGGAGTTCGGTCTGACTGCGCATCGAGACGTATTCACCTGCGGCCATGCTGAACGCACCGGCGAGAAGGCCCGCAACGCCGGCAAGCACCACGAATCCGCCCTGACCACTCGCGGTGGTCGCTCCAGCGATGCCCATCACCAAAGCGGCATTCGAGACAAGGCCGTCGGAGACGCCGAAGATGATCGCGCGCAGCGTGCCGCTGTTGCCGGCGCGATGCCACGGCTCGCGCGCCTTTGTCTCCGCGAGGGCAGCTCGATGCGCGCCGTTGCTCTTCCCGGTGTCGAGTTCTCGCCAGATGTCGGCGTGCTTCGCCTCATCGGCGGCAATGTCGGTGACCTCGGCCACGTCACTATGTGCGCCGTAGACCTCCTCTTCGTACCCCTCGAGCGCCTTCACCATGTCGCTCACGACCCGGGTGCCAAAGAGTCGCGCAAGGAGCGTGATCTGGCGAACGCGCCAGCTCGGGCGCTTCGCGGCGGGAACCTGTTCGCCGAGGCTGATGAACTTCGCCTCCCAGATAGCGGCGTGGCGACGCTCACTTGTTGCGATGCGCTCAAAGGCGCTTCGGCGGGCAGGGTCCTTCTCAATCTTGGCGAGGGCGTCGTACAAGAAGATTGCATCCCGCTCTAACTCGAGACCGGCGAGGCTTGCGGCGCGATCCTTGATCTCTTGCATTGGGGCTCCCCTCTTGCGCAATGGGTGCGCGTCGCCCCCATCCTAGCGCGCTGTGCAGGGCTAGGTTTGCAGTACCACCCATCCCTGTTCGTCAACGCTCACCACATGAACCCCGAGCGGGACTTCAGCGGGTGGGTCGAGTGGCTCCCCACTCTCAAGGTCGAATCGTGAGAGGTGCAGCGGGCAGGTCACCGTCGGCCGATCAACGGTGGCGGGTGAGAGGAAGCCACGATCTAGCTCGCAATACTCGTGCGTGCAAACGCCGTCGACCGCCAGCAACTTGCCGCCGCGATTCACCACCAGGATGGCGGCGCCGCCGGGCCAGGCGAGTCGCATCGTGCCGTCGGGAAGCTCTGCTGCAGGGAAGAGGCGCTCGGCTGGCATGAGGTGAGCTTAGGAGGCGAGTGCTGCAGGCTGCTTTGCCAGTGCAGCGTCCAGCTTTGCTGCAAGGACGTCACGGAGGCGCTCCGCTTCAGCATCAAGCGGGAGTGCAGCAACAACGGGCTCAAGGAAGCCCATCACAATCGTGCGGCGCGCCTCTGCATCCGTTAGGCCGCGTGAACGCAGGTAGAAGATCTGGGCGGGATCGATTGGCCCGACGGAGCTGCCGTGCGCCGCGCGCTCGCAGTCTGGCTGGTCGATCCAGAGTGATGGGATCGCCACGCTGCGCGCCGTCTTTGAGAGGAGCATGCCGAACTCACCGAGGTACGAGTTGGTGCCACGCCCGCTGCGCGGGATCGTCGTGACACCTTTGATGTAGCCGCGTGCGTTTCCGGCAAACACACCCTTTGCAAGTAGGTCGCCCACCGTCTTCTGGCCAGAGTGCAGGCTATAGGTAGTGAGGTCGTGGATCTGATCGCCAGCGCCGAAGACCACCTCTACCTGGCGAACGCCAGATCCATCGCCCGCAAGCAGGTGATCAATTCGCCCGCGAACGAGCCGTGCGCCGACCTGCGCCACGGCGAGCTGCAACTGCGCCTTCTCGCCAAAGGTGTGGCGACGGACCGTCACGTAGGCACGATCTTCGGGGAGGTCTTGGATGGAGGAGAGTGACAGCGTCGCGCGGGCCCCGAGCGTAATCTCGCTACTGGTCGCCAAGAGCGATGTGGCAACTGCGGGCGCAGCGGCGCTGCCGCTGATCTCTTCCACGATCGAGGCCTGTGCGCCGTCACCGAGGGACACTGCGATGCGCGCAAGGAGCGACGACCCAGACTCCGGGGCAACGATGCGCACAACAATCGGTGCGCGCAGATGACCGGCGCTCAACGAAATCGAAACGCCAGCGTTCCAGAGTGCGGCGACGAGCGCAGCGGTGCGATCCTCGGTTGCGCCACCCATTGATGTAGACGGGTTGAGTGGCGTAACGCTCAGACCGGCGGTGGTTGCCTCTGCACTGAGGTAAGCGCCAACACCTGCGCTCGAGATCTCAATGAGTGCAGCGGCGCCCTCTGGCAGCGCAGAGGCAGGAAGCGTACGAATCTCTTGTGAGAGCACGGCGGGCGCTGCGCGCTCTACCTCTGCGGCTCGCAGGTCTACGTATCCGGTGAAGAGTAGGTTCGACTCCGTTGGGAGGGCGTGAAACGCGGCGAGGGCCACCGTGCGCTCAGGAAGGCCAGCGCCCCCAGGGCTGAGCTTGGCGATCATGTCGGCGGTTGCCCACTCGAGAGGGAGATCAGCGAGTGCGCGGCGGGTCACCCGAGGGCCCCCTCCATCTCGAGTCGAATCAGGCGATTGAACTCAAGGGCGTACTCCATCGGCAACTCCTTGGTGAAGACTTCAAGGAAGCCCTGCACGATCAAGTTCGTTGCCTCGTTCTCTGTCATCCCGCGGCTCATCAGATAGAAGATCTGATCATCGGAGACGCGACCCACGGTGGCCTCGTGGCTCATTGAGGTGTCGTCCTCTTGAATATCAATGTACGGATATGTCTCAGAGCGGCTCCCCTCGTCGAGGATCAGTGCATCGCAGCGCACGCTGGTGGTCACACCAGTTGCGCCAGGTGCCACGCGGACGGTGCCGCGGTACGTTGCCACGCCGCCGTCCTTGCAGACCGACTTACCGACGATGCGGCTGGTGGTGTTCGGTGCAAGGTGTACCGCCTTCGCGCCGGTGTCCTGGTGCTGACCCTTTGAGGCCACAGCCACGGAGACGATTTCGGCGTGAGCCTTCTCGCCCAGCAGGTAGATGCCTGGGTACTTCATGGTGAGCTGTGCGCCCGTGTTGGCGTCAATCCACTCAACCGTGGCGCCAGCGTGCGCGTGTGCGCGCTTCGTCACCAGGTTGTAGACATCGTTCGACCAGTTCTGAATCGTGGTGTAGCGAACCTTTGCGCCCGGCAGTGCAATCACCTCAACAACGGCAACGTGCAGTGAATCGGTTGCCCAGTTTGGCGCGGTGCAGCCCTCGATGTAATGGAGGCTCGCCCCCTCATCAACAACGATCAGGGTTCGCTCAAACTGACCGGTGTTCTGCCCGTTGATGCGGAAGTAGGCCTGCAGTGGCAGCGGCACATCAACACCCTTTGGCACGTAGACGAACGAGCCGCCCGACCAAACAGCAGAGTTCAGTGCGGCGAACTTGTTGTCTTCTGCCGGCACAACGGTGCCGAAGTACTTCTTGAAGATCTCTGGGTACTCCTTCATCCCCTGGTCGGTACCCATAAAGACGACGCCGAGCTTCTGTAGATCCTCGCGAACCGAGTGATAAACAACCTCGGAGTCGTACTGCGCGCCGACGCCCGAGAGGAACTTCCGCTCCGCCTCTGGGATGCCAAGTCGTTCGAAGGTCTTCTTGATCTGATCGGGGACGTCGTCCCACGACTTCTCTTCGCGCTCGGATGGCTTGCGGTAGTAGACGATCTTCGAGAAGTCGAGCTTGGTGAGGTCGCCACCCCACATCGGCATCGCACGCGCCTCAAAGTGCTTGTAGGCGCGAAGGCGGTACTCCAGCATCCAGGCTGGCTCGTCCTTCGTCTCGGAGATCTCCCGAACCGTCGCCTCGGTGAGGCCGGCCTTCGTCTCGCGCAGGTAGGTGATGTCGTCGTGGAAGGCGTACTGCTCCCGTTCGTCGCGAACCGTCTCCTTAGCGACCGTCATGGAGCCTCCTCTTCCCTGCTGGACCGTGCGGGGTAATCCCGACTGATCGTATCAGGATTGGGCTGGCACCCCGATTAGGCAGCCTTTGCCCGCTTGCCGCGCGAGAGGCTCTCCTTGAGCCCGTCGATGAGGCTGTACACCACTGGCACCACGAGCAAGGTGAGGAGCGTCGATGAGAGGAGTCCGCCAATCACCACCGTGCCGAGCTCGGCAGCAATGATCGACCCCTCGCTCGGCCCTGCCGCGAGCGGCACGAGCGCGAGGATCGTGGCGACCGCCGTCATCAGGATCGGGCGTACCCGAGTTGCACCAGCGCGCAGAAGGGCATCCTTCGTTGGGACCCCCTCATGACGTAGCTGTTCAACTCGGTCGAGCAGCACGATGGCATTCGTCACCACGATACCGATCAACATCAAGAAGCCGATGAGCGCCGAGATGCCGATCGGACGATCGGTGATCAGCAGTGCCGGGAAGGCACCAATCACAGCGAGTGGCAGGCTGAACATGATCACGAGCGGATCAACCAGTGAGTTGAAGACGAGCACCATGGTCAGGTAGACGAGCAGGATTGCGACGGCCATCGCCGTGAAGAGGCCGCTGAACGACTCGTTCTGCTGCTCCGTCACGCCGGCAAGGCGCACGTCGACCTTGCTCAACTTTCCTGCATCCTGCAGTTCGGTAACTGCCGTCTTCACGGCGGTGTTCACGGCGCCGGTGTCGGCGACCGCAATCTCGCCACTCACGTTGGCGGCGAGTGCCTGGTCAATTCGCGTAATGCTTGATGGAACCGAGAGCTCTTCAATGGTTGCGATGCTGCTGAGTGGCACCTTCTTCGTGCCGCCAACCAGGTACGCACCAAGCTGTTCAATGTCGCTCACGGAGCTGCTGTCAATCTTGATGGAGAGGTTCACCTTCGAGCCATCGATCGTGATCTGCCCGAGCAACGAGCCAACTAGGAGGTTGCGCACCTCACCAGCTACCTGGGCTGCCGAGAGTCCGGCCATCGCGGCCGCTGAAGGATTAACCGTGATCTCAATCTGGCGGCCCGCCTTCACAAGATCACTCTTGACGTTTGCGAGGTCGCCATTCGCGGCGAGCGTAGTGACGAGGAGGTCCGATGCTGCTTCAACATCAGCAGAGCGTTCGCCAGTGACGATCACTGAGATGGCGTTGGAGCCAGCAGCAAAGCCGATCTCCTCCACTGTCACAGTCCACCCTTGGGTACCGACATCTGCGAGTGATTCCGCCAGACGGGTCTTCGCTTCAGCGAGATCGGTATCGGCGCTCAGCACCACCGTCATTCGTGCAGCATTTGGCGCTCGGCCGGTTGTCGCGGCGACAAGCGTCTGTGTACCTGTTGAATCCGCGCTCGGAATCGAGGTCGTTACCAACTCAACCGTTTCGTCTTTGGCGAGGATCTCGTAGGCGACGCGGCTGCGCGTGAGGACACGCTCTGTTGAGGTGCCGAGCGGCGGGTTCACCGTCACCGTGAGCACCTTCTCGCTTCCGCTGTTCAAGAACTGGGTTGGGATAGACCCTGCGAGCGAGGTTGCCCCAAGGAAGAGGCTGAACGCGATCAGCAGGGTGGCGAACTTCGTGGCGCGACGTCGCAGCGCAAGCCCGAGCACCGGCAGATAGATGCGCCCCCAGATGGAGACCTCTTCGTGGTCGGTGTCGACCGCGTACGGAATCGTTGCCTTGGAGCCCTTCACCTTGACCAAGAAGTAGGCGAGCACCGGAATCACCGTAAGCGCAACGATCAACGATGCGAGCAAGGCGTAGGTGACGGTGAGCGCGAAGGGGAGGAAGAACTGACTGATCAGGCCGCCGACCACGCCGAGTGGCAAGAAGACCGCAATCGTCGTGATGGTCGAGCTGGTGATCGCCGAGGAGACCTCGCGTGTGCCGTTGAGCACCGCTTCACCGATCGGCTCACCTTGGCTGCGGTGACGGTAGATGTTTTCGAGCACCACAATGGAGTCGTCGACGACTCGGCCAACCGCTACGGCAAGCCCGCCGAGGGTCATGATGTTGATGGTGATGCCGGTCGTTGACATGAGGATGATCGCCGCCAAGACGCTCAGCGGAATGCTCACCGCAGCAACGATGGTTGAGCGCAAGTTGAGCAAGAAGACAAAGATCACAACAACGGCGAAGGCTGCCCCGAGGCCGCCCTCCTTTACGAGCGCATCAATGGATTCAAGGATGAAGATTGACGAGTCGGTCACGATGGAGTGCTTCACCTGCCCCTCGTGGGCGGCGGCAAACTCCTCGATGGCGGCAATGGACTCCTGGGCGGTGGTGACCGTGTTGGCGTCGGCCGACTTGCTGACGCTGATGGTCAGGCCAGGGGTGCCATTCGTCTCAGACCAGCCGGTGGTGTGCACCTCGGCGAGCGAGACGGTCGCGACGTCCTTAAGGAAGACGGGGTACGGCTGCCCCGCTGGAGTCACTCCACCGCCAACGATGAGGTTCTCAAGGTCTGCAACGGAGGTGAAGCGACCGGTTGCTGAGACTGGCACCAGGCCTGTGCCGACTGGGAGCTGGCCACCCGGATAGGTCAGGTTGTTCGCCTGGATCAGGCCTTGTACCTGCGACATGCTGACGCCCGTCGCGGCGAGCTTCGCTGCGTCGAGTTGAATGAACGCCTGCGACTCAGTGCCGCCCGAGAGGTCGGCGGCGGAGATTCCGGTGATGCCACGAATGCTCGGCATCAACTCGCTCTGCGCGAGGGCTGCCAGCTCGGTGAGTGTCGTACCGCTCTTCGGCGTCAGGGTGGCAATCACCACTGCAGAAGAGTTGATGTTGAAGTTTCGAACCACTGGTGTCACGCCGGCGGGGAGGCGGGACCCGGCGATGGCAGTCTCGATCTGGCGCACGATCTCCTTGACGTCGCTTCCGTAGGCAAACTGGGCAGAGACGAAGCCGAGCCCGGTCGTTGAAACGGAGCGGAGTGACTCAACCCCTGCGACTGAAGCGACAGCGGCCTCAATCGGCGCGGCCACCTGGTCGGCCACATCGGCGGTTCCAGCCCCTGGATACGGGGCGATGATCGTCACGATCGGGAAGTCAATGTTTGGAAGAAGCTCCTGCTTCAGGCTCCCCCAGCTCGCCACGCCCCCACCGAAGACGGCGAGTGCAATGAGAATGGTCACGCTGCGTCGAGCGACCGCGAGCTTGGTCAGGAAAAACATGGAACCCCCTCTATTCACCGATTGGAGTGGGCAGCAGTGCCCAACAGGCGTAGTATCGCGGAATCCCGCCGAGGATGCTGCGGGGCTAAAAACGTATTAAGGGGGGTTAATCATGACCACACGAACGGCGACCGCCACCTGGAACGGCTCACTCCTTGAGGGCTCCGGGGCCATCACCTCGTTTGAGAGCGGTGCAATCGGCACGCTGCCCGTGAGCTGGCCGCGACGCTCCGAGGCGCATGACGGGTCAACCTCTCCCGAAGAGTTGCTCGCTGCCGCACATGCCTCCTGCTTTGCCATGGCGCTCTCCGGCGGCCTGGCTCGCAATAACACTCCAGCCACGAAGCTCGACGTTTCGGCAACTGTGACCTTCGAGAAGGTCGAAGCAGGCTGGCGCGTCACGAAGTCGGCACTCACCTTGAAGGGTGATGTTCCAGGACTTGATGCCGCGAAGTTCGCGGAGCTTGCCGAAGGGGCGAAGGGCGGCTGCCCAATTTCAGCAGCGCTGGCGGGGAACGTCGAGATCACTCTCGCGATTAACGCCTAAGCCTCGTCGCGCACCGCGCGGATCGCTGCGGCGGTCCCGCGGGCAATGCGCGCAATCTCCTCGTCGCCAATCACGAACGGTGGCCCGAGCACAATCTGGTCGCCGTCTGTGCCGTTCGCTTGGCCGGTCGCGCTATAGAGAAGTAGGCCAACATCGCTGGAGTTCTTGGCCTGGGCCAACACGCGCTCGGTGACGCGCTTGGCACGTCCATGCGGCGCCTTGCTCGCGCGGTCGGCAACAAGTTCAATTCCGAGCAGCAGGCCGCGACCGCGAATCTCACCGACCCACGGATCGTTAGCGAGCTCTGCCTCAAGTGCGGCGCGCAGTTGAGCGCCTCGGGTTGCCGACGCTTCGATCAGGTTCTCGTCGCGCAGAATCTTCAGCACGGAGCGCGCAACCGCGGCGCCAGGGATCGAGTGGCTATAGGTGAAGCCGTGGACGAAGCCGCTCGCCAAGATCGGCTCAGCGACGTGGCCCGCTGCAGCAACAAAGCCGAACGGCCAGTAGCCACTCGTCACGCCCTTTGCGGCGAGCAACAGGTCTGGCTGCACGTTCCAGTGGTTCGCCCCGAACCAGGTTCCCGTTCGCCCGAAGCCGGTCATCACCTCATCGGCAACGAGGAGCACCTTATTGCGCGCGCACCAGGCGCTGACCGCGGGCCAATAGTCGTCGGGCGGCACGGCGGCGGCGAGCGTTGCACCAACGATCGGCTCGGCAACAAAGGCGGCGATGCGCCCTGGGCCGACACGGCCGAGTAGCGCGTCAAGCTCGGCGACCGCTTCGGCGCCGCTGGCAATCGCATTGGCGCCGTCGTGACCCGCACGATACGAATACGGGGCTGAGACATGCTCGAAGCGCCCGAGCCACGGCTCATACGGACGGCGTAGCCCGGTCCGACCGGAGAGGTCGAGTGCGCCGAGCGTGTTGCCGTGGTAACTACCCCATCGACTGACGACGACGGTGCGATCGGGCTCACCCTGGGCCAACCAGTAGGCGCGCACCATCTTGAGCGCCGTCTCCGCCGCCTCTGAACCGCCAGAGACTGGGTAGAGCGACGGGTTACTCATCGGTAGAAGTGGGCCAATCTCACTTGCCCAGGCGTCGAGCGCTTCGGCGGTGAAGGCGCTCCCGTGGGCGTAGGCGATCTTCGCCATCTGTGACGCTGCGGCATCTGCAACGGCGCGTCGTCCGTGACCAATCCCTACGACGATGGCGCCGCCTGCGGCATCGATGTAGCGACGACCAGTCGCGTCGGTGATGTACGTGCCGTCGCCAGATGCGGCGATGGGGAGCGCGGGGCCACCGCGACTGAAGATCTTGCCGCTACTCACGAAACGTACGCACCGGTCGGGTCGAGCTCTTCGCGAATGAGTCGTAGCTCTTCGTCAGTTGGCGTTGGCGTGGCGGGCACGTTCTGTGGGATACGAATCTCCCAACCAATGGATGCGCGCACCTCATCAAGGGTTGCGCCCGGATGCAAACTGCGCAGTGCCATCTCACC
>CAMAXG010000001.1 GCA_945862225.1 Thermoflexus hugenholtzii JAD2 | reverse complement strand
ATTGAGGCACGCGGGGTGCACCGCGATGACGATCTTCCAGAAGATGTGCGCGGTGGCGACATGGATCCTGGTCAGTGGAGCTTCATCTCGATCGGAGAGGGTCGACACCACGAGGTGCGCCGCCTGTACGGCGCAATCAGCCATCCCGTTCTGCGACTGATTCGCGTCGGTTATGGGCCGGTCCGACTCGGTGGGCTGACTCCAGGGGAACTTCGGCTCATCACCGAATCTGAACGACAGGAGCTCACCCGCGCACTCGTCGCGGCGCCGAAGAGTAAGGCGCGACCGGTCGCACCCACGAGCAGATAATGCGCATCGCCATTGATGGCCCAGCCTCAAGTGGGAAGAGCAGCGTTGGCCGGCTCGTAGCGGAAGAGCTCAAGATTGGATTTCTCGACACTGGCCTGCTCTATCGCGCAATTACCCGACGCGCCATTGACCTTGGCTGGTTCACGGCCCCCATCACGGCGGCGGAGGTGGCTGACACGAATCACGAACAGGTGCGGCACAACCTTACAGAGTTAGCCCGCTCGACTGATGCGCAGGGGAGTGGATCAGCTTTCACCATGGTCATTGGCGGCATCCCTCTTGCAGATTCGCAGCTTGAGGCGGCAGACGTTGAACTCTACGTTCCGGCCGTCGCATCAATTGCGAGTGTCCGAGATGCCCTCCGTGCGGTGCAGCGAAACGTGGCAGCGCGTGGTGGGGCGGTCCTCGTTGGTCGCGATATCGGCACGGTGGTACTCCCAGATGCAGAGTGCAAGATTTTCCTTGACGCGACAGCGGAGAAACGAGCAGTACGACGCGCCACGCAGCGCGGTTATGCGGTTGGCTCTGCAGAGCACCAAGCGATCCTCGCCAGCCTCATCGCGCGCGATGCAGAGGATCGAGCTCGCCCTGTGGCGCCACTGATTGCGGCGACGGATGCGATCACGATTCACACCGATGAGATTGCGCTCACCGACGTGGTCAAGCAGGTCGTGGCAGAGGCGCGCAGGGTCGCACGATGACGTCGGAGCGCATCCCGCTCGGCATGCGCCTCTCGGAGCGATTCGGCCGCTGGGCGATTAAGCGTTTGGCTCGCGAGATCGTGGTGAGTGGTCTCGATCGCATTCCAGCAAGTGGCCCAGTGCTACTCGCCTCAAACCACATCTCGTGGGTTGACCCAGTCCTCCTCGCCTGCTGGCTCACCCCAGCGACCGGCCGCCCAATGACGTGGATGGGGAAGGCGGAGGCGATGCGCTGGCCGCTGGTTGGCTGGTTCCTACGGGTGAATGGTGTCTTTGGGGTGCGCCGTGGTGCTGCCGACCTCGAGGCATTCCGCCTCGCTGAGCGGATCCTTAGCGAGGGGCGCATCCTGGGGATCTACCCAGAGGGGACACGCTCACCAGACGGCATCCTGCGCCCATTTCGCGATGGGGCCGCCCTCCTGGCGCTGCGAAGCGGTGTTCCAGTCCTGCCAGTCGCGGTTACGGGCACGGACGGCCTCTGGCGGAAGGGCTCTCTCATCCCACGTCGCGTCCCGCGCGTCACGCTGACGATTGGGGAACCGGTGGTGATGCCACGCGCCGAGGGGTCTCGACCCGAGCTCTCGGCCGTGAGCGGCGCCATTCACGACGCTGTCGCAGCCCTCCTCCCTGAGGCGAATCGGCCCTAGGGTCGGGGTGGGCGATAATACCCGCATGGGAAGTGTTGAGAACATCGTCATCGCGAAGCGCACGGGCGTCTGCTATGGCGTCCGTGAGGCCATTGATAAGGCCAAGATCGCCCGCGCCTCTGGGAAAGAGACCCACACCCTGGGGCATGTCGTACACAACGAGGGGCTAATCGCCGACCTTCGCGCCCGCGGGATTGAGAATGTCGACCACCTCGATGAGGTCGCGTCGGGGACCGCCGTCGTCATTCGTGCGCATGGTGTGACCCCCGAGGTGCTCGGCCGCGCAGCAGAGCGCGGCCTTGAGGTGATTGACGGCACCTGCACCTGGGTGACGCAAGAGCATCGTGAGCTCGCTCGACTCGTGGAAGAGGGATACGAGATCGTTCTCCTCGGCACGCCAAATCACCCAGAGGTCGTCGGCCTGCTTGGCTTTGCCCCAAACGCCATCTTGGTCGACGAAGAGGAGGATTGGGCAACCATTCCGCGTCGCAAGCGTATGGCCCTGATTACGCAATCCACCCAGCCGCCATGGAAGTTTGAGCGCCTGGCAGCCTTTCTTGTTTCCCGTTGCCATGAGCTCAAGGTGATCAACACGGTCTGCCCAGTCACGATTCGACGCCAAGAGGACACGATTGCAATTGCCCGCGAGGTGCAGCTGATGATCGTGGTGGGCGGCACCCGGAGCGCCAACACGAAGGAGCTCACCCGTCTCTGTGAGATTAGTGGCACGCGCGCCGTGCAGATTGAATCTGCGCAGGCGCTAACCGATCCAGCCCTCTTTGCAAACATCCACACCGTTGGCATCACGGGTGGAACGAGCACGCCGATTGAGGACCTTGAGCGCGTTGCGCTGCAGATCGCTGAACTTGGCGGAACCGACCAGGTACGTGCCAATGCGGCATCCATTGCGCGAGCCGCCCTGGAGGCTGCCGCTACGCCGCAATACCGCACGACCTCAATCACCAGCGGTGCACCAGCATGAGTGAGGAAGAGCTTGAGGCAGAGGCCGAAGCTGAGTCGTTACCCCGTCGCCTGCCACTCGTGGCGCTGGTTGGGCGACCAAACGTTGGGAAGAGCACCCTCTTCAATCGCTTCGTTGGTGAGCGCCGTGCCGTCGTTGAAGATCGCGCCGGTACGACCCGCGATCGACTCATCGGTATCGTCGAATGGAATGGGATGCGCTTTCGTGTGGTGGACACAGGAGGCATGCAGCCCGCCGTTGGTGATCCGATCGAGATTGGGGTGCAAGACCAGGCGCGCATCGCGGTAGACGCCGCCGACCTGATCCTGCTCCTTGTTGACGCAGCGACTGGCCCGAACCCTGGTGACGCCGAGGTGGCACAGCTGCTGCGCCGCAGTGGCAAGCCGATCATCCTTGTGGCGAACAAGGCCGACAACATTGAACGCGATCGCGCCGCCCAGGAGTTCTCAATCCTCGGGTTTGATCGGCTTCATACGGTCAGTGCACAGCATGGCATCGGTTCTGGCGACCTTCTTGACGTCATCGTTGAGCGCCTTGAGGCGCTCCCAGCAGATGCGGGCAGTGCCTATGTAGAGGGCGAGGTGACCGTCGCGATCGTCGGGCGGCCAAACGTCGGCAAGTCGAGTCTCCTCAATAAGTTGATTGGGAGCGAGCGCACGGTGGTGAGCGCGGTTGCCGGCACGACGCGCGACGCGATTGATGAGACGCTGCTGCACGCAGGGCGTCAGATCACCCTCGTTGACACCGCAGGCATTCGCAAGCGTGGCAAGGTTGCCTCGGGCCCGTCGGCAGACAAGTGGGCAACCGTCCGCTCCGTGCGCGCGCTTGATCGCGCTGACGTCGCACTCCTCCTCATTGACGCATCGACTGGCCTGCAGGCCCAGGATCTACACATCGCTGGCTCGGTGATCGATGCAGGCAAGGGACTCGTGCTGGTCTTAAACAAGTGGGACCTCATTGAGAAGGATGGCTTCACCTTTGACGAGATCGAGGGGAAGCTCCGCCGCCAGGCGCCATTCCTTGATTTCGCTCCACTCGTCTCCATCTCAGCCGTCACGGGGCTCCGAGCGACGAAGGTGCTCGACGCTGCGGTCGCCGCCGCTGACGCGCGGAATCTGCGCATCCCAACTGGCGTGCTGAACCGCCTGATCGCCGAAGCGGTAGCCCGCCAGGAGCCGGCCCATAGCGGCAGCAAGCGCCCAAAGATCCTCTACGCCGCTCAGGCCTCAACGCCACCTCCAACCTTCGTGGTCTTCGCACGAAATGCCGCCCAGGTGCACTTCACCTGGCAGCGCTTCCTCGAGAATCAGATCCGCGAGAAGTACCCCCTCATGGGAACGCCGATCCGCATCGTCGTACGAGAGCGGGAGGCCGAAGAGGGGCGAGAGCGCGGGCGCACCTCGAAGTCAACGAAGCGGGCACCCGCAAAGGCGAAGCCAGCCTCACGCGCATGAGCACGATCCGCATTCTCGGCGCAGGTGCATGGGGAACCGCCTTGGCGCTCCTCTGGAGCCAGGAGCAGGGTGAGGGGCGCCCTGCCCCCGTCATCGAGCTGCTCGCTCGAACAACCGACGAGGCGGCGCTCCTGCGCAGCGCCCGCATCAACACGAGGCGCCTCCCTGGCATCACCCTGCCAGATGCAATCAACATCTTCAGCGCCACCGATGCGCTCACTACGCTGAGCGCCGATGACACCTTCGTGGTCACTATTCCCTCCACCGAGCTCGACCCAGACACAGCCAAGCAGATCGTGCAGGCCGCTGGAGACGCGCCTATGGTCATCGCCTCCAAGGGGTTGTCGCTGAGTGGTGCTCGACCCTCGGAACTGCTGATCGCTGCAGGGGCAGATTCGGAGCGTCTCGCCGTCTTGTCTGGGCCAAACCTGGCCAGCGAGATCGCCATGGGGAAGCCCGCAGCGGCCGTACTTGCCGGGCCAACACATCTTGTTGAGTCCCTGCGCACACGGCTGGTGCGCCCAACCCTTCGGCTCTACCTGACCGACGACGTTGTCGGCGTTGAGATTAGCGGGGCGCTCAAGAACGTTATCGCCATCGCCGTCAGTGGTGTCCGTGCGCTCGGCTATGGCGAGAACGCTGCAGCAGCACTCTTGTCGCGTGGCGTTGCCGAGATGGCGCGCCTCGCCGAGGCATGCGGTGGCCGCACAGAAACCGCTTGTGGACTCGCTGGCGTTGGTGACCTCGTTGTCACCTCGTCGAACACCGGTTCACGCAATGCAAAACTCGGTGCGCTCCTCGCGAGCGGTATGTCCGTGCAGGCCGCTGTCGACAAGATTGGCGCAACGGTGGAGGGAATTGGCACGGCACACGGCGCCCTGCAGCTTGCAGCTGCGCACAAACTGGAGATGCCGATTACCGCCGCGGTTGTCGCAGCGATCAGCGGAGGAGCGACCATTGAAGTGCTCGCGCGCGCGCTGCTCGGTCGCTCTCCAGCGGGGGAGTGGCGCTAGGCTTCCTGATACACTGCCGAAACTTTGGACCCACTCGGGGCGTAGCGCAGCTTGGTAGCGCGCTTGCATGGGGTGCAAGAGGTCGCTGGTTCGAATCCAGTCGCCCCGACCACATTTGTGAGCAATAGAAAAGGCCCGGGGTTTCCCCCGGGCCTTTTCCTGTATCCGAGCCCGACGGTTTCCCGTCGGAAGGGGATTACTTCGAAGAACCGTTCTTCAGGGTTGCGATCTTCCAGATGAGGAGACCGTAGCCCGGCTTGGCCAGGATGTCGGCAATCGTGTATCCGACCTGCTTCAGCACGAGGCCGTCCTGGGCCGTAAGGCCAAGGTTGCCTGCGATTGCTGGAAGAAGGTAGGCGATTGGGTAGACGCCCCACGTCGCAATAAGCACGACGCGAAGGATCTTGAAGATCCCCTGGATGTCCTTGCTCTGCTTCTTGATCGAGGCATCGATGCCGCCGAACAGGTCGCGGAGGATCAGGACGAAGAAGACTGAGCTAATCGCGCCCCAGATGGTGCGCGGCGAGGCCAAGTCAACCGACGTGATGTTCGTCATCTCGCCGACGTAGCCGGTTGCGATCATCAAGAACGCATAGACCACGTTTCGCTTGATCAGCGTGCTCTCAAGCTTCTTGTCGAGCTTGAGTACGAGCACGAGCTCAGCAACGAGGAGTGGCACCGTCAGGAGCCAGTCCACGTATCGATACGCCTCGTTGAACGGGGCGCCCGTGGTGCCGAAGGCCACCCACGAGTCGAAGATTCGGACGTAGTGGTAGAACGCGATCAGCACAACTACGGCTGAGAGCGTTACCGCCATCCGGTTCCCCTCCTTCAGAGCTCCGCGTGCGGAGACGAAGAAGAAGAAGCTTGCGCCCATCGCCGCGATGGCGAGGGACATAAAGTTGTAGACCAACTGATAGGCATCTGCTGCGCTCATCAATGGACCTCCCTTTTTGCTTCTGCGACCTCTTCGGATCGCTGTGGATAAGTATCGCAAATTTCGGGCGCTATGTTGCGATACCGCAATATTCCGCAACTGTTACATCTTTCTGTAACAAATCAGACTTTCCACGGGCCCGCGGGAGGCGCTAGTCTGCGAGGGAGGGAAAGGGGGAGCAATGCCAGCCATCACAGAGCTCACGCGCATCGAGCCAGTCCACTTGGCACGCCTGGAGGCGCAGGGGATCTTCACCACGGGACTGCTGTTGGAGCGCACCGAAACCCCAACCCGCCGCCAAACATTGGCGGACCAGACTGACGCCTCTACCGCCGACGTCGCCGAGTGGCGCGACGAGGCCCTCCTGCTCAATCTCGCCTTCCTGGGGCCCGCTGAGCACGAGCTCCTCGCCCAGGCGGGATACGGCGGCGTTGAGACCCTCGCGGCAGCCCCATGGGAGCACTTCCAGTCCGGAGTGATCTCAACCGCACAGACACTTGGCCTCCCACTCCCTGACCCGCTCTCCCTCCGTTCGTGGTGGGAGCAGGGGCAGGTCCTCGCCGACGCGTGAAGTCGCTCCGCCGCCTCTTGCGGCGGTCGCTCCTCGCCCTCGCCGCTGCGGCTCTGGCCATTGGCGCAACGACAGCCATCTTCCTTACGCCCCCAGTTGTGCACTCCCTCTTGTCGGTGAGCGACGCCCATACGGTGCTCGGGGTGGAGCCGGGGGTAGCGGAGGCCCTCTCAGACGCCCTGGTGGGGGATCTCCTCACGGACGGGGCCTTTGATGCTCCGCTTGGTGACGAGCCACTCCTCTCGGCGGGAGAGCGCTCCCACCTTGCCGATGTTGGCGCGCTCCTCCGGGCCGTCCTAGTTGCTGGGCTTGGCGGGTTGATCGTCTTGGCCCTCGCCCGGGTGCGCCGCCGCGCCTGGTTGCGCGTGGCCATTCGCGACGGGGCAGCGCTCATCGTTGGTGGGGCACTTCTGGCCGCTGCCGCCTTCGCGCTGGCCTTCGATGCCACGTTCGCCTTCTTCCACGGGCTCTTCTTTGCTGCTGGCACGTGGACCTTCAATCCCGCCACAGATCGGCTCGTGCAGTTGTATCCGCAGGACTTCTGGGTTCTGGCGGCACTGCTCTTCTGCCTTGTACTCGCGTTGGGTTCATTCGTTTCGTATCGCATGACGGCACGCGCACGGTGATGGGCGCGATCTATCTCGCGGTCATCGGGCTTTCGGCGATCGGGGTGCACGGCCTGGTCAAACGGTTCTCTCTGCCAGTGTCGCGACAGGTGCTGTTACCCGTAACGGTCGTCACCACCGTGGCCTTCCTCCTTGTCGATGCGGTTGGCATCTGGCGTGGCTGGTTTGCAACGCCGCTCTCGTCAACGCTGCTGATGCTTCCTGGGCGGGGCGCTCTTGATGCAGGGCTACCCATTGAAGAGGTCGCGCTCCTTGCGGCGCTCGCAGCACTTGTTGTCGTGCTGATGAGCACCGGGAAATCGCGTGAAGGGAGACGAGAGGGGGAACTCTCAGCGCGAAGAGCTGGAGCAGCAATCCTGATTGGGATCGCTGTAGGTACCGGGGCACTGGTTGCAAATGTTGGCGGTGAGTACACTGCGGCCACTGCAGGGCTTGCGGCTGGGGCACTACTCCTCGCAGCGCCACTCCTTGCTCGCAGCCAGGCAAGCCGTTGGAGCGTGGCAATCTTTCTCGGGCTGACGCTGGTGTTTGACAACATCATGTGTGCGGCGGAGCTCTTTTACTATTCCAGCGCGCCACGTTCGGGGGTGATGCTGGGCTACGCGCCGGTCGAGGACATCCTCTGGGCAGCGGCCTTTGTGCTCTTTACGGTGCAGCTCACAGCATCAGCACGTGTAGCGAAGGGTCGCTGGTGGCGGTTGCTGCTGGCCTCTCGCCCAGTTTCGTGGATCAACACTGCGCTCCCATTTGCGGGTGGTGCGCTCGCAGCCGGAGCGGGGGAGGCGGTTGGCGCATGGTTCTTGCCACTCGTGATCTGGTGGGGCGTTGCGTACAACCTCTATCTCTATGGGATCAACGACCTCTATGACCTTGCAACTGATCGAAAGAATCCACGGAAGGGCGGTGCTGAGGGTGCTCTGCTGCAGAACGGCGATTTACCAACGCTGCGGCTACTTCTTCTTTTCGCTGCGTTTACGAGTGCGCTCTTCCTACTGACGGGCACAGCTACGGTTCCAATCTGGTGCCTACTCGGTATCGCCTTTGCCACGGCATACAGCGCACCATGGTTCGTCCGCGCTCGTGCTGTCCCGATCTTGGATGCAGTCATCTCTGCGACACACTTTGTGATCCCTGCAGTTGCCGGCCTTGCGCTCGGCGGCGAGCTGCAACAGGCCTGGATTGCGCCGCTGGCGGCGTTCTTCTTCTGGAACATGGGAAGCCATGTGGTGGGAGCGTTGCAAGATGTTGATGCAGATCGGCGGGGCCGGATTGGGACCGTTGGAACACTTCTTGGCGTTCGCGGCGGGGGGCTGTTCGCCATCGCACTCTATGCCGTGGCGGGGCTCTTGCTGCTCGTGCAAGGCGAACCACTCCAGCGCATTGGGGCGCTCTTGCCGCTCGCGAGCATCCTCTCGCTGCTCCCGCTAATCGCAGGCCGCCCAACGCATCAGGCGGCACGTGCCGCATGGCGCCGATTCATGTTGCTGAACCTCTTCCTCGGTGCTGGGGCCGCCATGCTGATCATTCGCAGCCTCGTTGGCTCCTCGTAGTACTACTATGCGCAGATGAGTGATACGCCGCGATCGATTCTGGTGCTCACGGTCAGCGACTCGATTCATGCTGGCGAGCGAGAAGATAAGGCGGGCACCCTTGCCGCAGCGGCCCTTGTCGCGCACGGTTGGGAGGTGCAGCGAGCGCAGGCCCCTGACGAGCTCGATGCCATTCGTACAGCCCTCGAGCAGCATATCGGCACCGTTGACGTCATCCTGACTGCTGGTGGAACGGGGCTCAGCTCACGCGATGTCACCCCGGACGCAACCGCCCCGCTCTTGGAGCGACTGATTCCAGGGATCCCTGACGCCATTCGTATGCTGGGACGCTCCCAGACCCCTGCGGCGATCCTTTCGCGCGGCGTCGCGGGTGTGGCGAAGGGGACCCTCATCGTCAATCTCCCCGGCGGCAGTGGTGCGGTACGCGACGGGCTGGCGATCCTGCTCCCCGTGCTTGAGCACGCCAGCGACGCGATCGGAGAGCGCGACCGCTCGTAGCCCTCGTAGTCGTGCCTTCGCACACAAGATCGTGTGTAGACTCTCCCCGAGACCGCAACCTGCGGTGGCCCCGCGCGCCGCGGTGCAAAGGTGAGGAGGAGCGAGGGTGCGTTGCCCATCGTGCAAGGAGCCAGATACGCGCGTCGTCGATTCGCGCGACCTTGATGACGGCTCCGTCATTCGTCGCCGTCGCGCCTGCCGCATTTGCGGCACCCGCGTCACCACCTACGAGCGCGCCGAACTCGCCAAGCTTTACGTCATCAAGCGCTCCGGCGAACGGCAGGAGTACGACTCCCAGAAACTCCTTGAGGGGTTGCGCCGTGCGCTCACTCGCCGTCCCGTGCCCGTTGATGCCCCAGAGCGCGCCGTTGAGGCGATCGAGGCACAGATTCGGGCCAGTGGCGCCACAGAGCTCTCCTCTGCGCGCATCGGCGCGTTAACGATGGCGGCGCTTCGCGAGATTGACCAGATCGCCTACATCCGCTTTGCGAGCGTCTACCAGTCGTTTGAAGACCTCGAGACGCTGAAGCGTGAAGTCGACGAGCTGCTCACCGAGAAGAGTGCAGGGAAGGGGAAGCGTCGCATTCGTGCCGTGGAGGCAGAGGCATGAGCGTTCTCTCTGATCGCGACATCCTGACCGCGATCGCAGCAGGCGAGATCGCGATTGCGCCATTTGATGCGGTGGATGTGCAGCCGGCCTCGGTCGACCTTCATCTTGACGGTACGTTCCGTGTCTTTCGCAATAATCGCTACGGCTTCATTGATCCACGCGTAGAGCAGCCGGACCTCACCGAGATTGAGCGCGTTGCCGATGGCGAGCAGTTCATGCTGCACCCAGGTGAGTTTGTGCTCGGCCAAACGCGCGAGAAGATTTCGCTAGGAAACTCGCTGCTCGGACGTCTGGATGGGAAGTCATCACTCGGACGACTCGGCTTGCTGATTCACTCCACCGCTGGATATGTTGATCCAGGCTGGGTAGGAAACTTGACGTTGGAGCTGGGCAACGTTGCCCGACTACCAATTGCGCTCTATCCGGGAATGCGCATCGGTCAGATCTCGTTCCACCGCATGTCCTCAGAGGTTGAGCGTCCGTACGGCAGCAGCGAACTGCGCAGCCGCTATCAGGGCCAAACAGAACCAACGGCGTCCGCAGCGCACGTTGGATTTGATGACGAACGGCAGGCGCATGACGGAGCGAGGGTCGCCAAGCCTCGTGACTGAACGTCGCAGCATTGATCTCGGGGGGATCACGGTCGACCTGCTTCGAATCGGAACCTTCTGGAGCGACGCAGGAGCGATCTTCGGTCCAGTTCCCCAGGAGACCTGGGCGCCGATGGTAGCGAGCGAACTTGACGCACGATCCCGCCTCTTGCAGGCGCTTAACATCTTGCATGTGAGCGACGCGAGTGGCGCGGTGCTCCTAGAGACCGGTGCAGTGCCAGCAGGCACTCAGGTTAGTGACGCGGATACCGATTCGCGCTCTGCCCGCGAAGCGTTGGTCAGCGCTGGGATTGATATTGAGCGGATCGCCAGCATTGTGCCGAGCCACCTACACCGAGACCATGCTGGTGGGCTGGTAGACCAGCATGGCGCTGCTGCCTTTGCGAACGCCCAGATCGTTGCTCCCGATCGTGAGATCGCAGCCGTAGCGAGCGGATCCCTTCGCGCGCGTGCCGCATACGACGTCCCCGGCCTGACGCGCCTCTTTAGCGCAACGGCACCGCGCTCGTTTGACGGCACGCTGGAGCTCACCCCAACGATCACGCTGCGCCGACTGGGTGGGCACACACCAGGCTCCCAGGCCACGATCGTGCGCGGTCGCGAGAGAACACTCCTCTTTCTTGGTGATCTCTTCATGCGCCCATGGCAGGCGAACCCACGCTGGGTGACGGCGTACGACGACGAGGCGTGGGTCTCTGTCGATGCGAAGGCCTCCATTTTCGCCGAGGCGGCGGCGGGTGAGTGGCTGGTGGTCATGAGTCATGAGGTACAGACTCCCGTCGGCCGGATCGTTGCTGACCGCGATCGCTTCCGATTCGTTAGCGAGTAGGGAGCAGCTCCTCCACCAGCGCGGTGGCTGCTTCGTTCGTCAGTGGCCCCGTTACGACGCGAAGGACGCGGCCATCGGCATCAAGGATGAGCTTCGTTGGAATTCCACCAGCGCCAGCGGCGCGAAAGAGCTCGCTGTTGACGTCGACCAAGAGTAGATAGCCGAGCTGATAGCGCTCCGCATATGCCGCAACGGTCGATGGGAGTTCACCAACCGAGATGCCAATCACCTGAAGGCCGCGATCGCCGTACGTTGCTGCGAGCGAGCGCAGCACCGGAGTCTCCTGCTGGCAGGGCGGACACCAGGTGGCAAAGAGGTCAATGATCACAAGGCGTGGGGCTGGGAGTGCCGCCTGCGCATCTGCAAAGACACCTCCACCAGCCACAGGTTGAGCGGCAGGGATCACAAAGGTTGCGCCAACCTTGATTCCGGTTGCGTTTGGATCAACGACGTAGAGACCGCTCGGCGTTGCAGCGCCCGTTGGGATGTTCGTTCGAGAGAGCAGAAGGAGAAGTGCGAGCATGGCCGCCGCTGCTCCGATTGCTCCGAAGCTGCGGCGCGAAAATGGTCCGATCACAGGCCGGGGAGCCCAGGCATGATGCGCGACAGCAACGTGAGGCCGCCAGTGGCAATGAGGATTCCAATCGCTGCAACGAGAAGACCTCCGACGATGCCAGCGATTCGCGTTCCACCGCGAAGCCGACTCAGGATTCGCTGCAGCGCAGCGGGACTGCGATCAGCTACGGCTGCCAAGGCCAAGAAGGGGAGTGCGAGACCGACGCTGTAGAGCGCCAGCAGCAGCGCAGCGCCAGCAGGGTTGCTTCCAGCGGCCGCGATTCCGAGGATCGCCCCAAGGACGACACCGATGCAGGGTGTCCAGGCGATGGCGAAGGCGGCGCCGAGCAGTAGGCTGCCGAGGTAGCCGCCGCGCAGGATCGGTGTCGGTGCGCGCATGCGGTCGAGCTGCGGAATGCGCAGAAGGCCAGCAAGGTGCAGGCCGCCAACCGTCACTGCAACACCCACTGGGATCTGCAAGATCGGCAGGAGTCGCCCGGCGGCGCCACCGACGTAGCCGGCGCTAACGCCGAGGGCGATAAAGATCACGCTAAACCCAGTGGTGAAGAGAAGCGCGTGACGCATGCGTGATGTTCCGGCACTGAGCGCGGCGAGACGACCGAGATAGGCGGGGACGATCGGGAGCACGCAGGGCGAGAGGAAGCTCAGCGCACCCGCGAGAAGTGCCGTAAGGGCGTTAACGCTTTCCATCAACGGCTCCTACGGCGCTGCGCACATGTGCGGCAATCTGCATCCGGCTGAGAGCGAGTGGCAAGAGTTTACCCGCTACTTCGAGTGCGGGGATCTGCTCAAGAAGCCGCGCATGCATCGTTGGGTCCTCCTCAATGTTCACCACGCTGAGGGTGAGGCGAGAGCCCCCTTCGGCGATGAGTGTGCGCACGATCGCCTCTGTGCTCTCACAGAGTTCGCACCCTGGGCGACCGTAGAGCGTGATGAGGGTCTGCTCCATGCGGGTATTCTCCCACGCCGCGTTCAGATACCCTACGGGGGGCCCCTGTAGCTCAGTGGATAGAGCGCCGCCGTCCTAAGGCGGGCGTCGTCGGTTCGATTCCGGCCGGGGGCACCACGAGGCGAGCAGGGGAACAGGCGAGGAGGTCACGATGAGCGAAGCATCACGGATGCAGAAAGAGATCCCGGACTTCCAACAGCCACCTGATGTTGGGGTGCTGCGGAACGGGGCGTTCCTGCGTCTCTGGATTGCCCAGCTCTTTACCCAGATCGGTGGCAACGTCGTGCTCTATGGGCTCACGGTGCTCGTCGCCGAGCGAAGCGGCTCAACCTCAACGCTCAGCGCCCTCTTCTTGAGCTTCCTGGTCCCAGCCGTTCTCCTTTCGCCAATTGCGGGCGTATGGGTGGATCGACTCGACAAGCGACTGGTGCTCATCGTGGCCAACCTGACCCGAGCTGGCGCCTTCTTCCTGATGCTGGGGAGTGCTGACGCCCTGGGCATCGTGCTCTTGCTCAATATCTTGGCCAGCATCATGACGACCCTCTTCGCACCCGCCGAACTCGCGATGATCCCGCTGCTGGTTCGTCGCGAACAGCTGACCTCTGCAAACGGGCTCTTCACCTTCACGCTGAATGCCGCGTTTGCGTTGGGGTTCGCCCTGCTTGGACCAGCGGTGGTGCGCATCGCCGGTCCAGAAGCCTCCATCATTCTCGTCGCCGTCCTCTTCCTGCTCGCTGGGCTGCTCTGCTTCGGACTACCAGCAGCGCCACCATCAAAGCTGGCCGGCAACATGCGATCCAATACAACGCAAGCCACTCGAACCACCACGAGTGAGCTAGTCGAAGGTCTGCGATTCATGTGGCGTCACAGCTCCGTCCTCTGGTCGCTGGCGTACCTCGCGATCGCTGCCAGCGTTGTGGGCGTCATGGGGGTCCTTGGACCCGACTACGTGCGTGATTCCCTCGGCCTTGATGCACGCGATTTCTGGTTGGTGGTGCTGCCGATCGGCCTCGGTGTCGTGACCGGCATCCTGGCGCTCAACAGCTGGGGTGCGAGCCTGCCGCGCCGCCGCCTCATCGAAGGGGGGCTCTTTGGCGTCGGTGCAGGCCTCGCTCTGCTCGCCCTCGCCGTACCGATCAGCCGCGCTATCTCCGACGGCGCACAACTGTTGGGCGAGCTACCACTCGATGCGGGCGCTTCGACCCTCGCGACGGTGATCTTTGTCGCCTACTTTGCGGGCGTGGCGTACGGGCTTGTGGCGATCCCTGCTCAAACCGCGCTACAAGAGGAGCTGCCAGAAGAGGTGCGTGGGCGCGTCTTCGGCGTCTTGAACATGCTCGTCAGCCTCGGCAGCTTCGTGCCGATCATTGCTGTTGGCCCAATTGCTGATGCGGTTGGGGCAACCAATACGCTTCTCGGCGTCGGTGTCGTCATTGTGCTCGTGGCGCTGGCCT
Source organism: Thermoflexus hugenholtzii JAD2 (assembly GCA_945862225.1). Taxonomy (GTDB): domain Bacteria; phylum Chloroflexota; class Limnocylindria; order Limnocylindrales; family Limnocylindraceae; genus Limnocylindrus. The sequence goes on along the minus strand of CAMAXG010000001.1, from coordinate 43,523 downwards.
CAATCGTGCGCGGGCCGCGGCGACCAGCGCGCGCATAGCGGTTCGCGCGGGCTAGCCGCGCAGCAGGGCGACGGCGATCTCCCCAGCGAGGCGAGCGTTCGACTCCGCAAGCGCCAGGTTGGCGGGGATTGAGCGCGAATCTGTAGCGGCGGCGATTGCCGCCAAAATCTTTGGGGTGGCCTTCGGACCAATGGCGCCAGCCCGCTCAGCCTCAGCAAGCCCCGTCGCAATTGCATCGGCGATCTCTGCTGCAGGAATTTCGGCAGCAGCCGGGATCGGGTTGGCGACGAGCATCCCACCGCGCCAACCGAGTCTGCTGTTCGCCTTGGCAATCGCGGCAATCTCTGTTGCGCTCTCAACGCGATGGCTCAGTGCGAGGCCGCTGCTGCGGCTCCAGAAGGCGGGGAAGTAGCTGGTTTGGTAGCCGATCACGGGAACACTCAGCGTCTCAAGCACCTCAAGGGTTTTCGGCAGATCGAGGAATGCCTTGGCGCCCGCACTCACCACGATCACCGGATGGCGCGACATCGCACCAAGATCGGATGACACATCGAAGTTCAGTTCAGCGCCGCGGTGGACGCCGCCGATTCCGCCTGTCGCAAAGACGCCGATCCCCGCGAGTCCAGCAATCGTGACCGTCGCGGAGACGGTGGTGACGCCCGTTCGCTTCGCTGCCATTGCAACAGGGAGATCGCGCTCGGCGAGCTTCTCATCAGCGGCGAGAACCAGCGCCTCATGGTGCGGCTCAATGCCCGCCCAGAGTTCGCCATCGATGACGGCCGTCACAGCAGGTACAGCACCAGCAGCGCGAATCGCCGCGTTCACGCGATCAAAGCACTCACGGTTGTAGGGGGCGGGGAGGCCCATCTTTGAGGTGATGGTTGATTCCAAAGCGACGACGGGTTTACCAGAGGCGAGCGCGGCCGCAACCTCGGCTGACTGACGTACCTTCATTTCGCCTCCCGCTCTTCGCTCTGCGCCGCCTGTCGCTGCAGATGTCCCGCAGCAGCATCGTGGCCTGCGGCTAGTGCATCCTCCCACGATTTGCCGCGCGCTCGCGCAACCAAGAGACCACCGGCAAACGCGTCGCCAGCACCCGTGCTGTCAATGCCTGCTGAGAGTGGATGTGCGGGGAGCGACGCAATCTGCTCGCCACTCGCCGAGCGCACCTCAGCGATTCCTGCGCCGTGCTTCGCGATGAGGATGGAGCCCGGGAGTGGGCGATCGATAAGGTCGAGATAGTCACACTCCTCTTCGTTGGCGAACACGAGCGTTGGGGCGAGTTCAGCAAACTGGCGGCGACTCTCTTCAGGTCCCCAGGAACTCAGCGCACCAACCGACGAGGCATCAAGCGACGTCGGGATCCCCGCATCGCGGGCGTGGGCGAAGAGGCGACGTGTGGTCTCCCCAAGTGGCTCGCCGAGGAGCGAGTAGGCGGGTGCGTGGAGCCACGATCCGCCAGCCAGGGCAGTTGGGCCCGGGTCACGCAGCGAGAGGGCGGCTGCGCGGTCAGGGAGCATGGTGCGCTCGCCATCGGGCTCGACCACCACCACGATGCTGGCGCTGCGGCCGCCGCGCTGCAGGAGCGGTTCCACCCCAGCACGCAGAAGAGCGGCCTCAAGGGCTTCCGCGGTGGCGTCTTCGCCAACAGCGCCGATGAAGCGCGCGGAGCCCCCAGCGGCCACGGCTGCCACCGCGACGTTGGCAGCACTTCCGCCGCGCCGTCGCGTGATCTGGGCAGCGGCGTCGGAGCCGCGTCGCCACGGTGCGTCCAGCCGCACGGCAATCTCGTCGATCAGGTCGCCCACACAGACGATCAGTGGGGTCAAGGCGGCTGGGTTCGCTCGGTCAATCATGCGGGGGAGTGTATCGGCTATTCTCTGGCTCCTTGGGCGGTTAGCTCAGTTGGTTAGAGCGCAGCCTTGACATGGCTGAGGTCACAGGTTCGAGTCCTGTACCGCCCACCAGAACGTAATGGCGCGGAGAGGGGTCCAAGGGATGGCAGACGAGGTAGCGGCAGCAGAGGTCGTCGAGATTGACGAGATCCTCGAAGCGCCCGCGCGCGGCTCCGCCGAAGAGCTCCTTGATGCCGGCGCGAGCGACAACCTCAGCCGAATGCGGCACTCCGCGGCGCACGTCATGGCCGAAGCGGTCATGCGCCTCTTCCCTGGCGCAAAGCTCGGCATTGGTCCGGCGATCACCGACGGCTTCTACTACGACTTCTTGCTAGAGCGAGCCCTCACCCCAGACGATCTCGCCGCGATTGAGGCCGAGATGGCCAAGAGCATTGCCGCGAACCACACGTTCGCGCTCGCCGAGCACACGTTCGACGATGAGCGTGCAGCACTGGTGCGCGCAGACCAACTCTTCAAGATTGAAATCATGGACGACCTCGCCAAGGCTGCCGCCGCGGAGGGGAAGCCATCACCTAACGTGACGACCTACCAGCACGGCGAATTCCAAGATCTCTGTCGCGGGCCGCACGTGGAGAGCACGGGCAAGATCGGTCCGTTCAAGTTGCTCTCCATTGCGGGGGCCTACTGGCGCGGCAAGAACGATCGACCGATGCTGCAGCGCATCTATGGCACCGCATGGGAAACCCAAGAGCAGATCGACCAGTACCTCTGGCGTCGCGATGAGGCGCGCAAGCGCGATCATCGCAAACTCGGCGTCGCGCTGGACCTCTTCTCGTTCCACGACGTCTCGCCCGGGAGCGCCTTCTGGCACCCGAAGGGGCAACGACTCTGGCGCACGCTCGAAGGGGCGATGCGCGAGATGCAAGAGCGACGCGGCTATCAGGAGATCTCCACCCCGATCGTCGTGAGCAAGCACCTCTGGGAGCAGTCAGGCCATTGGGATCTCTATCGCGACAACATGTTCATCATCGAGTCTGAGGGTGAAGAGTTCAGCCTGAAGCCGATGAACTGCCCAGAGAGCACCGTGATCTACCGAACGCGTACTCGCAGCTATCGTGATCTGCCACTGCGACTCTCTGAATACGGTCGCCTCCATCGCAACGAACTTTCGGGAACGCTGAGCGGCCTCACGCGCGTTCGCCACTTCATCCAAGACGATGGCCACATCTATGTTCGCCCTGATCAGATTGAGTCCGAGGTTGCCGCACTCCTAGAAGAGGTGCGTGAGGTCTATGCATGGTTCGACCTTCCGGTGGAGTTTGTTTTCTCAACGAAGCCAGCAAAGGCGCTTGGTGACCCTGCGCTCTGGGAGAAGGCTGAATCAATGATCGAGAAGGCGCTGCGCGACTCTGGTGCAAAGTGGCGCCTGAATGCCGGCGACGGCGCGTTCTATGCGCCGAAGATCGACATCATCGTTCGCGATGCGCTCGGGCGCGAATGGCAGACCGCCACCGTGCAGGTTGACCTTGTGATGCTTCCAGAGCGATTCGACCTCACCTACACCGACGAGGCGGGGGAGCGCGTCAGGCCAATTGCCATTCACCGCGCAATCTACGGCTCGCTGGAGCGCTTCATCGGCATCCTGGTGGAGCACTACGCGGGCGCCTTCCCGTTCTGGCTGGCTCCCGAGCAGGTGGTGATCATTCCAATTGCCGACCGGCACCTTGAATTCGTCACCGCGGGGGCCGCCGTACTGCGCGCCGCCGGTATTCGCGTCAGCATTGATGACTCCTCAAACCGCATGCAGAACAAGATTCGCTTGGCCCAGGAGCAGAAGGTCCCGCTCATGCTGGTCGTGGGCGATAAGGAGATCGAGGCTGGCGGTGCCGCGCCCCGTTGGCGCGATGGCACCCAGGAGCCCGCAACCAGCTGGGAGGCCCTCGCCGCCGCCCTCGCGGCACGTGCCGCCGCTCGTACCGCCTGAGGGTGCTACGCTCGCTATCCCCGCAAGGACGCAGTCCTCGGGTCCAAGGCTGATGATCGTGAGGGTCTGACCGATTAAGGATCTACGCATCAATACCCAGATCCGCGTCCCGCAGGTGCGCGTTCTGGATGAAGAGGGGAACCAGCTCGGTGTCCTCGCTACCCCCGAAGCCCTGCGCCAGGCACAGGAGCGCGGCCTAGACCTCGTAGAGATCGCCCCAACCTCGGCCCCCCCTGTCTGTAAGTACCTCGACTACGGCAAATTCAAGTACGAGGCCCAGAAGAAGGAGCAGGACGCTCGAAAGCGCCAGAAGACTGCCGACCTCAAGGAGCTGCGTTGCACCCCCAAGATCGGGGATGCCGACCTGCAGACCAAGATCCGCCAGGCCCATAAGTTCCTCTCCGGGGGCGACCGGGTCAAATTCTCGGTCAAGTTCCGCGGCCGCGAGATGACCCACCCCGAGATTGGTCGGGCCATTTTGGACCGAGTTGTGCAGGGATTGGCCGATGTGGCCCAGCTCGAGCGACCCTCGCTCCTCGAAGGACGCTTCCTCTCGATCCAACTGGTAGCATTACCCCGACAGAAGGGTCAGACGGCCCCGGCACCCGGCACCGATGAGCCGGCCGTACCAGCCCTCGAAGGGGAGTAACCATGCCAAAGATGAAGACACACAAGGGCGCGCAGAAGCGCATCGGATTCACCGGCTCAGGGAAGCCGATCCGCGTGAAGTCGTGGCGTGGCCACCACCTTGAAATCAAGTCGTCCCGCCGCATCCGCCGCTACGCGGGGAAGGCCGTCCTCGGCACCACCCACAAGAATCAGATTTCCCGCCTGCTGCCGTACGGCGGCTGAGCGACAGCGAGAGGAGTAGAAGATGGCACGAGTAAAGCGCGGAGTTGCCGGTCACAAGCGCCATAAGCGCCTGCTTCAGGCTGCTGAGGGGCGACGTGGCTCACGACACAAGCTCATTCGTCCAGCGCGCGAGGCCCTGCTTCACGCCCTTGCCTACGCAACGCGAGACCGACAGCAGCGCAAGCGCCAGATGCGTGAGTTGTGGATCCACCGCGTCAACGCGGCGGCACGACTTAACGGCATCTCCTATTCGCAGTTCATCGCTGGGCTCAAGCGCAATAACATTGCGATTGACCGCAAGATGTTGGCCGACCTCGCTGTTCGCGATGCCGCGGCATTCACGGCGGTCGCGGTCGCAGCGAAGCGCGCCTAGCCCTTTCGGTCCGCGGTAGTGGACCTCGCAGCGCTCGAGAAGCAACTCCGCACACTGCAGGCTGACGCCGCAACGCGCATCTCTGCCGCCGCATCTACCGCAGAGCTCGATGAGCTTGGCTCGTCGCTCCTCGGGAAGCGGGGCGCAATCACCGAAATCCTCCGTGGGATTGGCGCCCTTCCGGCCGACGATCGCCCCAAGATTGGCGTCGTTGCCAATGAGGTGCGCGCCGCGATTGATGCTTCTGTCACGGCCCGACGCGTCGCGCTCTCGGCTGGTGAGCTTCTGGAGCGCATTGAGCGGGAGCGCGTCGATGCAACGACACCTGGCCCAGCCCCGCGCATCGGCTCACTGCATCCAATCCCTGAGACGATCGCGGCGATCGCCGAGATCATGGCGTCGTTCGGCTTTGTCGTTTCCGAAGGGCAAGAGATTGAAGACGATGTGACGAACTTCCAGTTGCTGAACATTCCAGAGGATCACCCGTCGCGCGACCTTTGGGACACGCTCTACCTGCAGGAGCCAGGACGACTGCTGCGCACACATACGTCGCCAGGACAGATCCGGACGATGCAGGCTGGTGGCCCGCCGATCCGCGTCATTCTTCCGGGGCGCTGCTTCCGCTACGAGGCGGTCGATGCGAGCCACGGCTTTGAGTTCCATCAGGTCGAAGGGTTGCTTGTTGACCGTGGCGCAACGCTCGCCGACCTGAAGGGGATCCTCGACGAGTTGGCGAAGGGTCTCTTCGGTTCTGCCGCTCGCACACGGTTCCGACCAGGGTATTACCCATTCACCGAGCCATCTGTCGCCGTTGACGTCTCGTGGCCAGGCAGCAAAGACGGTTGGATGACCATTCTTGGCGCTGGCATGGTGCACCCCGTTGTCTTGGAGAACGGCGGCATCGATCCAGAGACTCATCAGGGTTTTGCCTTCGGCCTCGGCGTTGAGCGCATCGCGATGTTGCGACACGGCATCCCTGACCTTCGCGCCTTCCTTGAGAACGACCTGCGCTTCTTGGCGGGATTCCGATGAAGATTCCGCTCTCCTGGCTCCGCGAGTTCACCGACGTCCAGCTCACCGCTGAGCAGTTGGCCGACGCGCTCACCCTGCGTGGCCTTGAGGTTCGCGGGGTTGAGCGCTGGGGCGCGAACTGGAACAAGATGGTCATCGGCGAGCTACTTGAAGTCGCGCCGCATCCAAAGGCTGATCGTCTTCAGCTGACGAAGGTCCGCATTGGCGATGGCCCAATCCTCAACATTGTCTGCGGCGCTCGCAATATTGCCGCCGGACAGCGCATCCCGGTGGCGCTTGTTGGTGCCGAGATGCCTGACGGCCGACGCATTGAGCGCGCCGAGAAGATGGGGATCGCCTCAGAGGGGATGCTCTGCTCCGGCCAAGAGCTCGACGCAACCGACGACGGCGACGGCATCCTCATCCTTGATTCATCCGCACCCCTTGGAACCCCGCTTGTTGATTACCTGGGCGAGGACGTCATTGATGTCGACGTCAAGCCGAACCGCGGCGATCTCCTCTCAATCTTGGGACTAGCTCGCGAGGTAGGGGCGATCACCGGCGCACCGGTGGCCTACGCAGCTCGACCGCTCAAAGAGGGGGCTGATGCCGTGGGTGCAGGGCTGGCCCTGCGCGTTGCAGATGAGGCACTAGCGCCGCACGTGGTCCTGCGTGTCGTGGACGGCGTCAAGGTCGCCGCATCGCCAGATCGCGTGCAGATGCGCCTTAAGGCGGCGGGGCTGCGCTCTATCTCAAACGTCGTCGACGCTACCAACTACATCATGTTGGAGCTCGGTAAGCCAACCCACGCATTTGATCGCGCGAAGGTTGGCGAGACCGTACAAATTCGCCTCGCCAAGAAGGGGGAGAGCCTCGAGACGCTTGACCACGAGGTGCGGAACCTTGATGCGACTGATCTCGTCGTAGCCGACGAACGCGCCGCCCTCGCCCTTGCCGGTGTGATGGGGGGTGCGAGCAGTGAGGTTTCACCGTCCACCTCGAGCGTGATCATTGAGAGCGCCATCTTTGCCCCAACCTCAGTACGCCGCTCCGCGCAGCGACACAGCCTGCGCTCTGAGGCGTCACATCGCTTTGAGCGCGGCCAAGAGCGCCGCCTCGCAACGCTCGGCGCTGACCAGGTTGCTGCGCTCCTCACAGAGTGGGCTTGCGGCGTGGCCCAAACAGGTCGCCTGGTCACCGGTGCTGAGGAGGCCCCTGCGACCACGTTGAATTTCCGGCCGTCCCGTGTTCGTGCCCTGCTTGGCGTCGCACTCAGTGACGACGAACAGGTTGCGCTACTCAGCTCAATCGGCATCAACGCAGACCCTGCGGCTGATGCAACGAAGATCGCCGTTACACCGAAGCGTTCCGTCTCGGCCGAGAAGGGGAGCGCGCGGGCCGTGCGCGTGCCAAGTTGGCGTAGCGATCTCGAGATTGAGGCAGACCTTGCCGAAGAGGTTGCCCGCCTGTACGGCTACGAGCGCATCCCAACCTCAGTTCCGAGCGCCGACCTGCCCTCCCATCGACCAAGCCCAACGTTGCTCCGTGACCGCGTGCGCCGTCTCCTTGCGGATGCTGGGCTGCACGAGGTTGTCACCCACGCGCTGGTGTCGGCTGCACAGGCTGAGCTCTGGAGTGAACCCGCCTCAATCGTTACCGGACCACTGGCTGCATCGGAAGGTTCCGCGGGCGGCGCGTCAATCGTGTTGCAGAATCCGCTTTCCGCGGATCACGATCGGCTTCGTCAGTCCCTCCTGCCGAGCTTGCTCGATCGTGTGGATGCCAATCTTCGCTACGGCGCAACCTCGGGCGCGATCTTTGAAGTCGGTCGTGGGTACGGCAGCACGAAGGGCGCGCCATCAGAGTGGACTCGTCTTGCCGTCGCGGTATGGGGAGATCGTGAGCAGGGTGCGCCGAGCGTGGGTGCGACGGCGTGGAACCTCGATGAACTGAAGCGACTTCTTGCTCAGGTTGCCCACCTTGTCGGAGAGCGACCAGCATACGGATCGTCGATTGAATCAGCCGTCCTTCACCCTGGCATCAACGCTGTGATCACGGGTGATCGAATCGCCGGCGTTCTCGGGGAGCTCCATCCGGCGTCGCCGATCTGGCGCGATGAGCCACGCATTCTGCTTGCCGAGGTCGCCATCGCTGGGCTACGCGCAGGGCGCGTCGAGACCGCTCAGATTGCGCTGCCGCCGGCCACACCTCCGGTTACGCGCGATGTGGCCCTTCTCATCCCCGCAGCAGCCACGGTGGGCCAGGTGGTTGCGGTCGCACGAAGCGCCGTATCACGGGCGACTAACGTGGAACTGTTCGACCTCTTCGCTGGGGCACCGCTCGCTCCAGGGGAACGTTCAGCTGGCCTCCGCTTCACCTTCCAACCGAGCGCAACCGGCGCAGATGATGAGGCGATTGCTGCTGAGCTCACCGCCTTTGAGGGCGCGGTGCTCCGTGCCTGTGGGGCACGCATTCGCGGCGTCGAGGGGCAATGAGCGCGACCGTCTTGGTCGATCTTGTCGTCGTAGTGCTCCTCGTCCTTGCAGCGTGGAGTGGGGGACGTACCGGAGCGGCACGGAGCGCGGTGTCTCTCGTCGCACTCGCCCTCGGGCTGATCATCAGCGCACAGGGGCAGAGTGCCATCACCGCGTTCATTGCTCAGATCTTCCCCGACGTGGATACGCGCCTCATTGGGCTCGGCATCTTCATCGGTGGGATTTGGATCCTTTTGGCCATCGCCTCCTATCTGATCGGTCGCCTGCTGCAAGCCTCGTTGCGCGCGATACACCTAGGACCAGTCGACACGGCGCTTGGGGCGGTATTCGGCCTGCTGCAGTGGAGCGTGGCGATTGCCGCCCTTGTCTTTGTGTTGGATGCCGCGGCCTCGGTGAACTTCCCGTTGCCGTCACCGCTGAGCGAGGTCGCAACCGCGATCACAACCGCACAATCGTCCGAAGTGATTCGTAGCCTGATCTACCCAATTGCCGGCCAGCTATTCGGCGGACTCCTTCCAGAAGGCCTGCGCGCACTCCTCGTTCCGTGAATCGGGCAGGAGGACGGCCGTACGACGAGCGCTCCCTGGTGCGCCTCGAGTGGGCTGCACTCCTTGAGATCCTCTCCGAAGCATGTGCCTTTGCCCCGTCTCGCACGCTCGCTACGGAGCTCCGTCCTACAGACCGCGGCGGGAGCCTTCCAACCCTGCGAGCCCTTGGTCGTGAGATTGCGGAGCTACGGCGAGATGGGGGGGATCCGCACATCGGCGGAGCGAGCGACTTGGAGCCAGCCGCAGAGCGCGGTGCGAAAGGGGGCACTCTGGATGGCCCTGCGCTCTTTGCGATCAGCGAGACACTTCGCGTCGTTGAGCGCATCTCCAGCGATGTGGCTGGGTCAGGCCCAACGCTCAGCGCCCTCGGTGCTGCACTAACCCCGCTCCGACCGCTGCGCAGTTCGATCGAACGTGCCATCGCTCCCGACGGCTCGATTCTTGATGCCGCATCACCGCTTCTTGGTGGGCTGCGCGCACTCCACCGAACCAGCCTCGAGCGACTCCGAACCCGGCTCGAGACGCTGGCCCATGCGAAGAACTACAGCCCCTACCTCCAAGAGCCGATCGTCACGGTGCGCAACGGTCGCTATGTGCTGCCAGTGCGCTCAGAGTGGAAGTCACGTGTTCCAGGGATCGTGCACGACGCCAGTGCGACCGGGCAAACAGTCTGGATCGAGCCCCTCGAGGTGGTTGATCTCGGGAATGCCGTGCGAGAGTCTGAGGCGGCTGTTGCGACGGAAGAGGCTCGAATTCTTGGAGCGCTCTCAGCGCTCGTTGGCGCCGACGCGGTAGCTCTCCGATCCAATGGTGAACTCCTCGCACTCTTCGATCTCGCACGCGCAGTTGCCGATGTAGCTCGTGATCGGAACTGGCTCTATGCCGACGATGCTCCAGATGGGGATCTACGACTAACGGAGGCGAGCCACCCACTCCTCACACCCCCAGTAGTGCCGATGAGCTTGCACCTTGACGTTGAGCGTCGCGTGCTTGTGATCACCGGGCCCAACACGGGTGGCAAAACGGTGGCACTGAAGGCGGTGGGTCTGCTTACGGCGATGCACCACGCCGGTCTACCGATTCCGAGCGGGTTCGGATCAGCGGTGCCCCCAACGGGGAACGTCTGGGCTGACATTGGTGATGATCAATCCATTGCACAGAGTCTCAGCACCTTCTCTGGTCACCTCACCTCGATTCAGCGCATCCTGCTTGGCGCGGTCTCCGGCGACGTCGTGCTTCTCGACGAGGCTGGGGCGGGGACCGATCCAGCGGAGGGGGCTGCGCTCGCGGCCGCCATCATTGACGAGCTTCGACTCCGAGGTTGTCGCGTGTTGGCCACGAGCCACTACGCGGAACTCAAGCAGTACGCGCATGTCACACCAGGTGTGGTCAATGGCTCTGTGGCATTCGATCTCGCAACCCTTGCGCCAACCTATCGCCTCGAAGTTGGTGCGCCAGGGGGGTCCCAGGCATTCGCGATCGCAGCACGTCTCGGTTTGCCACAGGCGCTCCTAGATGCCGCGCAGGCGCGTCGGAGCGACCAAGGGGCCACACTCGATGCCGCGCTCGCTGCCGCGGCGGAGGCCGAGCGAGCGGCGCGCGACGCACGCCAGGTGGCAGAGGGGCTGCAGGAGCGTGCAGCGGACTCACTTGCACAAGCCGTTGAACTTCGCCGGGCGACGGAGCGAGGGGCGCTTGAAGCACGACAAACCGCAACAGCAGAGGCACGGGAGGCCGCAGCATCAATTCTGCTGCGCGTTGAGCAGCTGCGAGCGGCACTTGAGTCGGGCAGCCTCACACCAGAGGCCCTCGCTGTCGCAACGGATCTACAGCAGGCAGTAGCCGCTGGCGCAGCCGCGTCACTGACCGATGAGCAAGACGCGAGCGGAGGACCATCCTCCTCGGCGTTGCTAGCGTCCATCGGGAGTGATGTGGTGCTTCGCTCGGGTGCGCGCGGCACGCTGCTTGCCGTCGATGGAGCCAGTGCAACAGTTGCGCTCGGCCGTATGCGCAGCTCAATGCCGGTCGCAGAGATCAGCAAGATCCTTGCGCCAGCCAAGTCGGCCCCGCACTCTGCAGTCCGCTCGACTGGATCCTTGGCTGCGGCAAAGCTCGATCTCCGCGGCGCTCGCGTTGAGGATGCGCTGGTAGCGCTTGAGGCGCGAATCAGCGCCGTGCTGCTGGCAGGCGGGGATCAGCTGGAAATCATCCATGGCGTTGGGACTGGCGCGTTACGCGACGCGGTCCGTCGCAAGCTGCGAGAACTACCTGAGGTACGCGAGGTGCGTACGGCTGATGAGCCTGGCCGCGAAGGGGTAACTCTCGCGCTCTTGTAGAGCGAACGCTACGGAGAGGTACTCGGTGTTGGTGATGGAGTTGGCGAAGGACTGGCTGTCGCTGAGAGGCAGGAGAGGGTAGGGGCGATCGTTCCACCCCACGTTGCGCCATTTGGCCGCCAGTACGATGCATAAAAATACTCAGTCTTTCCACCGCGCGCCCCGCCTACGATCCCGACTCCCAGCCGGGCGCGTTCGATCCACTCAAGGTTTGCAGCCTGCCACTTCGGCCACTGTGATTCGAGGCTGCCCAGGTTCAAGTAACTTGCCTCAATGCGGGTACCTGCACAACCATCTGCCCAGAGCAGACCAGTGGCGCTATCAATGGCCAAAAGGCTCGTCGTGCTGCATGACGTAGTGGGCGCGGTTCCGGGATAGAAATACTCGACAGCGGTTCGAGTCGTGCAGGCACCCGGAAGTTCGCCCGTGTGGGCATCAATAGTGACTTGCTCTAGGCCTGCCGGCTTCGCAAAGCTGGCGATAGGCAGGTTGGAGGAGATTTGTGTGAAGTAGGACTGCCAGAGGCCCCCCGCAGAGTCGCGGGCGTAGGCGTTGGCGGAGGTCGCATCGGAGTTACCCATCCAAGCCCCAGTAACGAGATGTTGTGCAGTTGGGTCACTTGGGGCGGCAAGGTAGCCGAATGCTGTTAAGTCCTTCGTTTGGTCTGTCGTACCTGTTTTGAATGCCGCAGGGCGGCGCTTGCCGCCGTTGGCAACAATCTTCCGGCTTGCCCAAACAGGGTTGACCGCTGGATCAGTGTTGCCCGCAATGATGTCAGTCATCAGCGCCGCAGTCTCCTCTGCAAAGATTTGACGAGTGCTGTCAATGACCGAAGGGGCTTCCCAGATCACCGCTCCATCGCGGTCTTCAATGCGCAGAATGTAGCGGCGATCAGCCATCTTCCCTTCATTCGCGAGCGCACCATATGCCGAGAGAAGGTCAACATATCGGATCTCCAAGGTGCCGATCGCGAGCGAAGCGCCAGCAACATTCTCGCTGTTGTTCTGGAAGGTGAACGCACCATCACGCATCTTGCGCCAAATGCGGTCCGCGCCCGCGCGAATAATCGCCTTGATTGCGGGCACATTTAGAGAGCCCTGCAGCGCTTGTCGCATCCGTACCGGGCCACGCTCGAGGCCATCAGAGCCGGCTGGGGTCCACCCCTGGCCAAAATCAACCGGAACGTCCATCAAGATTGTGGCGGCCGTGATCGCGCGATCTTCCAGCGCATAGCCGTAGGTTATTGGCTTGATCGCACTTCCGGGCTGACGATAGCCGCTCAGCACGTCGTATTCAGGTTGGAAGAGGGTGCCGTTGGCTTCACCGTAGTAGTCCGCTGAGCCCGCATAGGCCAAGATTTCACCCGTTCGTGCATCAAGAGTAGCAACTGCGGCATTGTTAATCGACAAGCCATGAATGGCTTGCAGCCACTTTGTCGGCTTGATGCCGATGGATGTTAAATACGCTTTGTAGTCTTTGATCTGTGTTGAGCGAACCGAGAGGGCCCACTTCTCAGCAGCCTGCTGCATCTCCCAGTCGAGAGAGGAGATGACCTTGTAGCCGCCGGTATCGAGCTGCTGCTGACACCCTTCGGTGTCTGTGCAGAGGATCCCCACGAGGAAGTCACGTACGCGGTTGACGAAGTGCGGCGCGCTCATCTCAACAAGGGGGGAGGTGATGAGGATGATCTCTTCGGCTCGCGCGGCTTCAATCTCCGCGTCGGTGATGGTGGCGGTCTCCTGCGGAATGCCGCTCTCTCGGGCGGACTTGAGTAGATCCAAAACGACGCCTCGGCGCTTAGCCACAGCGGAATCGAGTGGCACGCGAATAACGCCGTCCTCGCCAACGACCGCGTTCTCACGAAGGTCGTACGTGCTCGGCGCTTGGGGGATAGCGGCGAGCAGAGCCGCTTCGCCCAGGGTCAGCTGGTCGAGCGTCTTGCCGAAGTACTGCTGCGACGCGGTAAGAACGCCGTACGAGCGCGAGCCGTAGTAGTTGTTATTGAGGTACTTGGCGATGACCTTCTCCTTGCCAACTCGACCTGGGAACTCTTTGGTGAGTCGGATCGCCTGAATGATCTCCTTTACCTTACGCTCGTAGACGCTCCCTTCGAAGGCTGAGTCGGGGAGGAGCACGCTGCGGACGAGCTGCTGGGTGATGGTCGAGCCACCTCGACCTGAGCCACCCAAGGTGTCGAGGGCGGCGGCCACGAAGCCGAGCGGATCAAAGCCAGAGTTCTCCCAGTAGGTTTTGTCCTCGATGGCGGTGGTGGTGTCGAGAACAATGCTGGGGATATCGGCGAAGTCAACCTCGGTGCGCCGATCGGAGCCGAACGCGGCTAGCTGCACGGTGCCCGTCCGGTCGTAGACCGTTGTGTTCTCGTTCAGGACGATGGTGTCGAGGTCCTTCGGGTCAGGGAGATCGGCAACCACCGCGCTATAGATCGCGATGGTGCCGCCATAGGCGATCGCGGCGATGAGGAGGCAGGCACCGAGGAGGGCGACTGGCAGGAGGGCGAAGAGCCCCCCAAGTAGGCGTTTTCGGGGGCGGCCGCTCCGCTGGGTTGAGTTTCCCGAGGCCATGTTCATCACTATGAAGGTAGCATAGGGCGCATGGCGAACCCTGTGACCTCAGAGCTCCTCCGCGACTTCACTGAGCGCGGTCTCGTCCACGACGTCACCGCAGGGCTCGATCAGCGCCTTGTTGCTGACCCTGCAATCAGCGCCTACATCGGCTTCGATCCGAGCGCCGATTCCCTTCATGTTGGCCACCTGATGGGTGTCCTTGCGCTACGCCGACTCCAACTGCACGGCGGCCGCCCAGTTGCCCTCGTTGGGGGCGGGACCGGCATGATCGGCGACCCTTCAGGGCGATCAGCCGAACGCAACCTTCTGGATCGGGCGACGCTTGACCACAATCGTGCTGCGATTGGCGCTCAGCTCGCGAATCTCGTTGACTTCTCGGGGAAGAGCGGCGCGTTGCTGCTCGACAACCTCAGTTGGCTTGGCGATCTCGGGTTGATTGATTTCCTGCGCGACACGGGGAAGCACCTCACGGTGGGCTACATGCTCGCCAAGGAGAGCGTAAAGACACGGCTCGAAGGCGGACTCTCGTTCACCGAGTTCAGCTACATGCTGCTCCAAAGCTACGACTTCATGATGTTGCGGAAACTGCACGGCGTGGAGTTGCAGATGGGTGGCTCTGACCAGTGGGGGAACATCACGGCCGGAACAGAGCTCATTCGACGAACCGAGGGCGAGAGCGCCGATGGTGCGCCGCACGCGTTTGGGCTCTGCTACCCACTGCTGCTCGCCAAGAGTGGCGCGAAGTTCGGCAAGACCGCCGAGGGTGCCGTTTGGCTGGATCCCGCTCGAACAAGTCCATTCGCCTTCCGGCAGTTCTGGATGGAGCAGGACGACGAGTCGATCGCATCACTTTTGCATCGCTTCACCCTCGAGAGCGTTACTGAGAGCGCTGCCCTGATGGCGCGGCACGCCGAGAACCCTGCCGCCCGTCGCGCCCAGCGCCACCTCGCGCGCTCTGTAACGAGCATGGTGCACGGGGCCGATGTGGAGGCTCGCGCTGCAACGGTGGCTGACGCACTCTTCGGCGACGGCGAAGGGGGCACCCCCGACCTGCGAGCGCTGACCAGTGATGCGCTGGCAATGTTGGCCAATGAGCTCCCAACGAGCGGCCTACCCGACGCTGCTGAAGCGAACCTGGTTGACTTGGTGATCGCCGCCGGACTTGCGACCTCAAAGAGTGAGGCGCGTCGACTGATTGAGCAGGGGGGCGTGAGTGTCAACGGTGCCCCTGCGCCTGATGGCGCCGCGGCAGCCTCCTCGTTTGCGCCGCTGGCCGACGGCTCGCTCCTGCTGCGCAAGGGGCGCCGCGACTACCGTCTTCTCCGCCGCGCCTAACCCCTAATCCCAAGGGGGAGTGCGCTCGCCTCGCCTATACTCCCCGCATGTCAGGACATTCAAAATGGTCAACGATCAAGCGCGCCAAGGGGGCGACCGACGCGAAGCGCGCCGCCCAATTCACCAAGGTGTCGCGCGAGATCACCATCGCCGCCCGCATTAGCGGCCCAGACCCCGCCGCAAATCCGCGCCTGCGCCTCGCCATTGATAAGGGTCGTGGGCTCAACATGCCGAACGACAACATCAAGCGTGCCATTGAGCGCGCCGCTGGCCTTGGGCAGAGCGACGCCTATGAAGAGATCGTGTACGAGGGGTACGGCCCGGGTGGCGTTGCCGTGCTCGTCGAAGCTGCCACCGACAACCGCAATCGCACGGCATCTGAGGTCCGCAGCCTCTTTACGAAGTCTGGTGGCGCTCTGGCGAGCAGCGGCGCCGTTGCGTGGCAGTTCGAGGCTCGTGGCGTGATCGAGTGCATCGGTTCGTTCGAGGCAGTCGGGGAGGCGGCGATCGAGGCTGGTGCCGCTGATGTTGAAGCTGATGAAGGCACCGTCTTCGTCTATTCCGACCCACAAGAGATCCATGCCGTTCAGGGTGCCCTTGAAGCCGCCGGCATCAAGGTAAAGAGCGCTGAGTCAGGCATCGTGGCGAAATCCACCGTCGAGGTGTCAGCGGATGATGCACGTAAGAACTTCAAGCTGATTGATGCACTCGAAGAGCTCGACGATGTGCAGCGCGTAACGGCGAACTTCGAGGTGCCCCCCGAGGTCTTTGCCGAGATCGCTGGATGAAGATGCGGGTCCTAGGACTTGACCCGGGAACGGCAACGTTCGGCTGGGGCGTTGTAGATGCAGGTGGTGCACGCCCAGTACATGTTGCGCATGGCGCACTCCGCACCGCCGCAACGCTGACCCTCGGCGAGAGACTCACCATGTTGCGGGATGGGATCACTGGCCTCATTGATGAGCACCGACCAGACCGCATCGCCATCGAGCGCATCTTTTCGCAATCCAACGTGCAGTCCGCCGTGGCGATCGGTGCTGTGCGCGGCGTGGCTCTTCTCATTGCCGCAGACCACAAGATTGAAGTGGTCGAAGCGACGCCTTCCGAGATGAAGCGCGCGATCGCTGGAGAGGGCCGTGCAACCAAGGCGGCAGTAACCAAGGCGATTACAAAGCTCCTCGCGCTGCAGACCGCGCCAACTCCTGACGATGCGGCTGATGCGCTCGCTCTGGCGCTCTGGGGTGCTGGCGCTCGAAAACCTGAGCATCGGTCCGGCTCGTCGCGCCTTGATCGCTCTGCATCCGCGGCGGTTGCAGCAGAGAGTGGATTTGATCGTGCCGTACGTGCCGCCCTGCGCGCTGGGAGGTCGTAGTCATGTACGCCCACATCCGCGGCTCAGTTCTCTGGGTGGAAGATGATGCCGTGGTGATCAGCGCAAACGGCCTCGGGCTGCGCATTCGCACACTTCCAGCAGTTTTGGGCACGGCAACCGAAGGTGCAGTGCTTGAGCTCTATCTGCACCACATCGTCCGTGAAGACAGTGAAGCCCTTGTTGGATTCCCGACACGTGATCAGGCGCGCCTGTTCGCCACCTTGCTCGATGTGAGCGGCGTGGGGCCAAAGGTAGCCATCGCCCTCCTTGCGACGCATGGTCCAGATCTCTTGCGCCGTGCGCTGGTCGACGGGGATGAGACGCTCATCGCTAAGGCGCCCGGAGTAGGGAAGCGGCTCGCAGCGCGCATCATTGTGGAACTCGGTGACCGTATGAGCCGAGAGGCATCTGCAGAGGCCGAGATGGGCGCCAAGGGTGATGGAGATCGTGACCTGCAAGGCGCCCTCCGTAGCCTCGGATTCCCAGCCAGAGAGGCAAAGGAGATGGCCGCTGCCGTCTCTGCCAACGCGGCACTTGCCACTGCGCCGCTCGCAGATCGCCTTCGCGCCGCCCTTAAGGAGCGGGCATGAGCGGCGAATCGCGCACCGACGCTGCGGAACTGAGCGCCGAAACCACGCTGCGCCCCGCATCACTCGGCGAGTACATCGGCCAAGTTGAGGCGAAGCGCTCGCTCACCACGTTGCTGCAGGCGGCGCGCGAACGCGGAGAGGCTGCCGACCACCTCTTGCTACACGGACCTCCAGGGCTCGGCAAGACCACTCTGGCAGCGATTGTTGCTAAGGAGCTCGGAGTAGAGATTCGCTTCACCTCAGGTCCCGCTATCGAGCACGGCGGGCAGATGGCGGCGATTCTCACCGACCTCACACCACGCCAGGTGCTCTTCATTGATGAGATCCACCGACTCGGCCGAGCTGTTGAAGAGGTGCTCTACCCCGCGATGGAAGATCGTTCGATTGACATCGTCATCGGCAACCGTGGTTCGGCGCAGTCGTTGCGACTCGACATTGCGCCATTCACCCTCATTGGTGCCACAACACGCGTCGGCATGCTCTCCTCGCCACTGCGCGATCGCTTCGGTGCTGTGCAGCGACTCGACTTCTATGACGATGGTGACCTCGCGGCAATCGTCCGCCGCTCCGCCGGCATCCTCGGGATTGAGATCGCCGCTGACGCCGCCGCGCTTATCGCAGCACGCAGCCGGGGCACACCGCGGGTCGCGAACCGCCTCTTGCGCCGCGTGCGCGACGAGGTGCAGGTAGCTGGTTCCACGAACATCACCGTTGAGGCAGCGGCGCAGGCACTGCAGGGCCTGCAGATCGACGAGGCGGGTCTTGATGCGACGGATCGAAAGCTGCTAACCGTCATGATCGACAAGTTCAATGGGGGACCAGTCGGCGTTGCCGCCATGGCGGCGCTGCTCGGTGAGTCTGCCGACGCGCTGGAAGATGTCTTTGAGCCGTACCTGCTGCGCATCGGCTTCATTGACCGCACGCCACAGGGTCGTGTTGTCACTGAAGCTGCACGCGTCCATCTCGGCAAAGACGCGGGTTCACTCTGGGGGAAGCGCTGAACCGATCAGAACAGTTCGCTACGCTCTCTGATCCGGCCACGCTGCCAGCGCGCGCCGGTGGCGCCGCACAGTTCACGATTACCGCACAAGACAAGTCATCGCGCGCTCGAGCGGGCGAGCTGCGGTTAGGTCACGGCGTCGTACAGACACCAGACTTCATGCCTGTTGGCACGAACGCTACCGTGAAGTCACTCGATCCAGAAGATCTGAAGGCGCTTGGCGCACAGATCATCCTTGCGAATACCTATCACCTCTACTTGCGCCCAGGGCATGAGCGGGTGCAGCGTTTCGGTGGTCTTCACGAGTTCATGCAGTGGGATCGACCGATCCTGACCGACTCGGGTGGATTTCAGGTTGTCTCCCTTGGGCCGCTGATGCGCATCAACGAGGAGGGTGCGAAGTTCAGCAGCCATCTCGATGGTTCCATGCACCTCTTCACGCCAGAGCGTTCGATTGAGGTACAGCAAGCGCTCGGCCCCGACATCGCCGTTGCCTTTGATCAGCCGGTGATGCCAGAGGGGAGTACCGACTGTGAGGTGCGCCGCGCAATGGATCGCACGCATCGTTGGGCGGTTCGTTCGTTGCGAGCGCACAACCGTCCGGGCCAGGCGCTCTTCGGCATCGCGCAGGGCGGAATCAACCCTGAGTTGCGCGCTGAATCAGCGACGTACATCCGTGCACTTCCGTTTGATGGGATCAACCTTGGCGGGCTGGCGGGGGACGAAACCCCAGAGCAGCGCAACACTGCCATCGACGCCACCGTTACCGCGCTCGAGGGTGACCCGCGCGTTCGGTATCTGATGGGCCTCGGGTCGCCAGTGGACCTCCTTGAAGCCGTCCTCCGTGGCGTTGACCTCTTCGATTCTGTCCTGCCCGCCCGGGTTGCCCGCAATGGGCAGGCCTGGGTCACGGGAGGACGCCTCAATCTGCGTAACGCGCGCCACCTCGACGAGCAGGAGCCCGTTGATGCCAAGTGTGACTGCAGCACCTGCAAGCGCTTCAGCCGTGCCTACCTGGCACACCTCTTCCGAGCGGAGGAGCTGCTGGCGTACCGCCTCCTCACGATCCACAACCTGCGCCATATGAGCGCCTTCATGGGGGAGGTTCGGAGAGCCATCGCATCGGGTACACTCGCCGCTGAACTGCCGCGCCTTCGGGCTGCGGCTGGGGGGCCGGGGACCCCCCGACTTGGAGCCGGCGACGAGCCGGGCGCCGTGCCAGAGCGCGGTGCGATGCAGCCGCGGTACGCCGAGGCAGGCAGACTTCGAGGAGCTCAGCAGAAGAGGGCTGTAGCGTCGGAAGATAAGGAGTAACCCATGGCAGAGAAGAGCGAATCCAAGAAGAGCGCAGCCGTCGAACCAAAGGAGGAGGGGAAGCCCTCCACTGAGCGCACCCGCGCAGTTGACGCGGCGATCCTCACCATTGAAAAGCAGTTCGGTCGCGGAGCGATCATGAAGCTCGGCTCGCGCGAGCGTCTCGCAATTGATTCCATCCCAACCGGAGCGATCTCACTCGACATCGCCCTCGGTGTTGGTGGCCTTCCAAAGGGCCGCATCAGCGAGATCTACGGGCCAGAATCGTCGGGTAAGACCACGATTGCCCAGCACATCATCGCCGAGGCCCAGCGCCGCGGTGGCGTCGCCGCCTTCATTGATGTTGAGCACGCACTTGACTCGGCGTACGCCGCACAGACAGGCGTGAACGTGAACGAACTGCTTGTGAGCCAGCCAGACACCGGCGAGCAGGCGCTCGAGATCGCAGAAACACTGATTCGTTCTGGCGGCGTCGACATTGTCGTTGTCGACTCGGTTGCGGCACTTGTGCCACGCGCCGAGATCGAGGGTGAGATGGGCGACTCGTTTGTCGGCATTCAAGCTCGACTCATGAGCCAGGCGCTCCGTAAGTTGACCGGTGCAGTAGCCCGATCAAACACGGTGCTCCTCTTCACGAATCAGCTGCGCGAGAAGATCGGCGTCATGTACGGCAGTCCAGAGACGACCCCAGGCGGTCGTGCGCTGAAGTTCTACGCTTCAGTGCGCCTCGATATTCGCCGCATTGAAACCATTAAGAACTCCACCGAGGCGGTGGGATCTCGCGTGCGCGTGAAGGTTGTGAAGAACAAGGTGGCCGCACCGTTCCGCATTGCAGAGTTCGACATCATGTACGGCGAAGGGATCAGCATGGCGGGCGGTCTGCTTGACGTCGGCGTCGCTGCTGACGTGGTCTCCAAGACCGGCGCCTGGTTCAACTATGGCGACGTGCGACTCGGCCAGGGCCGAGAGCAGTCGAAGGAGTTCCTCAAGGCGAATCCTGAGGTGGCCGCTGAGATTGACGCGAAACTTCGCGCAATGTCGACGACGCTTGAGGTTCCTGTCGCCGTCGCTCCCGAAGCGGAGTAACGGTGCGTCGTGGCGCGTCGCCGCGACCCTGAAGCGCAGAAAGCCCGCCGAGCAGCGGCAGAGGCCTCCGATGTATTGGAGGCTGCTGCACGCTCGCTCAGCGGTGCACCGCGCTCGCGCAAGAGTCTCGAAGAGCGTCTGATCACCGCGGGATACCCGGAAGAGCATGTGCGCACCGCAGTTGCGCGCCTTGTTGAGATCGGTCTCATTGACGACGAACGGTTTGGGCAGGCGCTCCTCGATTCGCGTGACCGTTCGCGGCAACGTGGCGATCGCGCGCTCCTGCAAGAGCTGAGGCGCCGCGGCATCGATGACGAGCTCGCGCAGCGGCTGCTGGCGCAGCGCGCAGCAGGAGAGGCACAAAGCACGGAGCCCGTCTGGGGGGCGACCCTGCGCGTCGTTGAAGAGCATGCGGAGGGGGCAGAGGAGCGCGCTGCACGAGCCGCCCTCGCCAAGTTGCGCCTACGTGGCGGTGACGTCCGCGCCGAGGTACAGCGACTGGCCCAGGGGCTCGCCCGACGGGGTTTCCCGAGCGCCCTCTCCTGGCGCCTGGCCCGGGAACGTGTCGAAGCTGAATCCCAGACCCCAGTGACAGAGGGCGACGCGGAGGGGGAGTAGCCCCGCCACGCTCAACGCCATGGGCGTTTGACCGATCTGGCGGGTAGGCGTAGCCTCTGTTCTCCAGCCTTTGGCTGGGCATTTGACCTATTTACCGCGAGCCAGGCCGCGGGGCCAGCCTGGCAGGAGAGCGTCATGCCTGATTTGAACGGGATCGCCCCCGTGTTGTTTGCTCTATTCGGCGTAGGAGCTGGACTCGCGCTACGAAGCGTGATCGCCGCCGCCTCTATTCGAGCCGCGAACCGTAGGGCCGCCACCATTCTCGAGGAGGCGCGCCAGCAGCAGAGCACCCTGGTCATCGGCGCAAAGGGCGAGATCTCACGCCTTCGTGCCGAGGCCGAACTCGCCCAGCAGGCCGACCGCGAGGCGGCGGCAGCCGAGGCTGAACGCCTTCGCCTTCGTGAAGTCACCCTTGGTGAGCGAGAGAGCTTCTTTGCCGGTCGAGAGGTCGCCATCGCAGAGCGCGAGCGCACCCTCGTTGATGAGTCCGTTGCGCTCGATGTGGCGCGTGCCAACGTCAACACGCGCCTTGCAGAGGTTGCCGGACTCGATCCCGAAGCTGCTCGAACCGAGGTGCTCTCGCGATTCACCGAAGAGGCTGAGCGTGAGACGAAGCGTCTCCAGGCAACCCTGGAGCGACGTGCGCAAGAGGATGCGGCCGACCGAGCACGCGACATGATCCTCACGGCGATGCAGCGCGTCGCGGCGGACCATAGCGCCGAGCACTCCGTGACGCACGTGAAGCTCGCTAGCGACGAGATGAAGGGTCGCCTCATTGGTCGCGAGGGGCGCAACATTCGCGCTCTTGAGGCCGCCACTGGCGTCGAGCTGCTCATCGATGAAACCCCACTCCAGGTGACGCTCTCATCGTTCGACCCAGTGCGTCGCCAGGTGGCGCGTGTTGCTCTTGAGCGTCTCATGCAGGACGGTCGCATCCACCCGATTCGCATCGAAGAGATCGTGGCGAAGGCCCAGGGTGAGGTTGATGCCGACTCACTGAAGAATGGTGAGGCTGCCGCACTCAAGGTAGGCGTGACTGGTATTCCAACGGAACTGTTGCGCATCCTCGGCCGTCTGCAGTGGCGCACCTCGTTCGGTCAGAACGTCTTGCTGCACTCAATTGAAACCGCACAGGTCGCAGGCGCTGTCGCCGGCGAGCTTGGCATGGACATTCGCGCCGCAAAGGTTGGCGGGCTGCTCCATGACATTGGTAAGGCGCTTGACCATGAGATTGAAGGCACCCACGCGGCGATCGGCGCCGATCTGGCACGTCGTCATGGCATGCCAGAGGGGATCGTCAACGCGATCGCTGCACACCATCAGGAGGTGGAGTGCACTGCTCGCGAGGCACCAATCGTGCAGGTCGCAGACGCGATCAGCGCCGCACGACCTGGCGCACGTGGCGACCAGGGTGAGGCACACCTCCGTCGGCTTGAAGACCTACAGCAGATCGCACTCGGATTTGAAGGTGTCGAGAAGGTCTACGCCGTGCAGGCCGGCCGCGAGGTACGCATCCTCGTTCGACCTGATCAGGTCACTGACGAACAGGCGCGCACGATTGCCCACGAGGTCGTCAAGCGCATCGAAGAGCAGCTTGCCTATCCGGGCCAGATTCGCGTGACGGTGATCCGAGAGACACGGGCGGTTGATTACGCCCGATAGCATGCCGACCCTACCGATCCTTGCGATTGGTGGTCCGACCGCGGTAGGGAAGAGCGCCGCAGCGCTTGCGCTGGCCAACGCCCTCGACGCTGCGGGAGTGAGTTCGGTCGTGGTGTCAGCAGATTCACGCCAGGTGTTTCGTGGCTTTGATATCGGTACCGACAAGATCAGCACCGAGATTCGTGCGGTTCGTCCGCACGCGTGTATCGATATTGCAGAGGCGAGCGACTCGTTCACCCTCTACGACTGGCTCGACGCCGCACGTGCCGCGATCGCTGGGCACGCCCAAACGAGCGGGGGAGGGGGGATCGCCATCGTGGTGGGCGGTACCGGCCTCTATCAGCGCGGCCTGCTGAAGGGCTTCCTCTCAGGCGGTGCTCGACCAAGCAACCCCCTCATTCGTGAGCAGCTTGAGCTGCAGTTCGCCAATGTGGGCCGCGAACCACTTGATAAGGAGCTCCGCGAGCGGAACCCGGCAGCGGCAGACGCCGTGGCCACCGCGAGCGCTCGGCGCCTCATTCGGACGCTAGAGATTGTTCGCCTCGGTGGTGATCCGCTCGCCGAAGAGGAGAATCCATGGAGCGCACCAACGGCATACGTGCAGCTTGACGACGTTGACTTTGAGCGACACCGTGCCGCAATTACCGCACGTGTACGTGCGCAGTTCGATGGAGGGCTCGTCGAAGAGACTGCACAGCTAGCGGCACGCCTTCCAGCTGAAACTCCAGCCCTCTCTGGCATCGGATACCGCGAAGCTCAGGCGTACATTGATCAAACTATGGATCGTGAGCGCGCCATCGGCACAGCGGCAACGCGCACCTGGGCCTACGCCCGTAGGCAGCGCACCTGGTACCGCGGCGAGGATCTAGCCGAAACGATCCCAACCGATGGACGCTCAGCAGACGAGATTGCCCAGATCCTTCTTCCGCACGCGCTGCGGATCGCGGTACGCTAGAGGGACAGTGACGAAAAGAACTGCACCGATTGACCTGACGCCTGCGCCAGAGCGCGCCTTCCTCATCGCAGTAGACACTGGTAGCGACGTGGGCTGGCCGGCCGAGGATAGCCTCCAGGAGCTTGCAAGCCTCGCGCGCACGGCGGGCGCTGAAGTTGTTGGCGCTGAGTGGCAGCAGCGACGACACCCTGACCCCGACACCTACATTGGCGCTGGTAAGGCGCAAGAGTTGCTTGCAGCCAAGGTTGAGACGGGCTTTACGGTCCTGATCGCCGATGACGAGCTTTCGCCGACGCAGCAGCGTGGCCTTGAAGAGGTGCTCGGCGTGAAGGTGATTGACCGGAGCCGACTCATCCTCGACATCTTTGCCTTGCACGCTAGAACGCGTGAGGGTCGCCTCCAGGTGGAGCTCGCGCAGCTCGAATACCAACTGCCCCGGCTCACCAAGCTGTGGACGCACCTTTCGCGTACAGGCGGCGGCATCGGTACGCGCGGCCCTGGTGAGTCACAGCTTGAAACTGACCGCCGACTGATCCGCGATCGCATCTCGGTCATGAAGGCGCGCGTCGACCAGGTACGTCGCAGCCGCGAGACGGGCGCAAAGAGCCGCACCACACGCGGTGAGCCAACCGTGGCCATCGTTGGCTACACGAACGCGGGTAAGTCGACGCTCCTCAATAGTCTCGTTGGGAGCAGCGTGGTGCTGGCTGAGGATCGCCTCTTCGCCACCCTTGATCCAACGAGCCGAAGGGTCCGTCTCCCCGGTGGTCTACACGCCATCGTCACGGATACCGTGGGGTTTATCCATAAGCTGCCACATCAACTGGTCGACGCATTCCGGGCCACCCTCGAAGAGGTCTCCCGCGCCGACCTTCTCCTTGAGGTTGTCGACGCCTCAGACCATCACGCCCTAGAGCACCGCGCCACGGTGCAGGCCGTCCTTGATGAGCTCGGCGCCTCCGAAAAGCCGCGCGTCATTGCTGCCAACAAGATCGACGCCGCACAGATGCACCCACGCGAGATTGACGCTTCAGCGCTGGGCGTTTCGGCGGCTACGGGGCTCGGGCTTGGCCCGCTCCGCAGCGCCCTAGAAGAGGCACTACAGCGCCAAGGAACCCCTGTGGACCTCCGACTCCCATACACGGCAGTGGGGGAGGTTGAGGCGATTCGCGCTAGGGGCGGCATCCAGGTGGCCTACGACGAGGATGCGCTCCATGTCACAGGTTTTGCCACAGCCGAAATGGCCAGCGAACTCAAGCGATTGAAACGCAACTCGACCGCGAAGCTGCTCTAAGCCAAGAGTTCACCCTGGCGCACCTGCCAGAGGGGACAGTTACAGGAAGAGGCTCCGTTCTGCGGCTCCCTTTATCTTGGTTCCGATAATGATAGTTATGTGACGAAGCAGGCTGGGCGCTGAGCACAGAACGTCGCTATCCTCCACCCATGCGGATTGAGTTCATCGCCCAGGCCGGAGTCAAGATCCACACCGCGCACGGCTCAATCTTGTGCGACCCCTGGTTCAACCCTGCGTATTACGCGGGCTGGTTCCCATACCCACGAAACGACAAGCTCGACCATGCCGCCCTTGGAGCCACTGATTACCTGTACATCAGCCATCTGCATCGAGACCACTTCGACCCTGAGTGGCTCAAGGCCTACTGCAACAAGGATGCGGTGGTTATCCTCCCCGCCTACCCGCTTCCGGAGCTCAAAGAGGCCCTCCAGGGGCTCGGATTCCATACGTTCATCGAGACGCAAGCGGGCGTTCCTGTGCGCCACGGTGGCCTCAGCATCGTCGTGGAGGCCCTCACAGCCCCCACAGACGGCCCCATTGGTGATTCCGCGCTGCTCATCGACGACGGCGTAGAGCGCCTCCTGAACCTCAATGACAGCCGCCCCACAGACCCCGATCGGCTTCTGGTGCAGGGCGCAATCGATATCTGCCTCCTGCAGTTCAGCGGTGCGATCTGGTACCCGATGGTCTATGAGATGCCGGCGAAGGCCGCTGAAGCGCTTGCCAAGAAGAAACGCGCCGCACAGTTCACGCGTGCAGCCCGCTACGTCGAGATCATTTCACCTCGCGTGGTAATCCCCTCTGCGGGACCCCCCTGCTTCCTCGATGACGAGCTCTTCCGCTGGAATGACGTCAACGACGCCGATGATTCGATCTTCCCCGACCAGCGCTTCATGGTTGAGCGCCTGCAGGCTGAGGGTCAGGCGGCCGTTCTGATGCTCCCGGGGAGCGTTGGAGAGTTCAATGCTGACGGAATCTTCAACGTGCAGCATTTACAGGGTGATCTGTCTGTGCAGGATGTCTTTGCGAACAAAGAGGTGTATTTGCGCAGATACGCAGCCGACATGGCTCCTGTCATTGCAGCGGAGAAAGCGTCGTGGGCTGGAGCTCGGAGCAACCTCGTACCAGAGCTGAAGGCCTGGCTCGAGCCACTCATGGCACTCGGCCCACGTGTCTGTGACGGAATCGGCACCGCGATCAAGATTCAGACCGATGACGAGGCAATCATCCTCGACTTCCCGGAGCGTTCCGTCGTTGCCGATGATGGCCGAGAGGTGGACTTCCGGTTCACGATCCCCCGCTACCTCTTGGACCACCTGGTACGCACGCGCACCGATGACTGGGTCAACAGCCTCTTCCTCTCGCTGCGCTTCTCAGCGTGGCGCAAAGGTGCCTATAACGACTACGTCTACACCTGGTTTAAGTGCCTCTCCACGGCACGGATCCAGTACGCCGAAGGCTTCTATGCCGAGAACGGCCCAACGGAGGGGACGTTCGACCTGACCGGCTGGCAGATCCAGCGCCGCTGCCCGCATATGAAGGCCGACCTCACCCGCTTCGGAACCACCGACGGCGAGACGTTGACCTGCAGCATCCATGGGTGGCAGTGGGATCTGGCAACGGGACGCTGCTTAACCTCCGATGGTCATCCCCTCTTTGCGCGTCCCGAGAGCGATGAGGCGAAAGCGCTCGCCGCTACAGCTGCAACGCAGCCGCCGCCAGGCCCTGATGCAGCCGCTGGCTCACCGGAAGGCGCCTAGGCCCCTCCCCTGCCCCACGCGGGCTCGTTACGACGCGGCCGTGAGTCCTCGGGCCAGCGCGGCTGCAAGCTCAGTCGATCGCCCGCCGCCCATCACCAGGACCACTGTCCCAGGGGTGATGCTCGGGAGGAGGGCTGCCGCGGTCTCGAGGACGGTTCCTGGCGCGGTGGCGGGTGTGCCCATGGCTGCGATCCGTTCGGCAAGGTCGGCGGCCGAAACGCTCGTGGTGTCGAGGTCGCGCACGGCGAAGATCTCGGCGACCGCAACTCGGTCTGCAGCACTGCACGACTGCGCCAGGCCTTCCAGCAGCGCAGCGGTACGGTGATATGTCAGTGGCTCAATTGCGAGGAGAAGCGTTCGGCCGGGATATCGCTGACGAACCGTCTCCATCGTGGCGTCAATGGCGGTCGGGTGATGGCCGTAGTCATCAAGGACGGTGATGGAGCCGCGGTCATAGCGCACCTCCATACGCCGACCGACACCTTCAAAAGTGGCAAGTGATCGCGCGATGCCATCGGCGCTACCGCCAGCACTCGCTGCGAGCGCGGCAACGCCAAGGCCATTCGACGCGTTGTGTGCACCTAGAAGCCCGATTGGCAACTCGCGATCAAGGAGAGCGCGAAGTGCCGGTGCCGCAGCTGCAGCGCGGTCAGAGAGGTGGCGTACGGTGATTGAGAAGGCTCCCGCCCCACGCGACGTAACGTCAGCGATGAGGTCTGCCCCCTGTGCGCCCGCCAGGCTTGAGGTAGCAAAGGTGTAGACGTTGTGATGCTCGCCTGCAGCGAGGAGCGCTGCGAGCTCAGCGCCGCCCTGATCCCCGCTATTAATGAAGATTGCACCGCTCGTCGCCGGATATGTTGCCCAGCGCGCAAACGTCTCTACCGCAGCCTGGCGGTCCGCAAAGATGTCGGGATGATCCCAATCGACATTGAGAATGAGTGCGCGGTCAGCGTGGTAAGTGTCAAAGTTGCCACCATACTCGTCAGCCTCAACGAGAAAGCCAGGCTCGCCGCTGATGTGCACCGGTGAACCTGCAGCTGTGCCCAGCTCTGCGGCAAGTGGGCCACCCACAAAGGCTGACGGGTTGACGCCAGAACGAACTAGCGCGTCGAGAACCCATCCGGTTGAGGTTGTTTTGCCGTGTGTACCGCCGACGCCAATGAGTAGTCCGCCACGCGTTGCTGCAGCATCTGCGATCACCTGCTGCACAGAAACCGCGCGAGCACCTGCTCCGCGTGCCAAAAGCACCTCAGGGTGATTCGGCTGGGTGCTGGTAATCGCCTTTGAGATCGCGACTGTGCTCTCGGCGTTGAGCGCCGTACAGCTCTGTAGAACCTCAGGACTCGCTGCAGATCCGACTGGAATCCCTGCCTGTGAAAGGATCGCCGCTGACTCCCCCGTCAGAGCCTGGTCGTACCCTGAAACGCTTAGTCCGAGTGCCTTGGCGTGCAGTGCCGCCGCAAGTGCCGCAGTACCGCCGACTCCAATGATGTGCAGACGCGACCCTGGCAGGAGCGGGCTCCCTGCACGAGATGGCTCTAACCCAGCAGCGATATCGCTAATTGAGCGGGTCACAGGCTACCGATAGTTCTCAAACTGCAACGGTCGCTCAACATCGAGATCCTTGAGGCTCGTCATCACCTCTTGCAGCTCGTCGCGCGACTTGCCGGTCACACGCACCGCCTCACCTTGGATTTGGGTCTTCACCTTTGGGAAGGTGTCGCGAATGAACTTGGCAATCTTCTTCGCAGCAACATCGTCAAGGCCCTTGCGCAGCTTGACGTGCACGCGAAGGGTATCCCCACCGGCGGCCTCAGCCTTCCCCCAGTCGTAGGTTCGCAGGTCAATGCCACGCTTCACCGACTTCGATTCGAGGATGTCACGGAGGGCTTTCAGCCGTAGGTCACCGTCGACGCGAATGATCAGTTCACCCTTCTCCTCTTTGATTTCGGCGGTGGCATCGCGAAAGTCGTATCGCGTTGCAATCTCTCGCCGGGTCTGGTCGAGGGCATTCTTGAGCTCTTGCTCGTCGTATTCGGATACGACGTCAAATGAGTTATCGGCTGCCATGCGCTACCTCCTTGATGACTTCTGCACCTTCCCCGTGCTGAGGAAGGCGTAGGTTTCGGCTCCTGTGCCGCTCCCAATCTCACTTATGGTACGCCCGTTGAGCGTGAATAGAAGGGCAGAGGGATCACCGCTCCGGATATCAATACGCTTTGCCCCCGTAAAGATGAGCCGTGCTCCAGGAGCCATGGTCTTCCCCGAAACGCTAATCGTGGGGTCGAGCTGGCCATCTACCCAGACACGAATCCATGTGGAGGATGTGCCGCCGGTGACGCTCACCGTCACCCCGCTGAACGAGACGTCCACCGTGCGCGTG
This sequence comes from Thermoflexus hugenholtzii JAD2, assembly GCA_945862225.1. Lineage (GTDB taxonomy): Bacteria > Chloroflexota > Limnocylindria > Limnocylindrales > Limnocylindraceae > Limnocylindrus. Next base: position 14,114 of record CAMAXG010000001.1, on the reverse strand, counting down.
GCCTGTCCGAGCGCGCCGTCGGCTGTGGTGACGCTGAAGCTCAAGGTCCAGCGCCCCGCCGGAAGGGCGATCCCCCCAGCGACGGCCCCAGTTGCGTCGCTCGTGAGCGTCGAGGCGATCAGCCCTCCTGCGGTATCCGTTGCAGTGATCGCAACCTCGGAGTTCGGGGTGGTGACGAGCGAGATCGGCACGTCACCGTCCACAATGGCGAGGCTGGCGGACGGTTGCGTTACGGTGATTTCGGGGGCCACCTTATCGGGCAGCGCCACCACGAACACACGCTCCGCTGTCGTGCTCGATCCGCCGCCAGTACCAGGCTTCACAGAGTTGGCAACAATCTCCGTGCGCCCAGTGCCGAGAGGGACGATAAGGCTCCAGAGGCCACTCTCATCGGCTTGCGTTGTTAGCTGTGCCCCAGCACTCGTATTGATGACAATGCTGGCGCGGGCGTCAGCCGTTCCCTTGATTTCATACGAGAGCGTCCCTGGCTCGAGGTTGCTGACCGCCTCGATTGGATAGGTGATCGCGATTGAGGGAGGCAGGATGAAGCGCAGCAGCTGGAGCACCATAAACCCGCTGATGGCCAGCACCGCGAGCCCTAGCCCGCCGATCGCCAACAGCCCACGCGTTGAGCGAATGACACTCGGACGCAGCGTGGCAAAGCGTTCGAACGTTGATGTCGCTGACTGCGAAGGGGTGGGAGCGGGTCCTTCGGGCGCTGGTGGACCTTGCCACCCAGCGGCAACAGTGGCCGGGTCGAGCCCTAGGTAGGCGGCGTAGGTCCGGAGTTGCCCGAGTGCGTAGACACGTGGCGGTAGCTGGGCATGGTCCTCGCGTTCAAACGCCTCCAGGATCGGAGCCCGAATCTTAAGCGTCGCAGACGCTTCGGCGATGCTTACACCACGTCGCTCACGAGCTTGGCGAAGTCGATCACCGATGCTCGGGGCCTGTTGTGCAACATCTTCAGATAGTCCTGGTTCCTGGGGAGTGAGGGGCAGCTGATCGCTCATGAGTTAAGCGTCCTCCCCTGTCTCCCCCGCTGCACTCGTTCCACCTGTGCTGCCACCATTGGCGCCGGTTGCGTCAGCGGCGATCTTGTCGCGATTCACCACGCGTGCGGTCGAGCCGTCAAAAGATCCGATGTAGCCCTTCTCTTCTAGTTGGTCAATGATTCGGGCGGCTCGCGCATAGCCAATGCGGAGGCGGCGCTGCAGGAGCGATGCAGAGGCGCGGTCATGCTCGGCAACAACCTGCACCGCCTCATCAAAGAGGCGATCCGCCGGCTCATCGTCGCGACCTCGGTCGGCCCCACCACCGCTGCTGCGCTCTGCCGAGGCGACGATTCCCAGTTGATAATCTGGGAGCCCTTGATCGCGCCAGTGAGTAACCACAGCGTTGATCTCACGATCTGAGACGAAGACTCCTTGCATGCGCGTTGGCTTTGGCGCATCTGATGGCTGGAAGAGCATGTCGCCGCGGCCAATCAGGTCTTCGGCTCCTGGCGCATCGAGCACAGTGCGCGAATCAATTTGGCTGGCCATAGAGAAGGCAATTCGGCTTGGAATGTTCGCTTTGATCAACCCAGTAACAACATTGACCGAAGGTCGCTGCGTGGCGAGGATCAAATGGATGCCAGTGGCGCGGGCCTTCTGCGCAATCCGTACGATTGACTCCTCTGTCTCGCGTCCATCCTGCATCATGAGGTCAGCGAGCTCATCAATGATGATCACGATTGAATACATTCGATCGTTGACATCCTCGCGACTGGAGTTGTAACCCTCAAGATTGCGAGCACCAGCGCTTGCGAACATGCGGTAGCGGTTCTCCATCTCGAGAACTGCCCACTTCAATGCAGAGGCGGCCTTATCCGATTCGGTGATCACCGGAACGAGCAGGTGCGGCAGATCGTTGTATCCGGATAGCTCAACGCGCTTCGGGTCGACCAAGATCATGCGCAACTCTTGAGGGGTTCGAGCGAAGAGGAACGAGGTGATGATGGCGTTGACCATCACGCTCTTGCCTGACCCCGTTGCCCCTGCGATCAGCAGGTGCGGCATGCTGGCGAGATCGCGAACCTGCGGTGCACCACCAACATCCTTACCCAGTGCAAACGGAATAGCCTGGCTCGGTGTCCAGGCGCCGGCCTTATCAATCGGTGCTAGAAGTGGTTTGAAGCGAATCGCTTCAGCCTCGTGATTCGGGATCTCAATGCCGACGACGGCCTTGCCAGGGATTGGCGCTTCAATTCGAATAGAACGGGCACTCAGTGCCATTGCAAGGTCATCGCCGAGGCCTTCAATACGGCTGATCCGTACATTCGGTGCGGGTGTCAATTCGTACTGCGTAACGACAGGGCCAGGATTGGCCGTCACCGTGATGATCTCAATGCCAAGATCACTGAGCTTCTGGACGATGATCGCGGCGTTCGCCTGGTGAACGCTGGCGTTCGGGCTCACTGCCTTACCAGGCGCATCAAGAATCTCGGCGCTGGGGAGATTCCATAAACCGCCACCGCCACGGACACCACCGACACCATCTCCACGGACACCACCGACACCATCTCCACGGACGCCACCGACACCATCTCCACGGACGCCACCGACACCACCGACACCACCGGGACCGACACCACCACCGCCGCCACCACCGACACCACCACCGGGACCGACACCACCGCCGCCGCCACCACCGACACCACCACCGGGACCGACACCACCACCGACACCCGAAGATTTCTTAGCAGAGAAAAACTCACGAATACCCTTTAACACTGCCTCCAGAGCGGCAACGGCTCCAGCCATGAGCACCTTTGTCCCATCGATTGATCGGCTTGTAAGCAATGCAAGGAGACTGCGCACCGTGGACTCGGCGAGGATCAGTCCGATCGCGATCAGGATCCCGATCCATGCTGCAAACGCGCCAATGCCGGTGAGTAGGCTCGCAGCGCCCCCGCCAGCGATGCTCCCGATGCGGCCACCGTGGGTTGGGAAGACGATCTCAACGAGCGCAAGCAGACCGACCAGGGCAAGCAGTGACAAGGCGATACGCAGCGGTACCCGTGAGGCGGAGGCGGATCGTCGTTCGATCCAGACGGCGAAGCTGATGAGCAGTACTGGAACGAGCCAGCGCCCAGCGCCAAACCACGGTGCAAGCACGTCGCGAAGCACGTCGGCAAGGGCTCCGCGGCCCGGAAGGATCAGGCCGACAGCAAAGATGACACCTGTTACGGCAAAGGCGAGCGAAAGCAGCGTACGGAGTGCTGAGCGTGATGCCAGCGGACCACGTCGCGTCTGACGACCGGTGCTCTCCCCTCCCCGTTTAGCCATCGCTTAAACCTCCACCACCACAGGGACCACGAGTGGGCGACGTCGCGTCTCTTTGCCAAGGAATCTCGATACTGATTCACTGAGCTGCGCCTTGATTAGGCCCACCTCTGCGCCGCGCTCACCCTTGTGCTGGATTGCCTTGAGAGCGATGGTGATCGCCTCTTCAACGAGCTTGTTGTCTTCGTCGCCGTTAAGGAATCCACGAGTAACCAGTGCTGGGCGACCGACAGGCTTGCCAGTACGCGCATCAACGGTGGCGATCACCACAACGATGCCGTCGTCGGCAAGCGTGCGTCGATCGCGAAGAACGATCTCACTGATCTCGCCAACCGAGGATCCATCAACAAAGACAGATCCATGCTCGACCGGCTTGCCACGTCGTGCGCTGCCGTCAGCGGCGAACTCAACCGGCGTGCCGTTATCAATGATGAACACTGCAGATGGCGACACCCCCATTTGCGTCGCAAGTCGCCCATGGGCCACCTGCATGCGCATCTCACCGTGCATCGGTACGAAGTACTTCGGCTTGGTGAGCGCCAGCATCATCTTCAGCTCCTCTTGCGAGGCGTGACCCGAGACGTGCACCTGTGCAATGGAGTGATAGATCACGTTCGCACCAGACTTGAAGAGATTATCGATCGTTCGGCCAACCGCCTCTTCGTTGCCTGGAATCGGTGACGCAGAGACGATCACGGTATCGCCGTTCTGAATCTCCACGTTGCGATGTTCGCCATTCGCCATCTTCGCTAGTCCGGCCATCGGCTCGCCCTGTGCGCCAGTGGTGGCGATCACGAGCGGCTCCTTTGTGCGGCGCGCGATCTCCTCTTTAGCAAGGAGTGGGGTTGGGAACTTCAGATAGCCAAGGTCGCGTGCGATCTTGACGTTCTGCTCCATTGAGCGACCAACGACGGCGACCTTGCGGTGGAACTCCCCTGCCGCGTCAAGCACCTGCTGAATGCGAGCAATGTTTGAAGCGAAGGTCGCGATGATGACGCGACCAGGTGCGGTGCTAATGATCCCCTTGAACGCCTGACCAACAACCTGCTCGCTCGGCGTGTATCCGGGAGCTTCAGCGCGCGTGCTGTCTGACACAAGCGCAAGCACGCCCTGTGCGCCGAACTTTGCAAGCATGGCGAAGTCTGCCGTCTTTCCGTCAGCTGGGGTCTGGTCAAACTTGAAGTCGCCGGTGTGGATCACCGTTCCAACAGGTGAATGGATTGCGTAGCCCATCGCATCCGGGATGGAGTGACCGACACGGAAGGGTTCGATCGTGAAGGGACCAACCTCGAGTCGGCCGCCTGGATCGAGTGGGCGCAGCGGATTGGCGGTGACCTTGAACTCTTTCAGCTTGTTCGCAAGGAGCCCGCGTGCGAGGGTGCTGGCGTAGACGGGCACCCCCGGGAGCTCAGGGAGGATGTGCGGAAGCGCGCCGACGTGGTCCTCGTGCCCGTGGGTGATGAGGACCGCCTTCACGGCACTGCGTCGTGCGCGGAGGTAGCTGATGTCAGGAATGATGATGTCGACGCCAAGGGTGGTCTCGTCGGGGAAGGCGAGACCGCAGTCGACGAGGATGATCGTGTCCTGGTACTCGTAGAGGTAGAGGTTCTTCCCGATCTCCCCCATGCCGCCGAGCGGGATCAGGCGAAGTGCTGGCCCACCCGCGGCCGCCTTATGAGGGCGACGGGTCTCCTGGGGACGCCTTGCCTCAGCGGGTCGGCGTGCCGGTTGCGGGCGTTGGGTCATTCAGCCTCCCCTTGCGTCCTGGAACGGGGCCGAGTCGGCACCGAATCCACCTCGCGTAGGGTAGCCTCCCCCGCCCCTTCGCGAGCATTCGCGTTGAGATACTCCCGCAAGGCCGCCATGTCGCGCTCCAAAGTGGGCCGCAGGCTCCCGTTGTGCAGTGCCGCTGCAGGGTGGTAGAGCGGGAAGAGCACGGCGCTTCCGTGCTGGTCGACCTCTGTCTGTGCGTACGGACGCCCGTGTACCTCGGCAATCTTTGCGGTCGGCGCAAAGACAGCAAGCGCATGCTTGCCGAGGGTGGCGATCACCCGTGGCTGGAGCGCTTGCAGCTGTCGCGTAAGGAACGGAGCGCATGCAGCGGTCTCAGAGCGTTGAGGGTTGCGGTTCTCTGGGGGCCGACACTTCACGGTGTTCAAGATGAAGACCTCCTCGCGCCGAAGGCCGATCGAAGCCAGGAGGTCATCCAGGAGGCGACCAGAGGCCCCAACAAATGGTCGGCCAGCCAGGTCCTCTCGTGCCCCAGGAGCCTCCCCGACAAAGACCAGCGCTGCGGTCGGGCTCCCCTCTCCGGGGACCGCCTGCGTTCGCGTCTCCGAGAGGCCGCACGCCGTACAGGTGGAGGCGTCGCGGGCTACCGAGGCGAGCTCGAGAGCGACCCGGCTAGGCGTCGTGGTTCGCTCCATGGACCAGGTCCATGCTGACTAGGAGTTCGGCAATTTCCACGGCGTTCGTTGCTGCGCCCTTACGGACGTTATCGCTCACCACCCAAAAGGCCAGCCCATGCTCAACGCTGGCATCAGTGCGGACACGTCCCACGTAGATCTCGTCACTACCCGCTGCGGCGGCCGCCAGTGGGTACGAATGGTTCGCGGGGTCATCAACAACGGTTACCCCCTGCATCGAAGCAAAAGCGGCACGGGCCTGGTCGGGGCTGAGTGCACGGGAGAGCTCCACATGCACAGCCTCAGAGTGACTGCGCTCCACCGGAACACGTACTGCCGTTGCCGAGATGCGGAGATTTGGAAGGTCGAGAATCTTTCGACTCTCGTTCACGACCTTCGTCTCTTCTTTGGTGGAACCATCAGGGAGGAATACGTCGATGGCAGGGATTGGGCTCGATACGACGGCGTGTGGGTAGATAGTCGAAGCGGGTGTGCCGCCGCTCACGACCGCAGCGCGCTGCTGAATGAGATCGTCTACGGATTTCCCGCCCGCACCAGAAACCGCCTGGTAGGTTGCTACGACGACGCGCTCCAGTCCGGCTGCATCAGAGAGTGCTTTGAGGAGTGGCGCAAGTTGCATCGTTGAGCAGTTCGGGTTCGCAATGATTCCGTTGTGGGCCTTCAGTGCGTCCGGATTTACCTGGGAGACAACGAGCGGAACTTTTGCATCCATGCGCCAGGCGCTGGAGTTATCGACAACGACGCATCCTCGAGCAGCAGCCTCCGGCGCATACGTCAAGCTTGCGGCCCCCCCGGCACTAAAGATGGCGATGTCGACGCCAGAGAATGATTCAGGTTGAACCTGTTGCACGGGGATATCTGCACCACGGAAACGTACAGTGCGGCCACCACTGCTCGAAGCAAGTGGAACAAGTTGGCGCACGGGGAAGTTGCGCTCCTCAAGTACCGAGATCATGGTTTGCCCAACGAGTCCGGTTGCGCCGAGGACGGCGACAACGTAGCCCTCTGGGTTTGCTGAGTTGCTCATGATGCCCAGTATACGACTGAGGACCTGCGGGTTGACCGCAAGTCCTCAGTGGTGTTTCTAGAGTGAAAGGGCACGCTTACTCCTGAGGCGTGGCCTTGTGACGCTGCATGGCGGCGCGGCGCGACAGGTTTACACGACCCTGGCGGTCAACTTCGGTGACCACAACCATGATCTCGTCGCCAACGGCGACCTCATCCTCGACCGTGTTCACACGATAGTCGGCAAGCTCGCCGATGCGTACGAGGCCTTCCTTGCCTGGAAGGATCTCAACGAAGCAGCCGAAGCCCATGATGCGGGTGACCTTGCCCATGTAGAGCGCGCCGAGCTCAACCTCTTTGGTGATCCCGTTGATCGCATCAAGGACGCCCTTGGTGCGCTCTGGGTCAGCCGAAGCGATCTGCACGGTGCCGTCGTCCTGCACATTGATGTTGACCTGGAAGTCATCCTGCAACTTGCGGATGACCGCGCCACCCTTACCAATGATGTCGCGGATCTTCTCCGGATTGATCTTGATCGTGGTGATGCGTGGAGCGAAATCAGAGAGCTCTGGTCGAGCGGTGCTGATGATCGCGTCCATCTTGTCGAGGATCTCGAGGCGCGCAGCGAGCGCGTCCTTGAGGCCGGTGCGAATGATCGCCCCGTTAATCCCCTGCACCTTGATGTCCATCTGCAAGGCGGTGATCCCTGTGCGGGTTCCCGTCACCTTGAAGTCCATGTCGCCGAAGGCATCCTCTTTGCCGAGGATGTCCGTGAGGACGATGAACTCGCCATCTGGCTCCGACATCAGGCCCATTGCAGCACCAGCGACCGACGCCTTGAGCGGCACGCCGGCATCAAGGAGTGAGAGGCTCGAGCCACAGGTTGAGGCCATTGAGGTCGATCCGTTGGAGGTCACGCACTCCGAGACGACTCGGATGGCGTACGGGAACTCCTCGATCGATGGGAGCACTGGGATCAGTGCGCGCTCGGCAAGGGCTCCGTGCCCAATCTCGCGTCGCCCTGGACCACGCATCGGCTTGTTCTCGCCGGTGCTGTATGGCGGCATGTTGTAGTGGTGGATGTAGCGCTTCTCGGTGATCGGCGAGATCGTGTCGAGACGCTGCCCCTGTGCCACTGGGCCAAGGGTTGCCACGCTCAACGCCTGGGTCTCACCGCGGGTGAAGAGGCCTGAGCCGTGTGCGCGCGGGAGAAGGCCAACCTCTACCGAGATCTTGCGGATCTCATCAGCCTTACGGCCGTCGAGGCGGATTCCCTCCTTCATCGTGAGGCTGCGCGCCGTCTTCTTATGCATCCAGCCGAAGAGGTTCTTGCCGACGCGCGCCTTGCGACGTGCCGCCTCGAAGATCGCCTTTGGCTCGCCCTTACCGCTGCGTGCGGCGCGGATCGAATCAGCAATCCCCTCCTTGAGCGCCGCGAGGCGACCTGGGAGTTCGTTGGCGAGAATCAGCAAGAGCTCTGCCGTCGCTTCAGCGTCAGCAGCGGCTCGATGGTTCGGGGTTGTCGCTGCGCCATAGACGCGTGCGAGATCTCCGAGCTTAAACGACTCGCTCTCTGGGTACGCCTCCTTGAAGAGGACGTAGGTGTCGAGGTAGCTCCCCTGCTCGGTCGCGAAGGTGCGACCCTTGCCGAGTGCCTCGTCGAGGAAGGCAACATCAAAGCCAAGGTTGTGTCCGACAAGGATTGCACCCTTGGCGAATTCAGCAATCTTCTCGGCTGCCGCCTTTGGCGTCAGGCCGCCCTTTATGTCTTTGTTGGTGATGCCGTGCATCTGGGCGCCGACGATACCGTTGCCGGCGTCAACAAAGCTGCTCCAGCGGTCGGTGATCTTGCCACCCTTGATCTTCACTGCAGCGACTTCGACAAGATCCGAAATCTTCGAATCAAGGCCGGTCGTCTCAGTGTCAACGATTACAAAGGTGCCGCCGTTCGCGGCTGCCTCAGCAAACGCCAGCACGCTGTCGGTGCTTGGCTCGATGTAGGGAACGCGCTTCTCCTTGCCAACCTTGGCGCGGAGCTCCTCCTGCAGGGCAACGAGCGCCTTGATGGCGTTGTGTCCGAATTCAATGGCCTCGGCCATCTTGTCTTCGGTGATCAGGTTTGCGCCAGCCTCGACCATCATGATCGCGCTGACTGTGCCTGAGACCACCAAGTCGAGATCGCTCTCCTTGAGCTGATCAAAGGTTGGGTTGATGACAAAGGCACCGTTCACGATGCCGACGCGCACTGCGCCGATTGGCCCAAGGAATGGGATCTCGGAGATCGTCAGTGCGGCAGAGGCGGCAAGCGTTCCGAGAATGTCTGGGTCGTTCTCCTGGTCCGCGCTCAGCACGGTGATCACAACCTGCACGTCGTCCTTGTACCCCTCTGGGAAGAGTGGTCGAATCGGTCGGTCGGTCAAACGAGCGGAGAGCGTTGCATTCTCAGAAGCTCGCCCTTCGCGCTTGATGTATCCGCCTGGAATCTTCCCCGCGGCGTACATGCGCTCTTCGAATTCAATCGTGAGTGGGAAGAAGTCGAGGCCTGGTCGTGGCTCGCTGCGGTTTGCAGTACCAAGGACCACGGTGTCGCCGTAGCGAACGGTGACTGCGCCACCGGCAAGGCGGGCCATTCGGCCTGTTTCAATCGTGAGGGTCTGACCGCCGAACTCGGCGGATACGCTGGTGATGTTGCTCATTCTGTTCTCCTGTCAGGCCGCTGGCGGTTCTTCCGTCAGCGTGCCGATGTAGTCCCAGCCAAAGGCCGGGGGGTGGTTAGCGACGAAGTCCGAGCTTCTCGGAGAGCGCGGCGTAGCGCGCTGCATCTTCACGCTTAAGGAAAGTAAGCAGTCGACGTCGCTGACCGACGAGCTTCAAGAGCCCGCGGCGCGAGTGGTTGTCCTGCTTAAAGGTTTGTAGGTGCGCCGTAAGGCCCTGAATGCGCTCCGTGAGGAGTGCGATCTGGACATCTGCGGACCCAGTGTCAGTACCGTGACGCCCGTTGTCTGCAACGATGCGTGCGGTTGTTGCTTGGTCTAGTGGCAAGTGGTGGTTCTCCTTACATCGGAGGTGCTCCAAGGGCACCCCTCATCTCTTCATCACATCTTGGATGTGCATAGGGTAGCAAATCTACGCCTGGAGGCTCCCCCCAAGCAGGGCGACCCGTATCGGGCCCCCCTCAAAGCGTCGATCTGCGGCATCTGGTCGCACGAGCGTGATAGTCAGCCCATCCGCATCGACACGTACGGTGGTGAGCCGACCCACGAGGGGAAGTCGTCCCTCTGGGCGCCCCGCAACCCCAACGCGAGCCCGATACACCCCTGGGGGTGGTACGGCAGCCTCGCTGGGCTGGAGGCGGATCTGGTCACCCTGGAGCGTGCCTACGAGGGCGTAGGGTCGAGCGAGGAGGCGCGCCGCCCCTGTGAGGTCCCCGCCCACAATGGCCTCCCGGATACGGGTGCTCCGAATGGGCATGCCACCAGCGATCGCCTCGGCCACCGGATGCACCTGCAGTCCGTGCGCAGCCCCCCAGGCCCGGATGGTGGGCAGCGTCCCCTGCCGACCCTTGCCGAATGCGGATTCTGGGGAGAGGACGATGCTCTTCGCCGCCGTCACCCCAACCAGCCGCTCGATGAAGCGCTCCCACGGCGTGTCACGCGTCTCTGCCGTAAAGGGGAGGTCGCACCAAAGGTCAACGCCCGCCGCAGCCATGCGGAGCTCGAGTTCACCGGCGTCAAGGAGCTGGAGAGGCGTTGCGCCTCGCATCAGCAGGTCGGGGTGTGGTGTGAAGCCAATATGCACGCGGCGGAGCCCTGCCGACCGAGCAAGCCGCTCAGCCGCGGCGAGCAGGCGCATATGCCCTCGATGCAGTCCATCAAAGACCCCAAGGGTTAGGACTGATCCAGGAGCGCCTTCTACTGACGAAATCTCCAACGCCAACTCATCCCAACCGACCACCCGCTTCACAGGCGTTGCCCTACCAGCGCGTTTGATTCGATGAAGACGCGCTCAGGTTGCGCGCCAAATGCCGTGCGACGACCGAACGCAGCGATCGCGCCATGCACATGCAGCCGTAGAGGGCTCCCCTCTGCCGTCTCCTGACCGGCGCTGTCCAGCATGCCGACGGGGAGTGCGATGCCGTCGCGTAGCAGTGCTGCACCCTTCTCGCCAACCTCCGTTGCGGCGATGTGGTCGAGCCCAGCGTCGAGCGGCAGCAGCAGGTTGCGCAGCTCACCCGCTAGTGCAGCGGCGGCGATCTGCTCCATGGTGTGCGCCTCCCCCACTGCAAAGACACCAGAGCCAACGCGACGAAGCGCAACGAGGTGTGCCCCACTCCCTGCATCGCGGCCAAGGTCTCGTGCGATCGCGCGAATGTAGGTGCCGGAACTCACGTCAAGCCGTGCATGCATGAGCGGCTCCTCGGCATGAGAGCCGTCCCAGCTGAGCAGGTCGAACCGCTTGATCTCAATCGGACGCGGTGCCAGCTCAACTACCTCCCCTGCACGCGCACGTTCGTAGGCGCGTACGCCGTCTGTGCGCTTTGCGGAGTGTGACGGTGGTACCTGCTCTAAGGCGCCCCGATAGCGCGGCAGCAGCGCATCGATTGCCGCCTGCGAGGGCGGTGCTCCAGGGGCCCCGATGCGCTCGCCATCGAGATCATCTGTTGTGGTTGCGCCACCAAACGAGAAGGTCGCCTCGTAGCGCTTCTCGCCGCCGAGATGCATGCTCGCTAGGCGCGTCGCGCGGCCCAGGACAAGCACTAAGAGGCCTGTGGCAAATGGGTCGAGGGTACCGCCGTGGCCGATGCGTGGCTGGCCCGCCATCCGGCGGATTTTGGCCACGATGTCGTGGCTGGTCGGGCCATTCGGCTTATCGACGAGAAGGACCCCGTCGATGCCTGGCGTGCTCGGCCGTCGCCGCGCCATTCGCTCAGCCCGCTACGTTGTGTGCGCGTAGCTCCGTCACGCGCGCAAGCACCAGGGTGAGAGCTTCGTTCACGGGACGTTCAATCGTGGCACCTGCCGCGCGGGCATGTCCGCCACCACCAAATGCGCCCGCGATCGCGGTCGCATCAGGTCCTTCACCCTTTGTGCGCACAGAGATGCGCGCGGTGGCTGGGCCATCCTCTTTGAAGAAGATCGCAACATCAGCCTCGGACACATGCGCGAGAGAATCGACAATTCCCTCGCTCATCTCGGGCGTTGCCCCAGACTCGGTAAGGTCGGCCAGCATCATCGTGGCGAACACGGTGCGGCCATCATCCGTGGTGTTCAAGCTCGCCAGAACACGCGCATGGAGCTGGACCTGCGCGAGCGGCTTTGAACGGTAGATCTTTCGGGAGATCTCGCTGATCGGCGCGCCGGCTGCAAGAAGAAGCCCGCCCACCTCAAGGGTTCGGGGTGTGGTGTTGCCATGCTGGAAGGTCGCGGTGTCCATGATCACGCCCGCTGCAAGCGTCGTCGCGAGCCTCCCCCCATCAACGGAGAGGTCTGCTCCGAGCGCTAGGGCGATGAGGCTGACCAATTCACAGGTAGCTGCGGCGCGCGCATCAACCCAAGCGAGCGGCCAAGTTGTCTCGTTGGAAACATGGTGATCAATCAGGATGCGTGGCGTAGAGGCTGGGAGGGCAATGATCAGTTCGCCGATGCGGCCGGCCCGCTTCGGATCGGCGCAATCGACGAGCACGATCGCATCCGGCTGCCAGGTGGGCGCCTCAAGAGCAACCTCAGCGATGGTTGGGATTACGTCGTATACGGCTGGCGGAGCGTCGGAGCTAACTACGGCTACCTCAGCGCCAAACTGCCCGAGAATCGCCTTAAGACCAAGTGCCGCACCGAGTGCATCGGCATCTGGTCGCTCATGCGGCACAATCCACAGCCGCTTTGCAGAACGAAGCGCCTCCAACACGTTTGCAGGAACAGCAGCGCGTGCTGCCGGTCGGAGTGCATCGGCACGCTGCAGGTATTCAGCTGCGTGAACGGTCCCCTGCTCGCTCATCCCTTGCTCCTTCGGCTCTTCTCTTCAACGCCCGTGCGTGTTGGTGCTGGCAGCGGCGAGAGTGTTTCGGGTGGGAGTCCGCCGTCAGCGATGCTTCCGAGTAGCTGCTGAATGCGTGCACCGCGATCCCCTGCCTCGTCAAGTTCAAAGTGCAGATCGGGAACGCGCCGGATGCGCAGCCCCTTGCCGATCACGGTGCGAAGGTGCGAAGCGGCACTCTTCAGTGCTGCAAGTGAGGCAACGCGCTGCTCTTCACTACCGATCGTGCTGACAAACACCTTGGCGTGTCGCAGGTCCGGTGACGTGGAGACGGAGGTGACGGTCACAAAGCCAAGCCGCGGATCGCTGAGAGATCGTCCGATATGGGCACTGATCTCTTCTCGAAGAAGCTCGTCGACACGGGGCATCCGCTCAGACATGCTTAGAGGGTCCGCCTCGTTGACTTCTCGCCGATAATCTCCAAGATGTCGCCCTCTTGCACGGTGACCGAAGCGCCAAGGCCAATGCCGCACTCCTGGCCCTCTTTCACCTCACGGACGTCATCACGGAAGCGTCGAAGTGATTCGATCACGTCGGTAGCAACCAGGTTGCCGCCGCGCATGACGCGTACCTTCGCACCACGGGTTACGCGGCCTTCGCGAATGATCGATCCGGCAATGACGAAGCCCTTTCCAGGGAAGAGCTGCTTCACTTCGGCACGCCCCTCAACAACCTCTGACTTCTCAGGATCCAGCATGCCTTCGAGCGCGGCCTTCATATCGTCGGCAAGTTCGTAGATGATCTCGTAGAGGCGCACGTCAACCTTGTTCGTTTCGGCCATGCGACGCGCCCCCGGGGTGAGCGTGGTGGTGAAGCCGAGCACGATTGCATCGGAGGCTGAGGCGAGCAGGATGTCGTTCTCGGTGACCTCCCCCGCGGCGGAGAGGAGCACGTTGATGCGCACCTCATCGCTCTGCATCTTCTCGAGCTGATGTTCGATAGCGCCGAGTGATCCGGCCACGTCGGACTTCAGGATGACGCGGACCTCTTTGCCCGCTCCAGACTGGATGCGCTTGTAGAGGTCCTCCATCGTGGCGTGGCCGCTATCACGCCCAGCGCTCGTGGCGTCGGCGGCGGCCTCAGACCAGGCGCGGGCCTCCTTCTCGTCTGCTGCAATACGGAAGATCTCACCGCTAACGGGCACCTCGGGAAGGCCAGAAACGACTACTGCTGTCGAAGGGCCGGCCACCTTGATTCGGCCCCCATCGGTCGACTCCAACGAGCGAACCTTCCCGGAGATGGCGCCGACGACCATATGGTCGCCAACACGGAGGGTGCCCGTCTGCACGATCACGGTGGCGATTGGGCCGCGACCCTTGTCGCGCTG